>CANIBN010000164.1 GCA_947465505.1 Acidimicrobiales bacterium | reverse complement strand
GGCCGTCGGTGCTTCCACAGACCCGCTTCCGGAGGCCACCGAGGTTGTTGATGCTCAGGGGTGCCTCGTCACTCCTGGCCTCATCAACACACACCATCACCTCTACCAGAACCTCACGCGTGCGCTGCCGTCGATGACGTCGCAGCCGCTGTTCGGCTGGCTGCAGTCGCTCTACCCGCTGTGGCGTGGGCTCAACGAGGAAGCGGCCTACGTCTCGGCATGGGTCGGCCTTGCCGAGCTTGCGCTCGGGGGTTGCACCACCAGCACCGATCACCTGTATCTGCACCCGCACAACGGCGGCGACCTCCTCGGCGCCGAGATCGAAGCAGCGAAGTCCATCGGTATGCGCTTCCACCCCACACGCGGGTCGATGTCGCTCTCGCAGAAGGACGGCGGACTCCCACCCGACGATGTCGTCTCCGACGACGACTCGATCCTTGCTGCGTCCGAGGAGGCGGTTCATCGTCATCACGACCGGTCGCACGGAGCAATGGTGCGCATCGCGCTTGCACCGTGCTCGCCGTTCAGTGTCACCGAGTCGCTCATGGTCCGCTCCGCAGAGCTCGCCGCGAAGCTCGACGTGCGCCTGCACACACACTTCGCAGAGAACTCCGAGGACGACGACTTCTCGCTTGCCCGCTTCGGCTGCCGCCCGATGGACTACCTCGAGCGCACGGGTTGGTGCACGGACCGCACGTGGGTGGCTCACTGTGTCATGCCGAACGAGGACGAGGTCCGTCGTCTCGGGGCTGCACACATCGGTGTTGCGCACTGTCCGTCGTCGAACCTCATCCTTGCATCGGGTATCGCTCCCGTCGTCCCGATGCGCGCGGCTGGCGTGAAGGTCGGCCTCGGCGTGGATGGCTCGTCGTCCGCAGATTCAGCTTCGCTCTGGCTCGAGGCGCGCCAGGCGATGCTGCTCGCAAAGCTGCGAAACGGTGCCGGTGCCGGAACGGCACGCATGGCGCTCGAGGTCGCAACGCTTGGCGGTGCTGGTTGTCTCGGACGCGAAGGCGAGATCGGTGTGCTCACTCCCGGCGCAGTGGGCGACGTTGCCGTGTGGAGGCTCGATGGGCCGATCTTCGCCGGAGCGATAGCAGATCCGATCGAGGGTTGGCTGCGCTGCGGTCCCACCTCTGCGTGGCACACCATCGTGCACGGGCGCTTCGTGGTGAGAGACGGTCGCATCGTCGACGAAGGCAATCTCGCCGACGTCATGGCGCGTCACCGCGTCGAAGCCGCCCGCATCCAGGCCGGCTGAGGAGATTCACATGGGAACGAAGAAGTTCCGGTTCGGGGTGTTCGGCGCTGCTGCCACCTCGGGCAGGGCGTGGATGGACGAGGCGCGCAAGGCCGAGGACCTCGGCTACTCGTCGCTGCACGCTGCAGACCACTACGTGGACACCGCCTCCAACGGCGGGCAACAACTCGCCTGCATCCCGGCCATCTCGATGGCAGCAGCAGTTACCAGTTCGATCCGGATCGGTGCCCGTGTGTTCTGCATCGACTACCACCACCCTGTCGTGCTGGCGAAGAGTGCCGCAACGCTCGACCTGCTCTCCGACGGCCGTCTCGAACTCGGCCTTGGTGCGGGCTGGGTGAACTCCGAGTACGAGGCGATGGGGCTCAAGATGGATGGTGCAGGTGCACGCATTCAGCGCCTTGCCGACTACGTCGAGTTCACGAAGGCCTTCTTTGCCGGTGACACGCTCAATCTGAGCAACTCAGCGGCCAGCGTGAGCGGCTTCAAGGGCCAGCCCGTTCCGGTGCAACAACCCTGCCCACCCATCATGATCGGTGGCGGCGGCAAGAAGGTGCTCACGCTCGCTGGTCGCGTCGCAGACATCGTCAGCTTCAACTTCAACAACGCAGAGGGCAAGGTGGGCGCCAACAGCGTGCGCACCTCGTCGGCGGCGCTGATGGACGAACGCGTCGGCTGGGTACGTGCGGGTGCGGGAAGCCGTTTCGACGACATCGAGCTCGAGGTGGGCGGCTACTTCCTCGCCATCACCGACGATGCGCTGGGCACTGCCGGGAAGTTCGCTGCTCCGTTCGGCCTCACCGCCGAGGAAATGCTCGATCACCCCAACGCGCTCATCGGATCGGTTGATGCGATCTGTGATCGACTTGTTGAGCGCCGGGAGCGCTACGGCATCAGCTACGTGATGGTCTCGATGCGCAGCACCGAGGCCTTCGCTCCCGTGGTCGCCCGCCTCGCCGGGCAATAGTGGTGAGAGGTAGCGCCGAAAGCAACGCCACGCGTTCGTTGGTGCGCGCTACAAATACCCTTTGCAGATAGGGGTTTCGCGCACAAACACTGTCGCACCCCTCTGTCATCATGAACACATGTCGGCGGCTACCGAAGCACTCCTCGCACTGCGCGCTGCGGTCGATCAGCTGCTGGCCGCACCCGATGCGTTCGACGGCGACGACGAGCTGCACGCGTTCGTCGTTGGCGCAGTGGTCGAGCAGCACCGCCTTGTCGCAGCGGTCGCGCCGGCCGTTGCCAGGTGGGATCGCCTTCGGGTGTGGGGCTCTGACGGTTCGCTCACGGCGGCGTCGCGGCTGTCGGTCGAGACTCACACCTCCAAGGCCGCAGCACGCTGTGTGATCCGCCGCGCGAAGCAACTGCAGGAGATGCCCGCCACCGCCGTTGCGCTCGCCGAGGGTTCGCTGTCCCCAGAGCACCTCGACCTACTCGGTCGGGCGAACCGTTCGCACCGCCGCGAACTGTTCGCCCGAGACGAGGAAACACTCGTGAACGCCTGCAAGCCACTGCTGTTCGACGACGCAATCCGCGCCGTCGGCTACTGGAGCAACCGCGCCGATGCCGACGGCTCCGGCGACCAACAAGCCACCAAGCGCCGTGACCGCGCCGCAGAAGCGCACCTCCATGCATCGGAGACCCTCGACGGCACCACGGTCATCAACGGCGTCCTCGACCCGATCGCCGGTGAGATCTTCCGCAAGGAACTCGACCGCCTTGAGCACATCCTCTACCTGCAGGACAAGGAATCCGGGAGCGAGCGCACCAACGCCCAACGCCGCGCCGCTGCCCTCGTCGAGATGGCCACACGATCAGCATCCATGCCAGCCGACGCCCGCCGGCCCAAACCCCTCTTCGTCGTCCACGTCGGTGACGAAACAGCCCGGCGTCTCTGCGAACTCGCCGGCGGGACCGTCCTGCAAGCCGAAGAACTCAACGGCTGGGTCGACGACGCCCTCATGGAGATCTTCCTGTTCGACGGCCCCAGCGTGGTGCTGACCGCGTCCCAGAAACGCACCTTCACCGGCAAGCTCCGCAGCGCGATTCAAGCCAGAGACCGACGGTGCCAACACCCCTCAGGGTGCGATACGCCTGCCGCCAACGGCGATATCGACCACATCGTTCCCTGGAAGGACGGCGGCACTACTGACCAGTTCAACGGCCGCGCCCAGTGCAGAACCCACAACCGGCACCACGACAAGCACGACCACTGCGCGCAACCACACACCCAACAACCCGTCGACCGACTCGCCGCACTACGAGCCAAATGCCGCTGGGTCTACCAACGCGACTGTGAGGGTGAAGGCAAGGACGACGAGCCATCGGACTGATGTTCCAGTCCTCGGGGTCCACTTACTCGTGGAGTCCGCGCTCGGCTCTCAGTTGCCCCAGCGGCTCTGCCCGAAGCGGTAGCCCACGGAACGAACGGTCTGGATGAGGTTTGCGTGCTCCTCGCCCATCTTGGCGCGGAGACGTCGGATGTGAACGTCGACGGTACGCGCACCGCCGTAGTACTCGTATCCCCACACTCGTGAGAGCAGCATCTCGCGCGTGAACACCTTGCCGGGGTTCTGTGCGAGGAACTTCAACAGCTCGTACTCCATATAGGTCAGGTCGAGCGGCGTGTTCTCGATGGACGCCTGATACGTCTCGAGGTTCAGGCTGAGCGGGCCGTAGTCAACGAGCTCGGGCCGTGAACCGCCGCCCGTGTTCCAGAACAGGTGCTTCAGTCGTGCATCGAGTTCGCGAGGGTGGAACGGCGTGAGGCAGAAGTCGTCGAAGAGTTCGTCGCGCAGCGCCAGGTCGTCGAGCTGCGATCCGGACACCAGCACGATGAGCGACTCCACGCCGGGCTCGCGCTTGCGAAGCGCTCGGCAGAATGCCCATGCTGCCTCGGGGTCGGTGTCGGCCATGACCACGGCACCCGCCCAGCCGTCTGACGGTTCGTTGCGGATGGCTTCGTCGGCCGACGCAAAGGACTTCCAGCGATAGCCCGAAAGGTCGAGCGTGCGCGCCAGTTCGGGCGGCGCCGGGTCTGGAAAGACCGCAAGGATCCCGGTCGGCTTGCTCACAGCGCCCGAAGATACCGATCGAGCTCGAATGCCGAGACATGGGTCTTGTACTCACGCCACTCACGGCGCTTGTTCCGCAGGAACCACTCGAAGAGTCGGTCGCCGAGTGCATCGGCAACCAGTTCGCTCTTTTCCATGACCTTGAGCGCCTCACTCAACGACTGGGGAAGTTGCTCGATACCGAGCTTGGACAGCTGTACGTCATTGAGTTCGAACAGGTTGGCGTCGGCCTCGGCGGGGAGTTCGTAACCCTCCTCGATTCCCTTGAGGCCGGCCGCGAGCATCAGGCTGAAGGCGAGGTAGGGGTTGCAGGCGGCGTCGGGCGAGCGGTATTCGATACGTGTTGCGAGCGCGTTGCCCTTCTTCGGGATCGGCACCCGGATGAGGCCACTGCGGTTGTTGCGCGCCCACGAGATGTGCACCGGCGCCTCAAAGCCCGGCACCAGTCGCTTGTAACTGTTCACCGTCTGGTTGGTGACCGCCGTGATCTCCGCAGCGTGCACGAGTAGACCGGCGATGAACTTCTTCGCGACATCGGAGAGGTTGTACGCATCGTTCTCGTCGTAGAAGGCGTTCTCCTCGCCGCGGAACAGCGAGAGGTGCGTGTGCATGCCGGAACCCTGCACACCTTCAAGCGGCTTGGGCATGAACGTGGCGTGCACACCTTGCGCCGCAGCCACTTCCTTCACGATGAGGCGGAAGGTCATGATGCTGTCGGCCATGGTGAGCGCATCGGTGTGGCGCAGGTCGATCTCGTGCTGGCTCGGTGCGTCCTCGTGGAACGCGTACTCCACCGGGATCGACATGGCCTCAAGTGTGCGAATGGTCTGCTTGCGCAGGTTGCTGCTCACGTCGTTGGTGGTGAGGTCGAAGAAACCTGCCTCGTCGAGCAGTTCGGGGGCCTGTCCCTTCTTCGGCGGGGCGACGTAGAAGAACTCCATGTCGGGAGCCACGAAGAAGTCGAAGCCGTGCTTGCGCGCACGCATGAGGTTCCGGCGCAGCACCTGGCGCGGGTCGCCGTCGAACGGTGTGTAGTCGAGATTGTGGATGTCGCAGAACACGCGTGCTTCCGCGGCTTTGCCATCGCCCCATGGCAGCACCTCGAAGGTGGTGGCGTCGGGAATCGCGAGCACGTCGCTCTCCTGCACGCGGGAGAAACCGTCGATGGAGGAACCGTCGAACGTCATGCCGTCCTCGAGCGCGTTCTCCAACTCAGCAGGGCTGATGGCGAAAGACTTGAGCACACCAAGCACGTCGGTGAACCACAGACGGATGAGTCGCACACCGCGCTCTTCCACGGTGTGGAGCACGTAGTTGCGCTGCTGTTCGTTCACGGGAACCTCTCGGTGGTGCGGGGGATAAGTGGAGGCGGAAAACGGTGTTGGGGGACCTTACGG
>CANIBN010000163.1 GCA_947465505.1 Acidimicrobiales bacterium | reverse complement strand
ATGCCGCAGAGTGCGACGAGGTACAGCGAGAACTGCAGGTTGCCGCCGCCCATCCACAGCGTGACGCCGAGGGCGACCGCAATGGCGACGATGGCGTACACCGACGACTCGAGACCGCTCGAGGTGCCCGAGAGCACCACGGTGGCCGGACCGGTGCGTGCCGACTCAGCAATTTCCTTAACAGGGCCGTAGTGGGTGCCGGTGAAGTACTCGGTGAGACGGCTGACCAACTGCGCCAGCACAAGGCCGACGGCAACAGCGCCGAAGCAACGCCATCCCGCGCCGCTGATGAGTTCGGCATCGGGGAACTTGATCAGGTCGCCCTTGTCGTTCTTCACGTAGAGCAGCGACACGATGAGCGTGCCGATGAGTGTGAGACCGCCTGCGACGGCAAAGCCGCGGTTGATCGGCTTCAGAGCGTCGGTCTCGTTCTCGCGAGCCTTCACGGCGAACACGCCGGCGATCGATGCGACCACGCCGATGGCGCGGGCAGCGAGCGGGAACACGAGGCCGAGGGCCGGGTTGAGGCCGATCGATTTGAAGGCAGCCACACCGAGGATGATCGAGGCGACGAGGGTGACCTCGTAGCTCTCGAACAGGTCGGCAGCCATGCCTGCGCAGTCGCCCACGTTGTCGCCCACGTTGTCGGCGATGGTGGCCGGGTTGCGGGGGTCGTCCTCGGGGATACCGGCCTCCACCTTGCCGACGAGATCGGCGCCGACGTCAGCGGCCTTGGTGAAGATGCCGCCACCGACTCGGAGGAACAGCGCCAACAGCGAACCACCGAAGCCGAAGCCCACGAGGATGGCCGACGAGGTGTTCTGGAAGATCATGATGATCACGGTGGCGCCGAGCAGGCCGAGGCCGACCGTGAACATGCCGGCGACGCCACCGGTGCGGAATGCAACGGTGAGTGCCTTGGGCATCGAACCGGTCTTGGCAGCCGCAGCGGTGCGGACGTTGCCACGGGTGGCGAGCGTCATACCGATGTAGCCGGTGAGACCCGACGCCAGACATCCGAGGATGAAGGCGATGGTGCGGGCCGCACCCGAACCGGCGAAGCTGAGGGCCTCGCCACCTCCGGGCTTCTTCACCGCCACGGACGTGACGAACACGATCACGGCGAGCGGGATCAGGATGAGCCCGATCGTCTTGAACTGACGCTTGAGGTACGCCCATGCACCTTCCTGGATCGCCTGAGCGATCTCCTTCATCTTGGGCGTGCCCTCGTCTTCGTCGAGGACCTTCTTCATGAGGTAGAAGCCGACGAGGATGGCAAGTACGGCGGCGCCTACTGAAAGCAGTAGGACACTCCACTCGCCCCCCTTCAACTTGAACTCCTGGTAGCCGCCTTCAGCGGCAAGCAGTGCTGACACCGGTGATCTCCGGGATTCTCGGGCGCGTCCGGTGAGGAACGCGGCAGGGTTGCAACTTGCGAGAGTGTACGCGACCCGACCCTGCGAAACGGAAACCATCGGTGTCGACGGTCACAGGATCAGCCGTCTGTTACGGACTCATTACGACGAGGCATTCCGTTCGGGTTACGTAGCGGGGCCTTTGCGCCGGTAGTTTCCGATGTGGGCCTCAGCGTTGGGGTCACGTCACACCGAATCGACTGGGAGGCCGGCGGCAACGATGGCGCAGGTGATCAACCGTCAGCGGGGACCCATTACGGGTTCCGCAACCAAGGCCCGCAAGAAGCAACCCTTCTTGTTGGACCTCTACAGCACGTCCGTCGGCAAGAAGTACGTCATGGCCCTCACCGGCCTGATGGGCCTCGGATTCGTGCTCGTCCACATGGTGGGCAACCTCAAGATGTATCTCGGCCGTGAGGACTACAACCACTACGCCGAGTTCCTCCGTGAGTTGCTCGTCCCGATCTTGCCGCGCACGGTCCTGTTGTGGATCCTTCGTGGTGGTCTCATCGCTGCAGTGCTCGGTCACCTGCACGCAGCAGCCACGCTCACGAAGATGAATCGTGAGGCTCGCTCGGTGAAGTACCAGTCCGCCCGTGACTATCAGGCAGCCACCTTCGCCAGTCGCACCATGCGATGGACAGGCACCATCGTGCTGCTGTTCATCGTCTGGCACATTCTCGACCTCACGGCCGGCACGGTGAACGGCGGGAACTTCGTGCGAGGCGACGCCTACAACAACGTGGCGCACTCGCTCAACCGTCCGCTCGTCGCAGCGGCATACATCCTCGCCAACCTGGCGCTCGGTGTGCACCTCTTCCACGGCGTCTGGAGCCTCTTCCAGTCCATGGGGTGGTCGCACCCGCGATTCAACAAGTGGCGCCGCCACATCGCCGGCGGTCTCGCCTCGGTGATCGTGCTCGGCAATATCTCGTTCCCGATTCTCGTTCTCTGCAAGGTCGTGGAGGTTCACGCATGAGCAATTGGCAGACCCTCGAGTCCAAGGGCATCTCCTCGAAGATCCCCAAGGGTTCCGTCGAGGACAAGTGGCTTGGCTACAAGGAAGACCTCAAGCTGGTCAACCCCAACAACAAGCGCAAGTTCAAGGTGCTCGTTGTCGGTACGGGCCTCGCCGGCGCATCTGCGGCCGCCACGCTCGCCGAGCTTGGGTACGAGGTCGAGGCGTTCACGTTCCACGACTCGCCCCGCCGCGCGCACTCCATCGCTGCACAGGGTGGCATCAACGCTGCGAAGAACTATCAGGGCGACGGGGACAGCGTTCACCGTCTGTTCTACGACACCGTGAAGGGCGGGGACTTCCGCGCTCGTGAGTCGAACGTGCACCGCCTTGCCGAGGTATCGGTGAACATCATCGACCAGATGGTGGCCCAGGGTGTTCCGTTCGCACGCGAGTACGGCGGACTGCTCGACAACCGTTCCTTCGGTGGCGCACAGGTGTCCCGCACGTTCTACGCACGCGGCCAGACCGGTCAGCAGCTGCTGCTCGGCGCCTACCAGCAGCTCGCCCGCCAGGTGGGTCTGGGCGGAGTGAAGCTGTGGACCAAGGTGGAGATGGTCGACGTGGTGACCGTTGACGGCAAGGCGGCGGGCATTGTCACCCGCGACCTCGTTTCCGGCGAGATCCGCAGCCACTCGGGCCATGCCGTGCTGCTCTGCACGGGCGGCTACGGCAACGTGTTCTACCTGTCAACTAATGCGATGAACTGCAATGTGACCGCTGCGTGGCGTGCGCACCGCAAGGGCGCGTACTTCGCAAACCCCTGTTTCACACAGATTCACCCCACCTGTATCCCGCAGAGCGACGAGACGCAGTCCAAGCTCACGCTCATGTCCGAGTCGCTGCGCAACGACGGTCGTGTGTGGGTACCCAAGGACCGCGACGAGAAGCGTTCGGCGGACCAGATCCCTGAGGAAGAGCGCGACTACATCCTCGAGCGGCTCTACCCGTCGTACGGAAACCTTGCCCCTCGCGACATCTCGTCACGTGCGGCCAAGCGATCCGTCGATTCCGGTCTCGGTGTCGGACCGTTGAAGAACGGCGTCTACCTCGACTTCTCGGCCGCCATCAACCGTCTCGGCGAGCCAGTCGTTGCCGAGCGCTACGGAAACCTCTTCGAGATGTACGAGCGCATCTCGGGCGAGAACCCGTACAAGACCCCGATGCGCATCTACCCCGCCGTTCACTACACGATGGGTGGCCTGTGGGTGGACTACGAGCTGATGACCTCGATCCCTGGCGTGTACGCACTCGGTGAGGCCAACTTCTCGGACCACGGCGCAAACCGTCTGGGCGCCTCGGCACTCATGCAGGGCCTCGCCGACGGCTACTTCGTGATCCCCTACACGCTGGGCAATTATCTGGCGCCGATGCTCAACAAGCCCGCACCGGGCGTGGACCACCCGGCCTTCAAGGAGGCCGAGCAGGCAGCCACCGCTCGCTACACGGGCTACATGAACATCAAGGGCACCCGCTCGCCGGACTACTTCCACCGTCAGCTCGGCAAGATCATGTGGGACTTCTGCGGCATGGAGCGCACCAAGGAGAGCCTCGAGAAGGCACTCGGTGAGATCCCGGCCCTCTACGAGGAGTTCCAGAAGGACCTGCGCATCCCTGGCGACATGGCGCTGAACACCACGCTCGAGAAGGCCGGTCGCGTTGACGACTTCTTCCAGCTCGGCATGCTGCTTTGCCGTGACGCTCTCGAGCGCGAGGAGTCCTGCGGCGGTCACTTCCGTGCGGAGTACCAGTACGACGACGGCGAGGCCATGCGAAACGACGAAGAGTTTGCGCATGCCGCAGCCTGGGAATGGACCGGCGACCCGATGCAGTCCATCCGCAACATCGAGCCCCTCGAATTCGAAGCCATCCATCTGGCGGTTCGGAGCTACAAGTGAGCCACATCAAGAACATCACCCTCAAGATCTGGCGCCAGGACGGACCTTCCGCCCAGGGTCGCTTCGAGACGTACAAGGTCGACTCAGTCACCGACGAGGCCTCGTTCCTCGAGTTGCTCGACGTCGTCAACGAGAACCTGCTCAACGATGGCAAGGAGCCGATCACGTTCGACTCCGACTGTCGCGAAGGCATCTGCGGCACGTGTGGTCTCATGATCAACGGGCAGTCACACGGACCGGAGAAGTCCACGGCCACGTGCCAGTTACACATGCGTAAGTTCACGAGCGGTGACGTCATCACGGTGGAGCCCTTCCGTGCCTCGGCGTTCCCGATCCTGAAGGACCTCATGGTCGACCGTTCGGCATTCGACCGCATCGTGGAGTCGGGTGGATTCATCACCGCCCCCACGGGTGGCGCTCCGGACGCAAACCTCATCCCGATCCCGAAGCCCGTCGCCGATGCGGCGATGGACTCCGCAGAGTGCATCGGTTGTGGCGCATGCGTCGCTGCATGCCCCAATGGTGCAGCACACCTCTTCACGGCGGCGAAGATCTCCCACCTCAACCTGCTGCCGCAGGGTCAGGCCGAGCGCTACAAGCGCACCGAGGCCATGGTGGAGACGATGAACGAGCACTTCGGTTCGTGCACCAACCATGGTGAGTGCGAGCAGGCGTGCCCGAAGTCGATCAGCATCGACGTCATCGCGATCATGCACAAGGACTACCGCAAGTCCAAGCTGAAGAACCGCAAGGAACTCGCCCGCAACAAGTGAGGCAACAACGAACGAGGGGCCGGTGCAGCAGTGCACCGGCCCCTCTTGCGTTTTCGAATTCCGGGTGACCAGGACGCAAGCGGCGGGTTGCTCAGTCGTGGCGGGCGACGAGTGTGCCGTAGCGGTTCGTCGCTGCAACCGCAGGGTGCTCGAGCGTGAGGTCGAGCACCACCGCGCCAACTACCTCAGGAACCGTGAACTGCAGCGTTCCGACGAGTGCACAGGAGTCGGCGGCGACGTCGCCCTGGAAGCGCCAAGACCGCTCGCCCTCGCCCCAGGACATGCGAGCAGTAACGACAGCGCCGTGAAGGGGTTCGCGGAGATCGTTCACCACGTGCACCGCAAGTGCGAGTGAATCGCCGGGATGCGCGTGCTCGGGAAGACGATCGGCCACAACGATCACGGGTCGGCAGGCGTCGGTAACCGCGTCGAACCCGCGCTTGCGCTGTCGATCGTGGTCGAGGATGCTCCACGTGACGCCTGGGTGCCCATCAGCGAACGCAAAGAGGCAGAACCCGCCGGTGGGTTGGTACTTCAGCTTGCGAAGGGTCTCGATGTGGTGCTTGAGGACGGTGGCCTGGTAGTGCTGGGTCGCAGCCTGCCAGTCCTCGAACGTGGCGTAATCCGCCGGGGGGACGCGTTTGTCAAAGATCGACTTCTGCAGTGCATGGTGCCGTTCGAGATGTATCCAGTCGAGATTCGGCCAGCGCCCAGGTTGCATGAACTCGGCGTT
>CANIBN010000162.1 GCA_947465505.1 Acidimicrobiales bacterium | reverse complement strand
GATGTATTCCACCTCGGGGGCGGCAAGACGCCAATTCACGCTGACAGTGACCGCATTGAGCAGGCCTGCTCCGAAGAAGATCTCGAAATGCTCGAGACTGTTCTTGTCGAGCAGTGCAATGCGATCCTGGTTGCCCACACCGCAGGATGAGAGATAGTTCGCCACTCGTCCCGCTCGTTCGTAGAGCTGGCGCCACGTGATCGTGGTATCACCCTGAACAAGAGCGGGGTGCTCGGGGCGGTTGGTTCCGTGCTCCCGGACGATGTCCGCCACGGCGCGCAACGACGACAGAGGCGATTTCAACGTCATGATGGAACTCTCTGTGTCAGTTCGCGGAGCGAAGCGGGAAGTGGCAGGCGACGTACTGGTCGTTGCCGAGCGCCTGAAGCTCGGGTTCCTCTGCCGCACAGCGGTCCTGGGCGATGGGGCATCGGGTGCGGAACCTGCAGCCGGACGGCGGCATGACAGGCGAGGGGATCTCGCCCTGCACGCGCTGGTTGCCTGTGATCTTTACCGTTGGATCTGGGACCGGGATCGAGTTGAGCAGTACCTGGGTGTACGGGTGGGCGGGCCTTGCGTAGAGATCGTCGGAGCGAGCGACCTCGCACATCTTGCCGAGGTACATCACCGCAACGCGGTCACTGATGTTCTTCACCACAGCGAGGTCGTGAGCGATGAACACGAGGGTGAGGCCAAACTTCGCCTTGAGATCCTCCAGGAGATTGAGCACCTGAGCCTGCACCGAGACGTCGAGCGCAGAGACAGGCTCGTCGCAGATGATCATCTTCGGATCAAGGACGAGTGCTCGCGCAATCGAGATGCGCTGGCACTGTCCGCCCGAAAACTGGTAAGGCTTGCTCGATGCCGCCCGGTCCGGGTCGATACCAACGGCCTCGAGGACCTCGTTGACCTTCTTCAGACGCTCTTCAGGCGTGCCGATACCCCAGATGTTGAGCGGCTCCATGACGATGTTGGTGACCTTGCGACGCGGGTTGAGCGACGAGATGGGGTCTTGGAAGATCATCTGGATGTTGGTGCGCAGCATGCGCATTCCTTCGCCGGCGAGCGAGGTGAGTTCCTGGCCCTCGAAGCGAATGCTGCCTCCATTCGGACGCGGCAACTGCATGATGGCCTTGCCGGTCGTGGACTTGCCACAACCCGACTCTCCCACCAAACCAAGGGTCTCGCCGGGGAGCACGTCAAAACTGATGCCTGTGACCGCGTTGACCTTCAGGCCTGTGCGCCCAACAGGAAACTCCACGAGGAGATCCTCGACGCTCAACAGAGCCTGTCCCTCGCCGTGGAGGTGTGCCTTTCCGGTGCCTGCCATCAGGCCTGACCTCCTGCTGATGCCAGACCGGCGTTGGATGCGAGCTCGTCCTGCTTGGACTGCCAGTGAGACGACCCAACCGGGTTCCAGCAGGCGAACGAGTGCTCGGCCGAGATGGACTCGAGCACCGGGATCTCCGTACGGCACTTCTCGGTCGCGTACGGGCAGCGTGGCGCAAAGCGACAGCCCGTCGGTGGCGTGATGAGATCCGGCGGACGGCCGCCGATCGCCATGAGGCGGGTATGTGACGGTTGATCGAGTTTCGGGATGCTGCGCAGAAGGGCCTCGGTGTACGGGTGCTTCATGTTTGCGAACAACTCCGCGGTGGTTGCCTTCTCGGCAAGCGTCCCGGCGTACATCACGGCAATTTCGTCGGTATGACCCGCAACGACACCGAGGTCGTGAGTAACCAGAATGACCGACATATTGCGATCGCGCCGTTGCTCCTGGATGAGATCAAGGATCTGCGCCTGAACGGTGACGTCGAGCGCTGTGGTGGGCTCGTCCGCGAAGAGCAACGTGGGGCCACAGGCGAGTGCGATAGCGATCATGGCTCGCTGGCGCATGCCTCCGGAGAGCTCGTGCGGGTACTGGTCGAGCCGCTTCTCGGGCTCGGGGATTTTGACGTCCTGCAAGAGTTTGAGGGCCGTTGCGCGGGCGTTCTCCTTGTCCATGCCGAGGTGGACTCGGAGCGGCTCGCCAATCTGGTTCCCGATCTTCATGAGCGGGTTCAGGGAGGTCATCGGGTCCTGGAAGATCATCGACATCTCCTGGCCCCAGAACTTGCGCATACCCTTGAGGTCGAGTTTTGCGAGGTCGTCGCCCGCGTAAAGCACCTCACCCTGACGGATCGTGCCTCGCTTTGGCAGCAATCCCATGATGGAACGGGCGAGGATCGTCTTTCCGCTGCCGGACTCTCCCACGATGCCGAGTGCCTTGCCGCGTTCGAGCGTGAACGACACACCGTCAACGGCGCGAACGATGCCTCGCGCCGTGCTGAAGTGTGTGCGAACGTCGCGCAGTTCCAGGAGCGTTCCGTCTTGCGGACGGTGCATTGCGCTGGTCATAGCGTCGCCTCCCGGATGTCGAAGCGTCGTGCGACTCGGTCACCGATCACGTTGAAGGCCAGCACGGTGAGGAAGAGCAGGATGCAGGGGAAGAACACAGCCCAACCGCCACCCTTGACGATGTCGGGCCGAGCCTCGTTGATCATGAAACCCCACGTGGGGAACGGCAACTGAACGCTGAACCCGAGGAAGGCGAGACCACCCTCGGCAACGAGGAGCACGGCCAATCCGGTGAAGGCGACCGAGAACATGGCCGGTAACAGGTTCGGGAGAATCTCACGAATGAGAATCCTCCAACTGCTGGCACCAAGTCCACGGGCGGCGAGCACGTACTCACGTTGTGAGAGTGCCAGGGTCTGCGCTCTCACTATTCGGGCGAGCGGGGCAACGCTCAACAGCGTGAGCACCACGATGACACCGAAGAACCGCTTGTCCATCTGGAACAGTCCGAGGTTGAGTCGCCCGCTCTGGAAGAAGCGCCCGACCACGATGAGGGCGAGCACGATGGCTGGGAAGGCAAGCAACACGTCGAAGATCACCGAGAGCACCCGGTCGTACCAGCCGCGGTAGTAGCCGGCGAGCATGCCGAGGAGTCCACCGATGACCAAGGCGGCGACGATCGAGGCGAGGCCGATGGTGAGGGTCTTCTGGGCGGCATAGACACTTCGGGCGAAGGTATCGCGACCGAGTTTGTCGTTACCGAACCAGTACGAGCCGCTCGGCTTACCGCGATACGACGCGAGTTTGCGTGCAGCGGCACCCTTGGGTAACTCGTTGTAGCGACGGATAAATGGCAGGACGTTGGCGAAGACCGCGAAGAAGGTCAGCACCACGAGGTACGCGACGGAGAGGACGAAACCCCACTTCCACTTGCGAATCGGCGGAACACGGCCGATCAGCCGGGTCAATGGGCTCGGCTTTGCCGGCTTGCTGGGTGTGTCGAGAACGATGTCGGTCATGACGTCACCCCAGGGCCCTTGCGTGGCGGATACGTGGATCAACGACTGCGTAGAGCATGTCGACGATGAAGTTGATGATGACGACGGCGAGAGCGAAGAGCGCCGCGCACGCCTGCACAACCAGGAGGTCCTTCTGCTGCACCGCCTGGAAGAGGAGTAGGCCCATGCCGGGCAGGGCGAATATCTGCTCGGCCACGACCGCTCCACCGAGGATTCCGCCGAACTGAAGCGCAACACTGGTCATCAGCGAGAACAGTGACGAGCGGAGTGCGTGACGCCAGAGGATGCGGGCCGGAGAGAGGCCCTTTGCCCGGGCCATCACGATGAAGTCGCTCTGGAGCGTGTTCACGAGGTCTGCCCGCAGAAGACGCACGAAGATAGCGATGAGGCCAACGGCCAGAGTGATCGTGGGCAGTGCCACGTTTCTCACGTGTTCGCCGAAGTCGTCCCACGGCCAAATCTTGCTGGCGGCGTAGGGAAATATTCGCCATTTGGTGGCGAAGAAGTAGCCGAGCAACACCGCAAGGATGATGTTGGGCAGCGATACGGCAGCGAACGTTGCTCCCGAGACGAAGCGGTCGAATGGCCCATCACGTCGATAGGCGGCATAGACGGCGATGGGGAGCGAGAGGATGAGGGCAAGGCCGATGGAGTACAGGCCGAGCAGCAGCGTGATCGGCGCACGTTGGCCGACGAGTGTACGAACCGAGGCACCCAGGGTGGGCGAGTTCCCGAGGTCGAGGGTGACGAGGTTCTTGAGCCAGTACGCGTACCGGATCGGATACGCGCGATCGAGGTGATAGTGCTTGCGGATTTCCTCGACGCGAGCCTCAGTGCTGTTGAGCGGACCGGCGAGGTCGCGGGCAGGGTCCTTGCTCGCCGCCTGGATGGCCACCATGGTCACGAAGGTGACGATGAGGAAGACGACGATCAACTGCAGGAAACGCTGTGCGAAATATCGCACCTTGACCCCCCAAGAGTTACTGACAACTGACTAACCACGTTGGGGGTGCCAAGTGCTGGCACCCCCAACGAATGGACTGCGGGTGGTTCGGACCGACCCCGAATGGAGCCGGTCCGAACGCTACGCATTAGGCCCGCTTGTAGGCCTGGGTGAGCCATACCTGGCCCGGGAAGTACACGCCGTCACGCACGGTTGCACCGGAGCCGTCGGGCATCTTGAAGGTGCCGAGGCCGCCGACCTTGCCGTTGGAGGCGATGCCCCAGATCGTCCAGGAGACCGGAAGGATCCAGCATTCCTTGGCGAACTGGCGGTTGATGTCCTCAGCGATCGACTGGCGCTTGGCCGGGTCGAGTTCGCTGCGCTGCTGCTCGAGCAGGCCGTTGATGACCGGGTCGTTCAGGCGGCCGAAGTTCAGGGCCAGCTGACCATCCGGGGGTGCCGTCGGTCCGTACCACCAGAAGTACTGGTTGTCGACGAACAGGCCGCCGTGGTTACGCCAGCCGAATGCATCGAAGTCCGGTGCGCCGAAGAGGGCGTTGACGATCAGCGTCGACTGCTCGATCTGCTTGATCTCTACCTCGATACCGGCCTCGCCCCACACCTGCTGGAGGTACTGGGCCTGAGTCAGGCTGTCTGCGTCGGGAACGGTCGAGTAGATGATCTTCGGTGCCTTTCCGCCGTTGGCGGCCTTGTAGGCCTCGACACCAGCCTTGGCTGCTGCGGGGTCGTACGGCAGCGAACCGTTGTCCTCGAGGTAGCCCTCCTGGCCGGGGGAGAACGGACCGTTCGCCGGGGTGAGGATTCCGCCACCAACGAGGTCGATGAGGGCCTTCTTGTCGATGGCCTGTGCCATCGCGCAGCGCAGGTCCCTGCTCTGCAGCAGTTCCTTGGTGAGGTGCAGGAGCACGTGGAAGGTCTCGACGCCCTTGGTCTGCTCGAGCATCGGGAACTTGTCGGCCTTGGTGCGCAGGTCTGCGACCGAGTTTCCGTTGGACGTCGAGATGAGGTCGACGTCGCCACTCTCCAGTGCCTGCTGACGGGTGGTGGCGTCGGGGATCACGCGGAACTCGATCTCGTCGAGGTACGGGTAGGCAACGCCGTCGGAGTCCTTCAGCCAGTAGTTCGGGTTCTTCTTCATCACCATGCGGTCACCAGGGGTGAACGACTCGACAATGAACGGCCCGGTACCAACCGGGAGGATGCCGGCGCCGGTGTGGTCCTCGGTGGCGAGTGCCGCAGTGAGGTATGCCGGGGAGGCGATGAACGCGCCCTGACCGGTGAGGTAGTAGTCGAAGCCAGGCCACGGGAGCGGCTTGGTGGGGTCACCATTGAGGCCCGTGTAGATCGTGAAGGTGAGGTCATCAACCTTGTCGATCTTCACCGGGGGCAGCTGGCCCGCTGCTTCCTTGCCCGTTGGCACACGGGCGAGGTCCTTGACGGCAGCAGCGATGAGCGGCGAGCCGAAGGAGGCCTGCAGGTTGTAGATGACAGCGTCTGCGTTGAGCGGCGCGCCATCGGT
>CANIBN010000161.1 GCA_947465505.1 Acidimicrobiales bacterium | reverse complement strand
TCGGTGAAGATCTCGAAGTTGTGTTCGCCGAGATAGCCAGGTGACAGCAGGTAGGGCTCAAGGTCGGTTCCGCTCCAGAGTCCGGGGAAGCGGTCGTAGGGTCGCTCACCGAACACTTGGTGCTCACCCACGCGGAACAGGTTGCGGCTGACGTGCTGTGGGTCCTTCATGAGGTCCTCGCCGTTCTGCACATAGCCGGACGGGATGCCGACGCCCTGCAACGCGTCCACCGCAACGCGTGCGATGCGGTTCTGGGACCATTCGCGCAATGCAGCGTCAATCTCGTGGCGGCGCGCAAAGCGACCGGCAACGGTGTTGCACTCGGGATCCTTCGCGAGTTTGGACAACAGCGGTCCCACCATGTCGCAGAGCCTGCGCCATTCGTCGTCCGTGCGAACGGTGAGAGCAATCTCCCGGAGGTCTCCGCACCGGTACACCTCGTTGGGGCAGTGGTGGCCGAACGGATCGACGTTGCCGTTGGGCTGCGCCTCGCGGCCGTTGCTCAGGTAGTCGAGCATCGCCGAGCCGATGAGGTAGGTGCCGGTCTCCATCTGTGCGATGTCGACGCGCTGGCCGGTGCCGCTGGAACGGCGCCCCTCGATAGCCGACAGCACACCAAGTGCTCCGAGGAATCCTGCAGCGTGGTCGTTCAGCGAGAAACCCGGCCCGACATCGAGACGGTCAGCGGGGTTCGAGAGGTGCGTGAGGCCGCACAACGCGTGGATGGTGGGCGCGTACGTGATCATGTTCTTCCACGGACCCTCGTGGCCGGGGCCGCTCATCGTGACGTAGATGATGCCCGGGTTCCATTCCTTCACCTGCTCATAGCCGATACCCCAACGGGCGAGCACGCCTGCCGAGAAGTTCTCGATGATGACGTCGGACTGTTCGATCATCGGCTTGATGATGGCAAGTGCCTGCTCGTGCTTCATGTTGAGGCTCGCCGAGCGCTTCGAACGGTTCCACACGTAGTAGTACGGGAAGTCTGGCGAGTTCACCAGTGTTGCGCGCTCGGCGGTCTGGAACTTCAGGATGTCTGCACCAAGGTCGCCGAGGATGCGGCAGCACATCGGTCCGGCGAGCACCCACGTGAAGTCGACAACACGGATTCCCTCGAGTGGCTTGCCGACGGAGAACGGGCCGGAACGCTTGGCGTGCGTGCTCGGTGCGAGCGCCGGGTACGCGCCCCACTCGCGCAGGATGTCGTCGACCGACGATGCCGCCGCCGTCGGCGGCTGCTGCTCGGGAACCTTCGTGCCGCTGAACACGGCGTAGGGCCCGGGTGAGCGCACGTCTGGGTACCCCTCGGTGGGTCGGAACGTGCCGCGGAATTCGTACTGCGGGTTCTCGGCAACCTGGGCCACGGTCTGCACCTCGCCGAAGGCGACGTGCAGCTCCTGCGCCTTGTGGAACAGCGTCCCCGAGTCGATGGTCTTGGCGAAGTTCTTGAATGCGGTCATACCGCGCTCGACCTGGACCAGGTATTCCTCGGGCGACATCGCACCGAGTGCTGCGCCTTCCTCGTCACCCTGCTCGCCCATCCACTGATACATCGCGATCGGCAGCGGAGACACCGTCACCATGCAGGCGCCGGTCTTTGCGGGCGTGACCGCGTATGCACCGAGCCAGTGGCGCGAGGCCATGCGCAGCGCGTGCTTGGGCATGCCGAGCATCGGCTCGAGGATGTCGTCGAACCAGTGCTGGAAGAAGATCTGCTCGACCGTCGTGGACACCACCTCGTGCATCGAGAGGTCGACGAACTGGCCCTTCCCCGTCTCCCGTGCGTTGTACACGCCGGCAACCGCGCAGATGGCTGCCATCATCGAGGCGAAGTGGTTGTTCTGGCGCCCCCACGGGTTCACGGCCTGCTCGGCAGTGCCTGACACGCTGAGCACGCCGCCCATCGCTGCTGCCACGAGGTCGCTCGACTGCCAGTCCTTGCGCGGCCCGGTGAGTCCATAGGGCGTCAGGGAGATCTGGACGAGCTTGGGGTTCGACGGCTGGAGATCGGCGTGGGAGAGGCCGAGTGCCGCAAGACGGCCAGGGGGCTCGGTGTCGATGATGAGGTCTGCCACCGCTGCGAGTCGTCGGTACGCATCGCGGCCCGATTCGGTATCGAGGTCGAGATCAATGCGGTGCTTGCCGCCGTCGTACCACCAATCGAGTACGCCGCCGCGTGCCGCTGCCCCGGGGTCTCGCATCGGCGGCCCGGAGTCTCCCCGTCCGGCGCGCACGATCGACGCGCCAGTCTCCGCGAGCAGCTTGGTGGCAAAGCGCCCAGAGTCATCCGTGAGATCGATGACCCGAAGGCCGTGCAGCGGTCCGGTGCTCATGGTGGTAACCCCCTGTGCCCACTCGACAACCCAGTCGAGTGGCGAATGTCACAGTAGTGGGAGAAAGGCGTGCCCCGAAAGGCCGTCCGGGCCCGGGGATTGCGCGCCGTGCCCAGCGTCGCTCGGACCGAGCAGGGGGTTACCCGCGGTAGAAGATCGACGGGTGGAGTATTTCCCGCTGCCACAGCCGATCGCGGGCGGCGTCGGTGATACCGAGGTCGGTGCACGCAGCGTCATACGCATCGCGCACCACAGTGACGCAGTGGTCGACGATCTCCGTTGCCTGGTTGGTGGAGAGGCCGTACGTGCCTGCGGCCTCGATACACGAGGTGAGGCGGGCCTGTCGCTGTCCGCTCCTGCCGTACGCCATCGCAAGGAAGGCCTCACCCGTCGAACGCGGCTGGGGACAGAGATCGAACGCAGGGGTGAGTTCGAGCGATGCTCCGTCCCAGAACGCGGCGTGGTTGCGTGCGTGGTCGTCGGTGTTACCGATGACCACGCTGACGACGATCCGTCGGAACATCTCTTCGAGGGTTGCTGATGGCGAACGGAAGCGGAGCCGGATCAGGTCCACCAGATCGGTATAGGTGGCGTGCCGGGCTGCCTGCTCGTGCAGCCCGAGCAGGGAGAGCGCGCTGAGCACGAGCCGACGCGTTCCAGCTCCCGGCCGGTCGAATCGCTCGACAAGCAGAACGTCGCGACCCGCGGCCCGGGTCAATCGTGTCGGGGCGGTGTTCACACCGCAGCGTCGGGCGAGTTCCATGCCAATCGCTTCGGCCTGCATCCACGGAAACACGTCGGTCGAGACGGAGAACTTGGCGATGAATTCCCGCGACCCGTCGGCCAGGAGCGCCTTGGGTCGGGCACCACCTACGGACGAGCCGTAGGTGAGGGCGTCGTCGAGTTCGGGTGAGAAGGCGAGACCCCGGGTGAGTCGGTCGCCTGCTTCGACCAGTTCCTCGAGCGTGCCATGGTTGTTCCGGGCGACGTAGACATCCGGACGTGCCTGCACATCGAGCGCGCCGATTCGGTTCGAGCCGGACTCGAGGAGGTAGGTCAGGAGTGGAAGGTCTCCGGTGTCCCCGGCGCCGCGTCCGAGTCGGCGCCGAAGAATGACCTGCTGCCCCCACGAGTCGGGGGCGGCGTCCCGAATGACTCCGTGTGCGTCCAAACCATCGGGCGGCCGTTGTGCGCCATCGACCAACGGGAGCCCGTTGGCGTGGTCCGTATCGGGTTGGAGCGGTATCGCGTCGGCCCGCGCAAGGTACGACTGGCCGTAGGCGAAGACCAGTTCGCTGTCGACGGCCTGAATCACCCCAGCGACGACGGGCACCGTGTGGCCGGGAAGCCAGACCCAGACGAACGCCTTCGGCGGGGCGATGTCAGAAGTTGTCATCGATGGTCACCGGGGGTCGCCTGACGCGACGCGGGAGAAGCGCGAGTTCCATCTCGCCGCGTGCGGCCAGCTCTGCGAGTTCGCTGCGCTCGGCGCCGAACAGGGGAACGGAGAGGACTGACGCCACCTCGAAGTAGATGCCGATCGCTACGGCCGGATCGCCCCGTTCGACGCGGGAGAGCGTGACGCGGGTGATACCCGCACGCTCGGCAACCTCGGTGCTGGTGCGGCGCTGTTGGCGGCGTGCCGAGGCGAGTTGCAGCCCGAGGACGCGGGCGGCGTCAGCCGTGGTGTTCAGATATTGGCGTGCCATCGCGGTCCTTCTGACTGGATACTACAGTGTTCATTAGTAGCCTAATGAACACTGTAGTAAACAAATAGCCGGACTCTCTCGACGCTGCCTCGGGCGAGTGGTTGATTCAACGGGCCCAGAAATTTCCAGCCGGAAATCAGCCGTTCTTGGCGGCCTGCTCCATCGCCCGCATGAGCTCAGCGATCATCTGGGCGCGCGGAGGCATGCCAGGGAGTTGCTTCGGAGGCTCGGGGTTGATGCGCTCGCCAATGCGGTCCCAGCGGGCGATCGCAATGTCGAGGAAGTCCTGGTGCGGGAAGATCCAGAACTGGTCCTCCTGCACTGCGTCGAGCACCATGGACGCAACGGCAGCGGGGGTCATACCTTCACTGATCGCCTTGCGGCCGTAGTCGAGGATCGATTGGGCGGCGGGGTCGCTGACCGGCTTGTCACCCAACTCTTCGGGCCAGTTGCGGTCCGAGTCGACGATGCCGGTGCGCACCCAGCCCGGGCACAGGCAACTGACTCCGATGGGCAGGCCGGCCTCCTTCATCGACCAGAAGAGGCTGTCGCTGATCGCGACGACGGCGTGCTTGCTGGCGTCGTAGATCGGCGAGAAGCCGGTCATGCAGCCGGCGATCGATGCCGTGTTCACGATGTAGCCGCCGCCGTTCGCGGCGAAGTGCGGGATGAACGCACGAATGCCGTGCATGACACCCCAGAAGTTGACGTCGATGACCCACTCCAACACCGAGAGCGGCCCGGTCCACGGGTCCACGTTTGCGCCGCCGACACCTGCGTTGTTGCAGACGATGTGGACGCGACCGAACTTCGCCACCGATGCGGCGAGCAGCGCCTCTACGGACTCCGCCTTGCGTACGTCGGTGGTGACGGCGAGGGTGTCGACCCCGTGTGCCTTGATCTTGGACTCGGCGACGGCGAGCGCTGCCTCTTCGACGTCGGCGAGGACGATGTTCACGCCCTCCTTGGCGAAGGCCTCCGCAAGGGCGAAACCGATGCCACTCGCAGCTCCGGTGACCACGGCAACTTGTCCACGTTCGAGTTTCATGTTCGGGACATTAGGCCCAAACTGGGAAGCGTGCCCGAGCTCACCTTTGAAGCCGAGATCTCGCCCGGAATGACCAGCCGCGAGGTGGTGTACCTTGCCCGGCTCGCCGAGGAAGCCGGCTTCAACCGGGTGGGCATCAGCGACGTGATCTTCTGGCCCGATTGCTTCGTGCTGCTCGGTCTCGTTGCCCGCGAGACGTCTCGCATCCAGCTCGGGCCGATGGTCACCAACCCGTACTCACGCCACCCCGCCGTGATGGCCGGCATCATGGCGACGCTGCAGGACGCGAGCGAGGGTCGTGCGTTCCTCGGGATCGGTGTTGGCGCAGGCCTCGAGGCACTCGGCCAGACGTACCCGCGGCCGGTGGCACACCTCCGTGAGGCCATCACGCTCATCCGCGGTCTCCTGGCCGGCGACGAGGTCAACCTCAGCGGCTCCACCGTGGAGGTAAAGGCCTCACGCATGGTCGGCCCGGTGTCGCCGGTGCCGATTGCGATCGGCAGCAGGAGCCCCCAGATCATGCGTCTCGCCGGCGAGCTCGCCGACACCGCGCTGGTGGGAGGTCGTTTCCTCTCACAAGCGATCGCGGATCAGTACCGCAACTGGGTGCTCGAGGGCGAGCAGCGTGCAGGTCGGGTGGCCGGAAGCGTGGAGATCGCCCCGCGCCTCACGCTCTGTGTGTCGTCCGACGGTGATCTGGCTCGCCGCAGCGTGAAGCGGTATGTCGCTCACTACGTGAACATCATCCAGCCGGCCGGGCTGAACATCGACCCAACCTGGTTGGAGCGCGTGCGAGCCGCGCT
>CANIBN010000160.1 GCA_947465505.1 Acidimicrobiales bacterium | reverse complement strand
AGTTCCTCGATGACGAGGCGGCAGTCGCCGACAATCGGGACGTCGGGGCGACGTACCTTGCCCTGCTCGGCCGGGTCGATGTCGACGTGGATGATCTTGGCCTCGGGGGCGAACGCCGCCACCTTGCCGGTGATTCGGTCGTCGAAGCGGGCACCGAGCGCGATGAGCAGATCGCTCTTCTGCATCGCCGTGGTTGCCGTGGCGGTTCCGTGCATACCCGGCATGCCGAGGTTCAACGGGTGGCTGTCCGGGAAGGCGCCCCGAGCCATGAGCGTGGTGACCACCGGGAGCTGAGTGAGCTCGGCCAGTTCGCGGAGCACCTCGGCGGCGCGGGCCTTCAGGATTCCGCCGCCCACGTAGAGCACCGGGCGCTCGGAGGCGAGGATCAGCTTGGCGGCCTCGCGGATCATCTTGGGATGGCCCTTGGTGATGGGGCGATAGCCGGGGAGGGACTCGATCACCTCGGCGTCGGTGGGCCAGTACCAGTCCATCGTGTTGGTGAGGACGTCTTTGGGAACGTCGACGAGCACCGGGCCGGGGCGGCCGGTGCTGGCTAGATAGAACGCCTGCCGGATGGCGAGGGGCAGGTCCTGAGCGCTCATGACGAGGTCGTTGTGCTTGGTGACGCTGCGGGTGATGCCGACGGTGTCGCACTCCTGGAAGGCGTCAGTGCCGATGGCGGTGGTGGGCACCTGACCGGTGATGCACACCATGGGAATGGAGTCCATGAAGGCGTCGCAGAGCGGGGTGACCATGTTGGTGGCTGCCGGACCGGAGGTGACCATTGCGACGCCAGGACGGCCCGTGACATGGGCATAGCCCTCGGCCATATGGCCAGCGCCCTGCTCGTGGCGCACGAGGATGTGGCGGATCGACGAGTCGAGAAGCGGGTCGTACGCAGGCAGGATGCATCCGCCGGGGAGGCCGAACATCACCTCGACGTTCTCCATCTCCAACGCCTTGATAAGCGCTTGGGCTCCGGTCAGTTTCACAGGACCTCCTTACTTCTCGTCGTGATGGGCTTGGGATCGGATGCTTGGGCTACGGATTCGGGTAGTTCAGGTGGAAAAAGCAATCGACCTCCCGACGGGGAGGTCAGTGCGGCGCTCTCGGCTCTAGCCGAGGCGCCTACAGAACGACTACGAGAGCCGTAGGAAACGCCTTGGCCGTGCTCATAAGGGGTGCATTTTGCCATCCGGAGGGGTTCCGCGCAACGTGAAGGGGCGCGTTCAGACCCCAAAACCGCCCAAACCCACCCAGACCGTCGCCACTGGATAGCCTCAGGGTGTTCGAAACGGATCTGGGACAACGCCGTCTCCAGGAACCACATAAATGAGGTCATGTTGACGACTCCCCCGACCCCGAAGATCCAGCCCGCCGACGGCAAGCTCGGCGTGCTCACGGTCGGCCTCGGCGCGGTGGCATCCACGCTCATCGCCGGCGTCGAGCTCGTGAAGCGCGGGCTGGCCGAGCCGGTGGGCTCGCTCACCCAGATGGGGCACATCCGCCTCGGTAAGCGCACCGACGGCCGATCGCCGCTCATCAAGGACTTTGTGCCGCTCGCGAAGCTTGAGGACATCGTGTGGGGCGCCTGGGATCCGTTCCCGGACGACTGCTACGTGGCCGCACAGCGCGCCGGTGTGCTCGAGGGCAACAAGCACATCGAGGGAGTCGCCGACACGCTGCGCGCCGTGCGCCCGATGCCGGCCGCCTTCGACCGTCACTACTGCAAGAACATCAATGCCGACAACACCATGGGCACGGTCGACAAGCGGTCGATGCTCAACCGCATTCGCGAGGACATCCAGCGCTTCCGCGAGCAGAACGGCCTGTCCCGCGTCGTCATGATGTGGTGCGGATCCACCGAGATCTTCATCGAGCCCGGCCCCGCACACATGGATCTTGAGTCCTTCGAGAAGGCCATCGACGCCAACGACCCGTCGATTGCCCCCTCCATGCTCTACGCCTACGCCGCCATCCTCGAGAACTGCGCGTTCAACAACGGTGCACCGAACCTCGCCGTGGACACGCCGGTGCTGCGCCAGTTGGCCACCGACCGCAACGTGCCGATCTCGGGCAAGGACTTCAAGACCGGCCAGACGCTCGTCAAGACCGTCATCGGCCCGATGCTGAAGACCCGCATGCTCGGCCTTGCCGGCTGGTACTCCACCAACATCCTCGGCAACCGCGACGGCGAGGTGCTCGACGATCCGGAGAACTTCAAGACCAAGGAAGAGTCCAAGCTTGGCGTGCTCGAGAACATCCTCGAGCCCGAGAAGTACCCGTCGCTGTACGGCGACGTGTACCACAAGGTGCGCATCAACTACTACCCGCCCCGCGGCGACAACAAGGAGGGCTGGGACAACATCGACATCTTCGGTTGGCTCGGCTACCCGATGCAGTTGAAGATCGACTTCCTCTGCCGCGACTCCATCCTCGCTGCGCCGCTGGCGCTCGACCTCATCCTCTTCGCCGACCTCGCACACCGCGCTGGCCTCGGCGGCATCCAGGAGTGGCTGAGCTTCTACTACAAGGCACCGCAGACCGCCCCCGGCCTTTACCCCGAGCACGACCTGTTCATCCAGCACACCAAACTGAAGAACACGCTGCGCTGGATGATGGGCGAGGAGCAAATCACGCACCTCGGCCGGGAGTACTACGAGGAGAACTGATCCTCGACGGAATCAGTCGACGGAATCGATCCGTGCAACGGCCGGCAGTTCCCCCGGGAACTCGCCGGCCGTTGTCGTTTCCGGAGTGGTTGTCGACTTCTGGCGCCAGGCGACGTACCGCCGGTTGAGCCACACGGCGAGCCATGCAAGTAGTGCGCCCACCAGACAGTCGAGCACGTAGTGCTCCCCGCCGTATACGAGGGTGAAGAGCATGAGGCACGGATACGCCACGAGGATGACGCGCAACCACGGGCGCGCCCCGCGCCAGAAGAACGCACCGACGAGCACCGTGAACCCCATGTGCAGCGACGGCATCGCCGCGACGAGGTTCACGAGACCTTGACCCTTGTTCCAGAGGCGATCCGCGTAGTGCAGGTGTACGTACTTCAGTGAACGCGTGCCCGGACGGGCCGTCGTTGCCATGAGGTTGAACTTCGCTGCCATCCACGGCGGTGCTGTCGGGTAGAGCAGGTAGCCCGTCACGCCGAGTGTGATGAGCGTGACGAGCGAGCGCACCCAGTGCAGCCAACGAACCTTGTCCCGGAACCACATGAACAGCGCGATGACGTACACCATGTAGAAGTGCGTGAGATACGTGAGGCCGGTGATGACCTCCCACTTGGGCGGATGCTGGTTGCTCGGTAGATACAGGTGGTCCTGCAGGAACTCGGTGGGCATGCGGCCGAAGAACAACGCCTTCTCCGCGGTGATGAGGCGTTTCGCGTTGTGCACTGCCTGCACCGGTGCGCTGACCGGGGTCTGCGGGATGAACGTGGGGTTCCCCCAGACGTTGTCGATCGCCCCGCGGGTGTAGTCGTAGACCACGAAGCAGAGCGCAAGGGCACCGAAGCCCCCGATAGCGAGGACAACCTCTTTGCGGTCACGGCCGACAGACCATACGGCTGCCCCGAGCGCCATCCAGCCAATGAACTGCTCACGCTCGAGCGGGAGACCCTTGGTGGTCCAGGGCATTCCCTGCACGTACTGATAGACGAAGAGCCCCACGTAGACAGCGAGGGCAATCCACCGGGCGAGTCGCCAGCGGTCAGCGGTGAGGCTCTCCCACCGGACTGTCTGCATCAGAGCACGTTGGTGATTGCGCCAGTCTCTGCGCCTTGCACCAACTTCGCGTACTTTCCGAGCATCCCGGATGTATAGCGCGGCGGGTTGGGGGTCCAGCCTTCACGACGGCGCGAAAGCTCGGCGTCGTCCACCAACAGATCGAGACGCTTGGTGTGCACGTCGACGCGAATTCGGTCGCCGTCCTTCACGAACGCAATGGGACCACCATCGGTTGCCTCGGGTGCAACGTGGCCGATGCAGAAGCCCCATGTGCCACCGCTGAAGCGGCCGTCGGTGATGAGCGCACAGTCCGCTCCGCGGCCTGCCCCCTTGAGCGCACCGGTGATGGCGAGCATTTCGCGCATGCCGGGACCACCCTTGGGGCCTTCGTAGCGGATAACCAGCACCGTGCCGGGCTGGATCTTGCCGGCGAGGATCTCGCTCATGGCGAACTCCTCGCCGTCAAACACGCGCGCCGTGCCCTCGAAGGTGCGCTGCTCGTGCGTGAGGCCGGCCACCTTCACCACGGAGCCCTTCGGTGCCAGAGTGCCGGTGAGCACGTTGATACCACCCTCCACATCGATCGGGTTGTCGATCGGATACACCACGACGCCATCGGGTGCGGGTGGGTCGATGTGGGCGAGGTTCTCGGCCATTGTGTGGCCAGTGACCGTGAGCACGTCACCGTGGAGCAGACCGGCGTCGAGCAGGTGCTTCATGACGACCGGCACGCCACCGATGCGGTCGAGGTCGCTCATGTGGAACTTGCCGCCGGGCTTCATGTCCGCAATGTGCGGCACACGGGCAGCAACGCGGTTGAAGTCCTCGAGGTCGAGTTGCACGCCGGCCTCGTTCGCGATGGCGAGGAGGTGCAGCACGGCGTTGGTGGAGCCACCGAGCGCCGAGGTGACGGCGATGGCGTTCTCGAAGGCCTGCTTGGTCATGATCTTGCGCGGCGTGAGGCCGAGGCGCAGCATGTTGACGACAGCCTCACCGGCCAGGCGGGCATCGTCCTCGCGGCGGCGATCGACGGCCGGCGGCGAGGCCGAGCCGGGAAGGCTCATACCGAGCGCCTCGGCGATGGACGACATGGTGTTCGCCGTGAACATGCCGCCACAGGCACCTTCGCCCGGGCACGCCTTGCGCTCGATCTCGCCGAGTTCTTCCTCGGTGATGTGACCCAGTGCGCACGCACCGACAGCCTCGAACACACTCGTGATGTCGAGGGACTTGCCGTTGTGGTTACCCGGGAGAATGGACCCGTTGTAGACGAACACGCTCGGCAGATCGAGACGGGCAGCAGCCATGAGCATGGCTGGGATGCTCTTGTCGCAGCCGGCGAGACCGACGAAGCCGTCCATCCGCTCGCCATGCATCACACACTCCACCGAGTCGGTGATGATCTCGCGGCTGACGAGAGATGCACGCATGCCCTCGTGCCCCATCGAGATTCCGTCGGACACCGTGATGGTGCCGAACTCGAGCGGGTAACCGCCCGCAGTACGCACACCCTCCTTCGCGCGCTCGGCGAGCTTGCGCAGCGTCATGTTGCAGGGCGTCACCTCATTCCAGGCGTTTGCGATGCCGATCTGAGGCTTCGACCAGTCCGCATCCGTCATGCCGACGGCGCGCAACATCGACCGCGCCGGGGCCTTCTGCATTCCGGTGGTCACGTCGTGCGACCGGGGCTTCATGTTGACCGGGGTACCGTCGGGCTGAGACATGGATATGAAGTTAGCCCTCTGTGCCTCGCGACCGGGTAGCGGAGGTCGCTCAGCAGGCGTGCGCCGCCCTGCCCCGGTTGCAGCGTGGCGCTGATCTAGCGTTGCCGTTGATGCATACCCCCGCCCGTCTTGGCCTTGCTGCCCTTGCGCTCGGGGGACTTCTTGCAGCGTGCACGCCACCGGATACCTCGTTGCCGCAGGACACCACCATCCCGCCCGCGACGCTCATCGAGATCAAGCCAGAGACCACAGCGGTCCCTACTACTCCGGTCCCGACGGCTTACCCCACCATCCCCCCGGTAACCGCCGTGGCCCCGTACTGGTCGCCTGCAGGCTGGACGATCCCCCAGGTGAAGTCGTTCCTCGCCATGGCCGATGCTGCACTGCGTGACCTCGGCGCCGAACACTCGATGGACTCGGCGAACGGAATTGCCACACTCGACAACGGCACCGCTGTCGATCTCACCCTGTTGGCT
>CANIBN010000159.1 GCA_947465505.1 Acidimicrobiales bacterium | reverse complement strand
TAACGCTCCCGGCCATCAAACCTGCGCTCGTTGCCGGACTCGTCCTCGCCTGGGCACGAGCACTCGGAGAGTTCGGTGCCACGATCACGTTCGCCGGCAACTTCCCGGGCAGAACACAGACGATGCCACTCGCCACCTATCTCGCCCTCGAATCGGACCCAGAGTCGGCACTCGTACTCAGCCTCGTCCTCATCGTCGTGTCGTTCGCCGTGCTGCTCAGCTTGCGCGATCGCTGGCTCGGCTCCCGGCCCGCCGCGGCCGTGACGGTGACACCATGAGTCTCCACTTCGACGCGCAGGTGGATCGAGGCACGTTTCGGCTGCACGCGCAGTTCACCATTGCCGATGGTGAGACGGTTGCGCTGCTCGGCCCGAACGGTGCGGGAAAGTCAACCGTGCTGCGCGCGCTCGCAGGCCTGCTGCCGACCGATTCGGGGCGCGTCGCTGTGGTGGACAGCCATGGGGCCGAGACGGTTTGGGACGAACCTGGACGGCGCGTATGGCTGGCCCCAGAACGCCGCGGGGTTGGCATGGTGTTCCAGGACTACGCGCTCTTCGCGAATCTTTCTGCCCTAGAGAATGTGGCATTCGGTCTGCGTGCACGCGGGACAAACGCTCGAAACGCCCGCGTCATTGCACGTGAGTTCCTCGATCGGGTGGGCCTGTCCGACAAGGCGGACGCGCGGCCGCAGCATCTCTCGGGTGGTCAGGCCCAGCGAGTTGCGCTGGCACGGGCTCTTGCCGTCGCACCCGCCGTGCTGCTGCTCGACGAACCGCTCGCGGCCCTCGACGTGCTCACGCGGTCGGAGGTTCGTCGGGATCTGCAGACGCAGCTTGCCTCCTTCGCCGGAGCGAAAGTCATCGTTACTCACGACCCAGTGGACGCGTACGCACTCGCAGATCGCGTGATCGTCCTCGAGGAGGGGAGTGTCGCTCAGGATGGAACGCTCGACGAGGTGACGATGCATCCGCGTTCCCGGTATGTCGCAGACCTGGTGGGCCTGAACCTGCTGCGGGGCGAGATGACCGACGGGGTACTGCATCTTGCGAACGGAGCGCAGGTGGTCACGACAGATCTGGGAATGTCTGGCCCTGCATTCGTCTCCATCACCCCGCAGTCCGTGTCGATGCACCGGCGGCAGCCAGAGGGCAGTGCACGCAATGTGTGGACGGGAACCGTCGCCGACGTCGACCGTCGTGCCGACCGAGTCCGCATTCGGGTTGCCGCCGCAGTGCCACTCGTTGCCGAGATCACGCCCGCAGCCATCGCGGCACTCGGACTCGATGTGGGCGAGACCGTGTGGATCTCGGTGAAGGCCACGGAGATCGTTGGCTATCCCGCCTGACGGCGCCTGTGGGAAACTCTCAAAATGAGAGTGCTGCGGACGCCCGACGAACGGTTCCTCGATCTGCCTGGCTACCCGTTCTTACCGAACTACTGCGAGGTCGACGACTTCGAGGGCGCTCGACTGCGCGTGCATTACGTAGACGAGGGCGCCTCTGACGCGCCGGTAGTCCTGCTGCTGCACGGCGAGCCGTCGTGGTCGTACCTGTACCGGACGATGATTCCCCTGCTGGTATCCGAGGGCTTCCGTTGCATCGCTCCCGATCTCGTGGGGTTCGGCAAGTCCGACAAACCGGCGGCGCAGGGCGATTACACCTATGCAAGACACGTTGGGTGGATGACGCAGTTGCTGGTCGACCATCTCGACCTGCGGGGGGTCACGTACTTCGGGCAGGACTGGGGAGCGCTCGTGGGACTGCGTGTCGTGGCTGCACACCCCGATCGATTCGACCGTGTCGTCATCAGCAACGGCGGAATGCCCGTGGGGGACCGTGCACCCACCGATGCGTTTCTGGCGTGGCAGCGATTCGCGAAGGAGTCGCCGGGCTTCCAGATCGGCCGCATCGTCAGCGGTGGCTGCGTGAACGCGCTCAGCGCCGATGTTGTAGCCGCCTACGATGCCCCGTTCCCCGACGAGATGTACACCGCCGGGGCCCGCGTGTTTCCCTCGTTGGTGCCCACCTCACCGCAGGACCCCGCCTCGGCGGACAACGCTGCGGCTTGGGAGGTGCTCCGGCGTTTCGACAAGCCGTTTCTCTGCGCCTTCAGCGACAGCGACGCAATCACCAAGGGCGGCGAGCGAATCTTCCTCCGGCAGGTGCCCGGCTGCGCCGGCCAGTCTCACGTCACCGTCGAGGGTGGCGGTCATTTCGTGCAGGAGGATTGCGGTCCGCAACTGGCCGCCATCATTGCCGACTTCGTTCGGGACAGTCGATGACGCTCGGCTCGTTGCGCCACGAGATTCGGATCGATGCACCGGCCGACATCGTGTGGGAGCGCGTGAATGACGCTGCCAACCTACACGAGTGGTTCCCCGGGATGACGGCGTGCACACTCGATGGCAACCAGCGAATCGTGTCGCTTGCGTCGGGGGCAGTGCTGCCCGAGGAGATCCTGGTGAGGGACTCCATCGAACGCCGCTTCCAGTACCGCATCACCGCTCCGATCTTCACGTACCACCGCGGCACGATCGACGTAATCGACCTCGGCGACGGAACCTGTGAGGTGATCTATTCCACCGATGCGGATCCGCGGACGATGGCGCTGTTGATTGCATCAGGCACTCGTCATGCGCTCGTTGAGCTGAAACGCCAGATGGAATCGTTGGAGACCTCGCGCTGATGGGCCGCAAGATCCTGTTCGTCACCACCGATCAACAGCGTTACGACGCACTCGGGTGCAACGGCGGCATGCTCGCGCGTACGCCGGTTGTGGATGCCCTTGCCGCTTCGGGGCACCGCTACGAGCGCGCCGTCCCGCAATCGGTGGTGTGCATGCCGTCGCGCTCCACCATCATCACCGGCCAGCACCCGAGTACCCACGGTGTGTGGATGAACGGTGTTCCCCTGCCGGGCGATGCTCCCTCGGTAGCGGCACTGCTGCACGATTCGGGCTACCGCACGGCCATCATCGGAAAGCCACACTTCGAGCCGTTCCTCGACCCGTTCGCCTACTTTCCCGAGAACCGCTTCGCCACCCTCGGCATGAGTGGGCCGTATCGCGGATTCGACCATTACGAGTCTGCAACGCACACTCCGGCCGGTGCCCTGCACTACGCGCGGTGGATCGCTCGGGAACATCCGGAGGCCTTGGCTTGGTTCTATCCGGTGCTCGACGGCCAGTTGGAGGTCAACGCTGCCGGCGGTGGCGCAACCGGTGCGCCTCAGGTACACGACAACGCCGTGCCGCGTGAGTGGTATCACACCGACTGGGTGGCAGACCGCACGATCGCCTGGCTCGACTCGCTCGCTGTCGAGGACGACTGGTTCTGTTGGATGAGCTTCCCCGATCCGCATCACCCGTGGGATCCGCCGGTGGCCGAGATGCACCGGGTGGACTGGCGCGAGGTGCTGCTTCCCGAGGGCTACATCGAGGATGCGGTTGAGCGCGAACGTGTGCTCGACGGCAAGCCGAAGCACTGGCGTGCTTGGTACGACGGTCGCTTGGTGTCGAACTACGAGGCGCCGGCCACATGGGTGCCGGCAACGCTCACTGCCGATCAGGTGCGCGAGGTGAACGCCCGCAATGCCGTGGAGTGCGAACTGATCGACGAGGCTCTGGGCAGGGTGCTGACGGCGATTGCGGCGCGGGGTTGGGACGACGACGTTGATGTCATCTTCACCACCGATCACGGCGAACTCCAGGGCGACTTTGGGCTGCTCTTCAAGGGCCCGTATCACGTTGATGGGCTGATGCGGCTTCCGCTCGTGTGGAGGCCAGCACCGTCGATCCAGAACAATCCCTCCGTCATCACCAAGCCGGTTGGCCTCGTCGACCTTGCCCCGACCTTCTGCCAGATCGCCGGTCTACCCGTTCCCGAATGGATGGAAGGCCGCCCGTTGCCCGTCGACGACGGGGACGCCGATCAACGGGGCTTCGAGCGCGTGCTCACCGAGTGGGACAGTGAGTTGTTCGGCGTGGGTGTGCACCTACGCACGATCACCCGCGACGGCTGGGTGTGCACCACCTACCAGCCGGGCTACAGCCACGACGGCACCGAGGGCGAGTTGTACAACCTGCTCGACGATCCGTTGCAACGGGTCAATCGTTGGGATGACCCGTCGCTCGCTGCGCTTCGCAGCGATCTCCTTGCGGATCTCTGGGATCACCAACCGGAGCGAAGGCTTCCGCTCCGCGACGTTGACGCCCCCGTGTGACGATGCCGTCGTTCTGGTCGGTGCGACGGCTCAGTTGTCGCAGAGATGGTTCGTGGAGCTCCACGGCTTCCAGCCGCGCCCCTTGAACATCTTCAACGCGAACCGCAGATTGGTGGCAGGGTCGAGCAGAATGGTCGGATCGGGGCCAACCCACACCCGGTGCACTCGGTAGAGAATCTGCATCAGACCCATCGCTGTGGACGCGTTCTTGGCGTTTGGGTTGCCCTTGCTCTCGCGCTGGATGATGCAGCTGAGGTGCTTCCAGTCCTTTTCGGCCCATCCGACCTGCAACGCGACGCTGTGCCAACGCTCGACTGCTGCGCTTGGGTGGCGATAGGTGCCTACCGGGAGTGTGGTCGTGGTGGTGGTGGCGACCGGCGCCGGAGCGGGCATGTTGAGGCCGAGCGCCTTCCAGGTGCGCACCCCAACGGTTCCTGTGACGGGTAGCCGCTTCTTGCGCTGGAACTGACGGACGGCGGCGTGCGTGAGCGGTCCAAACCGGCCGTTTACCGCTACTCGGAACCCCCGTTTCTTCAGCGCGTACTGCAACGTGCGGACTTGGGTACCTCGGTCGCCACGCTTGAGTGGGGAGAAGGTGCTGGCGGCGCGGGGTGCAACGGCGGCGCTCGGTCGTTGCGTTGCAGCGGACGCAACGGCGGCCGTGCCGGTGAGGAGCAGCGAGGTACTGGCGACGACAGCCACGACGGCTGCCCGTACCCCTGTCGTTCGTGGACGTGCCACCATCACAACCCTCCGCGTTGGCCCGCCGCATCGTGCATCACGAAGGTTACGAAAACATGACAGAAAATGAAACTCGTGGTGCCGAAGCGGAGAGGGTGGGGCGACGAGATGGTGCCCGATGTGTCACTCGACACCCCACCTGACCTGCGGGTTCCCGGTTAGGCGTTCGGTGCGGCCATCACGCAGCCCCCTCGAGGAGTATTCAGCCAGTTGCGCTGGATGAGGTAACTGCGGGCGCCGAGTCGCACGTTGGCCTTGGCCCTGCCGGCGGTAAACGTGCGCCCGTAACTCCAGGCGCATCGATCGGCGTTCTCCTCCCCGGCGTCGTCGTACCACGCGTTCAGTTCGGGATCGGTCACCGCCTCGTCGATCTCGTGAGCGATCACACTCACCATCGCGTCCGCCCCGGCGTCCCCGTTGGGTGAGACCTTCTGGGCCCCGCACACGAGCAGGTTCGGACCCGTGGGGTCGCCCACGAAGGCAAACTTGATGCTGACCGATCCAATCCGCCGGAAGGTGTGCCACCCGCAGTACTGCGTGAGGAAGCCGGGCTTGCCGACGTCGTTACTGGTGAGCACGAGGTAGATGCCCGATGGGTCCGATGGGAGCTTGTTCCCCTTGATTGCGGAGGCGACGATGTCGCCGATCTTGTCGTCGCTGATTCGACTACGTCCGGCCGAGTAGCGATCGACGTACTGCCCGGCAAGCGTGACGGAATTTGCGACAGCAACACCGCCGCGATTCGGGTAGCTGGTGTTGATCGCAAAGCGCGGCCCCGCGAAGTTGGAGATGAAGTCGGTGATGATTGCCCGGCGCCTGCTCTTGCGGGTCCAGTTCCCGTACCAAATGACGTACACGTTCACCGGTCCGGTCATGACGGGTCCGCCGTGGTACTTCATCGGTGCACGAGAGGCTTCGCTTCCTTCGGCGGGGCGACGAAACCGCTTGCGGGTGGGCAGGACGTGTGCGCGCGGCTGGCGCGCAGGCGTTGCCGACACGATGATTCGTGTTGGACTTGATGTTGCACTTGGT
>CANIBN010000158.1 GCA_947465505.1 Acidimicrobiales bacterium | reverse complement strand
TCTTTTGAAGCTTGGGTGACAGGTTGAGCCCGCCCAGGCCCTCCGGGAAGTGCACCCAGGCAAGTCCCTTGTCGAACTGTGCGCCGAGAAACTCGTGGGGCTTCGTGGTGGTGGGAGGGAACTCGCGGAGCAACTCATCGATGAGCGCGCTCACACGCTGTTCGTCTGCGGACACTGAGGTGGGGGTATCAGTCGCGGTCATGTGCTCAGGTTATTGACCAAAGCGACCGACGTCACATTCCTGAATCGTCCCCGCTCTACCCGACGGCCGGGCCGGGAACTGGGCTAGTTGAATCGGGCCTCGAGGCGGAGGAATTCGACCCGCTCCTGCTCGGCCACCCCCGGAATGCACTGCCGGAGACGCAACACCCATTGCAGCATCCCGAGATCGTCCCGGGCGCTCGCAACGCTCTTGAGATTGCTGAGCACCCGGGCGACGATGGCGAGCTTGGAGGCCGGATTGAGAAAGGAGTCGTCCCAGGGGGCACCACCGGACATCGTGTGGTGCATTCGGCGGCAGTCGCCCACCCCAAGGATCTTGCCGCCGTTGAAGGGGTCGACGAACACGTTTGGGTCCACCTTGTCGCGCAACAGGAAGTGTCCCGGCATGGAGACACCCCAGAGGGGAACCCCAGCCCGGCGTCCCACCTCGATCGCAACCACCGCAAGCGTGATCGGGATGCCCACCCTCCGGTCGAGAACCTGGTCGAGGTAGGAGTTGGCCGGGTCGTAGTACTCCTGGTCGTTCCCCCGGAATCCGCCTGGCCCGAACAAGGCGGTCCGCAAGCCGTCCAGCGTCGGGGGAAGAATCTCGCCAGCCAGCACGTCCAATCGGGACAACGCGCCCTCGACATCAAGCGACGGGCGAGCATGGGCGGCGATGAGGAGACAGGCCTCGTCCAAGGCGAAGCCGTTCGAACCGCCCGCCAGCAGAGTTCGAAAGCGCTCGGTCGGGTGCTCGGCCACACTCGGACCGTACCCTGCGCGCCCGAGCCGGACTACGTTCCGGACATGCATCCGGGAACCTTTGCCGCCACCACCCCCGACAAGCCTGCGCTCATCATGGGCTCGACCGGAACGGTGGTCACCTTCGCCGAACTCGACGCTGCAGCCAACCGCTTCAGTCAACTGCTCTTCGCGGCAGGGCTACGACCCGGCGACCACATAGCGATTTGCATGGAGAACCACCCGCGCTATCTCGAGGTCATCTGGGGATGCCACTACGCGGGGCTTGTGTACACCGCATGTTCCTCCCGGCTCACGAGTCATGAACTCGCCTATATCATCAACGACTGCGGGGCAAAGGCATTCGTCACCTCGAAGTACAAGGCCGACCAGGCCACCGAGGTGCTGCCGCAGATCCAGAATGCTGCGCTCCGACTGATGCTGGACGGAACGGTCTCGGGGTACGAGGCGTACGAGACTGCAGTCGCTCCTCAGCCCGCCACACCACTCAGCGACCGCGTCGCCGGGATGGACATGCTGTATTCGTCGGGAACGACAGGAATGCCCAAGGGCGTCACGCGGGCGTTTGTCCCGGTTCCACTCGACACCACACCCGTTGGTGTCACGGGCCTCCTCGGCATGCTCTTTGGCTTCACACAGGACTCCACGTACCTGTCACCGGCGCCGCTCTATCACGCAGCGCCACTGCGCTTCTGCCTCTCGGCGCAGGCAATGGGGGCGACCATCGTCGTCATGGAGCACTTCGACGCAGAGGACTACTTGCGCCTCGTTGAGACTCACCACATCACGCACAGCCAGGTGGTGCCCACGATGTTCGTGCGCATGCTGAAGCTTGATGCGGGAGTTCGCTCCCGTTACGACGTGTCATCGCTCGAATGCGTCATCCACGCTGCAGCGCCGTGTCCTGTGCAGGTGAAGAAACAGATCATCGAGTGGTTCGGCCCCGTGGTGCACGAGTATTACGCCGGCACCGAGGGGAACGGCTTCGTCTACTGCAACAGCCAGATGTGGCTCGCCCACGAGGGCACCGTGGGAACGCCCATCAACTGCACGGTGCACATCTGCGACGAGAACGGCGAGGAGATGCCCCAAGGCGAGTCCGGGACCATTTGGTTCGAAGGTGGGGCGTCGTTCGAGTACCACAACGATCCCGATAAGACGAAGGGCTCCCGCCACCCAAAGGGTTGGTCGACCCTCGGCGATGTCGGCTATCTCGACAAGGACAACTTCCTGTACCTCACGGATCGCAAGGCCTACATGATCATCTCCGGTGGCGTAAACATCTACCCGCAGGAGTCAGAGAACGTCCTGGTCACCCACCCGAAAGTGGTCGATGTTGCCGTCTTCGGCGTCCCTAACGAGGACTTCGGCGAGGAGGTCAAGGCTGTGGTCCAACCCGTCACCATGCCGACCAGCGAGGACGACGCAAAGGCCCTCGCTGCCGAATTGATTGCGTTCTGTCGATCGCAACTTGCGGACGTGAAATGCCCCCGCTCGGTCGACTTCCGTCCCGAACTCCCACGACACCCCACCGGCAAGCTGTACAAGCGTCTGCTGAAGGACGAGTACTGGAAGGACGCCGGACGCTCGATCTAGCAGCGAGGGTCGGAAGGCGCGCACTGCCAGTGCGGCGGCCCGCAATACTGGGCTCGTGCGCGACCGGTACGTCTATCTCGATCACCCCGGACCCATTCCCTTTGCGCACCGCGGTGGAGCGTCGGATGCGCCAGAGAACACCCTGCCTGCATTCCAGATGGCTGTGGAACTCGGTTATCGCTACTTGGAGACCGATGTACAACTCACCAGCGATGGTGTTCTCGTGGCGTTCCACGACAACGACCTCCGGCGCACCACCGGACGCAACGGCAGGATCAGCGAACTTCCCTGGAGCACCGTGCAGCAGGCGTTGGTTGACGGTCGAGAACCGATTCCCTTGCTCGAGGACCTACTCGGCTCGTTCCCTGAGGCCAGGATCAACATCGACTGCAAGACCGACCGGGCGGTCGATGCCCTCATCGACGTTCTGCGACGCTCGCGGTCGCTCGACCGAGTGTGCCTCGGCGCGTTCTCGTCCCGCCGTCTGCGACGACTTCGAAGCGGTCTCGGTGAACAGGTCTGCACCAGTCTCGGACCCACCGAGGTAATCCGATGGTTGCTTGCCTCGTCGTTCCCGCTCGGCCCCGTCATGCCCGCAGTTCCCTGCGCTCAGGTACCCGTATCTCAGAGCGGGCTCACCGTAGTGAGTGAGCGAACGGTCGAACGAGCCCATCGCGCCGGTATGGCGGTACACGTGTGGACCATCGATGACCCGGCCGAGATGAGACGACTACTCGATATCGGGGTGGACGGGATCATGACTGACCGTCCGGGCGTACTCAAGTCGGTACTCGAGGACCGCGGGCTCTGGCTCGACTAGGAGTCGTTGCTGTCAGCGAGGAGCGCTCCGGGGTTCATCAGCAGGTTTGGGTCGAATGCACGCTTGAGCGCTCGCATTGCCCGAATCTCCGCAGCACTACGACTGAGGTGGAGGTAGGTCGCCTTCGCTCGACCAATCCCGTGTTCAGCGCTGATCGAACCACCGAAGTCGTGCACCACCCCGAGCACGACATCATCGACACTGCGGTCATCTGGCTCGGGCCCCACAACGTTCACGTGAAGGTTTCCATCTCCGAGGTGGCCAAAGAGGTAAAGCGACACTCCTCCGGGTAGGGCCTGGCGCACTGCCTCGGTGAATCCCGCAAGACCTGCCAGTGGGAGCGTCACGTCGAACTTGTGAGGAATACCTGCACGCGCAATTGCCTCCGACTGCCGGTCCCTCGACTCGAGGAGGCGACGCGGCTCGCCAACCGCGTGCTCACGCTCCGACGTGAGTTCGATCAGTCGACTCGGCACCTCGCCCCGACCCGCCCACACCGCAAACAGCGTGATGCCCTCGTGGAGCAACGGCGATGCAACGCCGAGTGAGCGAGTCGCGGCGGCACAGGAAGCATCGATCGCTTCAAGGCCGTCCAACCCCTCCACCTCGCGCCGAAGCGCGGTGGCAAGTTCAACAGCGTCGGCCCAGTCCCGGCACGCAACCGCAACGGCAAGGCGGTCTGGCCATCGGGGCACCAGTCGCAATCTGGCAGCGGTGACGATTCCCAGCGTGCCCTCAGACCCGCACATCAACCCCGCAAGGTCGTAGCCGGTGTTGTCCTTGACGAGACCTCCGAGATGGGAGACCACCTCACCAGTGCCGAGGACGGCCTCGACCCCGAGGACATTCGACCTCATCGATCCGTACCGCAGTACCCGGGTGCCCCCAGCATTGGTGGCGATCATCCCGCCAATCGTTGCGGAGTCTCGTGCACCGAGGTCGACACCAAACTCCCAACCGGATGTCAAGAGCGCTGCGTCAAGCGCCGCCAGGGTGACACCCGCCTGCACGGTGACCTGGCCCGCAGACTGGTCGATGCCAACGATGTTGTCCAGTCGGACCATAGACACAATCACGCAGGGCTGCCCCGTCATCCACGGCACTGCTCCACCCACCAAACCGGTATTTCCCCCCTGCGGAACCACCCCAACTTGGTGCTCCAGGCAACAACGAATGACTTCCTGGAGTTCTGCGCTGTCTCTGGGACGCACGACGGCGAGGCAGTCGCCTACAAAGCGCCTCGTCCAGTCGATCTGATAGCCCGCTCGCTGATCCGCCGATGCGAGGACATGGGCGGGTCCGACCGCATGAGAGAGTGCCTGCAGGATCTCCTCACGATTCACGAGGTGGCCGGCTCCCTGACGAGGGCGGCCAGGCAAAGCAGTACTGCGCCGGAAGCCGTGAGCGGTACGCCAACGCCCGTGTCGATGGGTGCACGCCAGACAATCACCGATACGGCGCCCACGTACCCAGAGACGAGAACGGCAAACACTCTCGCCCCCGACGTGCACCGCATGATCAGGAGCACGGCAGCGCTGAGCAGACAGAACGGCACCACCGGCCACACAGCGATTGCTGCACGCTCACCTGCGCTCGTCGCCACCTGCAGGCGCCGGGCAATGGTCGACAGGTCGTAGCTCGAGCGTTGTCGTTCACCGGTTCGGAGCCACGGCAGAAACGTTCCGAGGAGGGCAACACCTGCTCCGGCTGCGGTCAGTATCGACCGGAACGTGAGCGGGGGCATGGCCCGACGATACCCAGCCACTACCGTTGGTCGGATGCAACGCATGGCGCTCTACCTGCAAGACAAACACCCCATGGCCTACGAACTCGAGGTTGCCGAGTACGCAGAAGCGAAAGGGTTCACCGAGATCTGGCAGGCGGACACCCGGCTTGCCCGCGACTGCGTGGTCATGATGTCCGCGCTGCTCACTCGCACCAAGAACCTCCGTATCGGGTCGGGCGTCCTCCCCATCTGGACCCGAAACCCTGCGGTGATTGCCGCCACGTGGTCCACGATGTGGGAACTCGGCGGCCTCACCGAGGACGGGCAGAGCCGCGTGATGTGCGGCATCGGCGCCTGGTGGGAGCCCATCGCCTCTCGAGTGGGGGCCGACCGTCGCAAGCCGCTCAAGGCAATGCGCGAGCACGTCGAGGCCATCCGGCAGCTGTTCACCATGGAGGAAGTCACCTACGACGGTGAGTTCGTGAAGCTCGACCGAGTCAAACTCGACGTCGCCTATGGGGATCGCTCGCCTCGCGACATCCCCCTGTACATCGGCGCCACCGGCGACAAGATGATGGAGATGACCGGCGAGATCTGCGACGGGTGCGTGCTCAACTACGTCGTACCCGTCGAGTACATCCGGTCTGCGGTCGACAAGCTTGCTGTGGGCGGCGCAAAGGCCGGCAAGACCATCGAACAGATCGACCGACCGGAACTTCTCGTGTGCTCGCTGTCGGACGAGGACCCGAAGGAAGCCATCCGCACCGGCAAGGCGCTCGTCGCCTACTACCTCGGCACCGAACCGCACATCATGGAGGCGAGCGGGGCCGATCCTGACCTCGTCAAGCGTGTCCAAGAGATCGTGGGATGGCCGGCCACCGAGGCCGACTATCGCAAGGCTGCAGACATCATCCCCGACTCGCTCGTTCGCAGCCTGATGGCGGTCGGTA
>CANIBN010000157.1 GCA_947465505.1 Acidimicrobiales bacterium | reverse complement strand
GGGCACTGCGATGCCGAGGCAGATGCCGCCGAGGATCGCGGCACCCCACATCGGTGCACCGCTCACGATGAATGATGCCTCAATGAGCAGCGAGCCGAGGAGAATGCTGGAGGCGCCGATGAAGCGTCTGCCGTGACGGTCGGCGAGCGTGCCGCCCACCAGCAGGCCGATGCCCGACGGCATTGCGGTACCGAGCGTGAAGAGGGTGACGCCAACGTTGCTGTAACCACGGGCCTGCTCGAGAAAGCGGTTCTGGAAGAACGATGCCGGCGCGAGGAACAGATTGGTGAGAAATGCGATGAGCGCAATCGCGCTCAGTCGCGGCGTGCGCAGGCGTGGTGCCTCGGCGTGTGTGGACGCGAAGCGGACCGTCTCGGGAAGGTGTCTGCGCAGCGAAACGGCCACGAACAGCCAGAGCAGCGTCGCCGCGAACGGGATACGCCAGCCCCACGTCCCAACACCTGCGAGCGGAAGCATCCACACGCAGAAGCCGGCACCGAGCCCGCCCGACATTGCGAGCACGCTCACTGCGTAGGCACGGCTGTTGCGCGGTACTTCCTCGGCCGCAACGACGGCGATGAGTAGGTCGAGCGCGAGCCCGAGTGGCCGGCCCACGGTTTGTGTCACGACGAGCAACGGGAAACTGGGCGCGAGCGCGCCGAGCGCACACACGATCGGCGCAGCAACCGCGAGCCAGCGCATCACGCGCCGTCGCCCCACGTGGTCAGCACGAATGGCGAACGGGAGCACGATCACTACGCCCGCGCGCACCACCGCACCTGCGATGCCCTGACCGGTGCTGCCGACCCCGAACGCGTCGGTGGCCTTGTGGGCGAACTGCGTGAAGAGCGTGTTGGTGAACGTGCTGCACATCGACGCCGCAGCGAGCAGGCCGAGCACGAGCACCTGACGCTCGTCGAGGCGGTCTCCCGGCGCCCACCACGGTTGTTTGCCGGGCGGGTGGTCCGCCCCGGGATGGCGCTTCAGCGCATGCCGTACGAACGGGCCGTACAGCCAGCCGAACCACGGGAGGCGAAGGCGGTACTCGATGACCTGGGTGATGCCCCGTTCGGTGAGCGTGACGGTGCGGCGGTAGCGCACGAAGGGGCCTTCTTGCTGCTCGAAAACGCCTGTTGAGGGCTGGTTTTCGGCGAGGAGGTCGTCCCGGGGGATGAGCGCTCGCTCGTACTCGGGAGTTCCCCGATCGAAGTGCTGAACGAGTCGACGTCCAGCGCGAAACCGCACGGCTGGAGCATACTGGTGGGCAGTGGTAACCGATTCGTCATATTCGGCCGAACGTCCCGAGCGGATCCTCGCCCGGCGCAGCGGCCCCCTCCACGGCGAGGTCTCGGTACCCGGGGCGAAGAACGCGGTGCTCAAACTCATGGCGGCCACGTTGCTTGCCGACGGCCACTACGAACTGTCGAACGTGCCCGGTATCGCCGACGTGGGCACCATGGGCGAACTGCTCGCCGCCATGGGTGTTACCAGCCGCATCGACCCCGCCCGTCCCGACGTACTCCTTATGGAGAACACGGGGGTCATCACGCCGGAGGCGCCCTACGACCTCGTGGAGCGCATCCGTGCATCGATCGTCGTGCTCGGGCCACTGCTCGCTCGCTGCGGAGTGGCCCGTGTGTCGATGCCCGGCGGCGACGACTTCGGCAAGCGGCCCATCGACATGCACCTGAAGGGTCTCGAGTCACTCGGTGCAACGTTTGAATTGCGCCGCGGCTACATCGAGGCACGCACCGACGGCCTGCACGGTGCAGACATCACGCTCGACTTCCCGAGCGTCGGCGCTACCGAGAACATCGTGATGGCAGCGGTGCTGGCCAAGGGCCCCACGGTGATCGACAACGCAGCCCGAGAGCCCGAGATCGCCGATCTCTGTGCGTTCCTCAACTCCATGGGTGCCGTGATCGAGGGCATGGGTTCGCCCACGCTGTATGTGCACGGCGTACCGCAAAGCGATCTGCGACCGGTGCAACACGCCGTGGTTCCCGACCGTGTGCAGGCCGCCACCTACATGGCTGCTGTTGCTGCGTGCCAGGGCGAGGTGCTGGTGCGCGGCGCTCGTGCCGAGCACATGGAGATGTACCTGCGTCGCCTGCGTGAGATGGGCGTGCAGTCCACACCGCAGAACGAAGGCGTGCTGGTGTACTCCGACGGTCGACGACTGCGCTCACTCGATGTGCAGACCCTGCCGTACCCGGGCTTCGCTACGGACTACAAACCACTCGTCGTCACACTGCTCACGGTTGCCGACGGCGTTGGCATCGTTACCGAGAACCTCTACCCGGGACGGTTCCGTTATGTCGAGGAACTGCAGCGTCTCGGTGCCGACATCCGCACCGATGGCCACCACGCGGTGGTGCGTGGGGTGTCATCGCTCGACGGCGCCCAGGTGCGGGCCCCCGACATCCGTGCCGGAGCAGCACTCGTGGTTGCCGGACTGATGGCGTCGGGCGAGACAGTCATCAGTGACATCCACCACGTCGACCGCGGCTACGACGATTTGGTGGGCCGGTTGGCGTCGCTGGGCGCCGACATCGAACGGGTTCGCTGATCCCGGACTCGACGCCTCGCCATCCCCAACAGGCCGGCGATCAGCACGAGGGGCGCAATGACGATGAGGATCTCGTCCCAGGTGAACTTCCCGGCGTGGGCGAGCATGGATACAGGCTACGGGCAGTCCCGAGGTGCTCCTAGTCGCGGCCGTCGGCCGATACCCTGATCTTCTCATGCGTAAGCAAGTCGAAGAGACGATTGAAGCCATCCGCCCCGCCCTGCAGGCCGACGGCGGCGACATCGTGCTGCGTGACGTGGACGAGGCCACCGGTGTGGTGTCGGTCACGCTCGTGGGCGCTTGCGGCACCTGCCCGGCATCGGGTCAAACGCTCAAGGCGGGCATTGAGCGCATCATGCGCGATCGAGTCGATGGCGTGACCGAAGTCGTGGCAGTCTGAGCGTCCTCATGGCACGCAAGGACCGGTCACCCCAAGAACTTTTCACGGCTGCACTCGCGGGCGACCGCGCTGCCATGGCACGCCTGCTCTCGCTCATCGAGCGCGGCGGCGAACTCGGTCGAGAGGTCGGCAGGTTGTCGTACCCGCTTGGAGGTCACGCCTACACAGTGGGTCTCACGGGTGCGCCGGGTGCGGGCAAGTCCACGCTCACCAGCGCCACCATCGGGCACATCCGCTCGCTCGACCAAGAGGTTGCGGTGCTGGCCATCGACCCGTCGTCGCCGTTCAGCGGCGGTGCGATTCTGGGTGACCGCGTGCGGATGCAGGATCACGCCACCGACCCGGGCGTGTTCATCCGTTCCATGGCCACTCGTGGACATCTGGGCGGTCTGTCGCTCGCCACGCCCGAGGCCGTGCGACTGCTCGATGCACTCGGCCACCAACTCGTGCTCATCGAGACCGTTGGCGTGGGTCAGGTGGAGGTAGAGATTGCGGGCAAGGCCGACACCACCGTGGTGGTGGTGAACCCGGGCTGGGGCGATTCGGTGCAGGCCAACAAGGCCGGCCTCATGGAGATCGCCGACATCTTCGTGATCAACAAGGCAGACCGCAAGGGTGTCGAGGACACGCGGCGAGACCTCGAGCAGATGCTCGAGCTGTCCCAGTTGGGCGACTGGCGCCCGCCGATCCTCATGACGGTCGCCTCGCAGAACGAGGGCATCGAGGGGTTCTGGGCCACGGTCACCGAGCACCGTGAGCACATCACGGCAAATGGCGAACTGCAGAAGCGCCGTCAGCGCCGCCTGCGTGAGGAACTGAGGGAGATCATCGTGCGCCGCCTCGAGATGCGTGCCCGGGAGATCTGCACCGGCGACCGCTGGGACCAGCTCGAGGGTGGCGTTGCCGCCCGGCAGGTGGACCCGTGGGGCGCGGCGGACGAGATGTTGAAGGGCGTGGGCGCGTAGTCTCGCTCCCATGAGCGAACTGGTCCACCTCGAGCGGCGCCCCGACGGCGTTGCCGTCCTCACCCTCAACAACCCCAAGGTCAACGCGCTGAAGGGCGACCTGCTGGACCAGATCCATGCAGCGGCGCTCGAACTCACTGTCAACCCGCCCGGTGCTGTGGTCGTGACCGGTGGCGAGAAAATCTTTGCCGCAGGTGCAGACATCTCCGAGTTCGGCGGACCCGATGAGGCGGCGCCCATCACCGCCCGTTTCCACCGTGCGCTCGACGCTGTGGCAGCCATTCCGCGCTTCGTCATCGCCGCAGTGAGCGGCTACGCACTCGGCGGCGGTTGCGAGCTTGCGCTGTCGTGCGACTACCGCATTGCCGGCGAGCGCGCAGTGTTCGGCCAGCCCGAGATCCTGCTCGGCATCATCCCCGGTGGCGGCGGCACGCAGCGGCTCGCCCGCGCAGTCGGCGCGTCCCGCGCAAAGGAGCTCTGCATCACCGGTCGTCAGGTGAAGAGCGACGAGGCACTGCGCATCGGTCTCGCCGACGAGGTGCTTCCCAACGAGCAGCTGCACGAGCGTGCACTCGCGCTTGCGGCAGAGGTGGCGAAGGGCGCGCTCGTCGCCGGCGCCTACTGCAAGCAGGCCATCGATCAGGGCCTCTCGATGTCGCTCGCCGACGGGTTGCTGCTGGAGCAGAAGCTGTTCGTGGACTCGTTCCGCACCGAGGACAGCAAGATCGGTGTGAAGAGTTTCCTCGAGAGCGGCCCGGGCAAGGCCGAGTTCACCGGTAGGTGATCAGTCCGGTCTCGACCGGATTCGTGAGCGCCTCGTGGTGTGCACGAACGCGAATGCTCACGCCGTAGGAACCGGCAGCGGTGGGTCCGAAACTGCCCGCAAAGTGAGCGGTGCCGCCCTGGGTATCCACCAGGGCGAGCGGCTCCACGGTGGGACGAAGAATGGTCCCGTTCGCATCGACCGGACCGTGCACGAGTTCGCACATCACGTCGTGCGGGCCGAGGGCTCCGAGCGCAATGTTCGCTGATGCCTTGCCGTGCTCGGCCTCGAACGAGGAGATGCGCACCTGGTGCCACTCGCGTGCGACGTGCTGCTTCCAGTCCGCGAGGCTCACTGCAAGCGACGCGCCGTCGGCGGTGAATCGATCCGATTGCGCTGCAGCGGGTTCGTAGAGCCGCTCGGTGTAGTCCTTCACCATCCGGGATGCGGTGACGAACGGCCCGAGCGTTGTCCAGGCGTGCTTCATCCGCGCGATCCAGCGAGCGGGCGGCGCGCCGTCGTAGAACGTGGGCACGAGGTCGCCCTCGAGGATGTTGAACAGGTTGAGCCCCTCACGCTGGTCGCGCCGTGCGGGGTCCGGGTCGTCATCGGCAGAGCGAATGACCCAACCGTTCATGCCGTCTGCACATTCGTCCCACCAGCCATCGGCAACGGAACAGTTCAGCGCACCGTTCAGTGCAGCCTTCATCCCGGACGTGCCGCAGGCCTCGAGCGGACGGCGCGGCGTGTTGAGCCACACGTCGCAGCCCTGGTACATCATGCGGGCCACGTGCATGTCGTAGTCCTGAACGAACACGAAGCGGTGCGCTACGTCGAGTTCGCGGGCGAACTGCTCGATGGCCTGGATCATCGCCTTGCCCGGTTCGTCTGCGGGATGGGCCTTGCCGGCGAACACGAACTGCACCGGACGGTCCTGCGAGAGCAGCAGCTTGCGCAGGCGCTCGGGCTGCGAGAGCAGCAGCGTGGCGCGCTTGTAGGTGGCGAAACGTCGTGCAAAGCCGATGGTGAGAGCGTCCGGATCGAGTACGTCGGCCTGCAGGCGCTCGCGCACGAAGCCAACCAGCGCACTGCGTCCGTGCTGGCGCGCGTCCCACAGTTCACGCTCGTCCATGTGGTGAACGCGTGCCCACACCGATGCATCGGCACCGTCCCAGATGGGGTTCACGCTGCGCGAGAGCAGCGCATCGATGCGCGGAGACACCCAGGTCTTGGAGTGCACGCCATTGGTCACCGAGGTGATGGGTGTCTCGGTCTCGAGCGCCCCCGGCCAGAGGTGCGCGAACATGCTGCGGCTCACGTCGCCGTGCAGGGCCGCAACAGCGTTCGACCGTGCCGACATCCGCAGGCCGAGTGCCGCCATGTTGAACCG
>CANIBN010000156.1 GCA_947465505.1 Acidimicrobiales bacterium | reverse complement strand
GGGTTCTACCGCGACCGCGTCGTCATTAACGTCGAGTAGTCGCTTCTGCCATGCTGCCGATTGCCCTCGACGCGCTCGGGGGCGACCGCGCGCCTAGTGAGATTCTCGCCGGAGCCCATCTCGCCGCTGCGGAGGGCATTCCCGTCATACTCGTCGGCCCAACGGGCCTCGAGGGATGTGGCGACCTCGCGCTCATCGAGGCCAACGAGTTCATCGACATGGACGAGGACGCCGCGTCCGTCCGCAACAAGAAGGACTCCACGCTCGTGCGCGCCGCCGAGGCAGCCCGTGACGGCAAGGCCTCGGCCATGGTGTCGGCCGGCAACACCGGCGCCACGATGGCGGCAGCACTGTTGCGCATGGGGCGCATGCGGGGCGTCAAGCGACCCGCCATCGCTACGGCGATACCGGTGCCCGGTTCTACACCCACCGTGCTGCTCGACTCCGGCGCAAACGCCGAGGTGCAGCCCGAATGGCTGGTGCAGTTCGCTCAGATGGGGTCGGTCTACGCGAAGCATCGCTTCGGTATTGCCAACCCACGCGTCGGCCTGCTGTCGATCGGTGAGGAGCCAACAAAGGGCACGCCGTTGGTGAAAGAAACCCACCAACTACTTGCAGTCACGCCCGGCATCAATTTCATCGGCAACGTCGAGGGTCGCGACGTCATGACCGACAGCGTCGATGTGGTGGTCACTGACGGCTTCACGGGCAACGTGGTGCTGAAGTCGCTCGAGGGATCGATGCGCACACTTATTGCCGCGCTCCTCGAGGCGTTCTCGTCCACGCCCGAGTTCAAGGCTCACGCCGATGCGCTTATGCCGGCGCTCCTGCCGCTCTACGAGAAGTTCGACCCGGAGACATATGGCGGGGCAATGCTGCTGGGCGTCGACGGTGTCTGCATCATCAGCCACGGTTCGTCCAGCCAACGCGCCATCCTGAATGCCTTGCGTGTGGCGAAGGATCTCGTGGAATCGAACTTCGTCGAGGCACTGCGGGCCGCTGTCGCTCCGGTTGCGTAGCGCCACGTAACGCCGAACAACCCCGAACCCGTTCTAACATCATGGGGCCCGGCCGACCGGGCGCTTCGTACCCGAGGAGACACCGTGCCCGCCGAGACCCATGTGCATCAGGATCCGCTGAGCCGCCAGGCGGTTCTCGAGATCGTACGAGACGTTCTTTCTGACATCCTGAGCGTGGATCCCGGTTCCATCACCGAGGGCCAGTCCTTCGTCGACGACCTCGGTGCCGAATCGATGGAACTCATCGAGCTGGTCGACCGCCTCGAGCAGGAGTTCGCCGAGCGCTCAATTGGGCTGCGCTTTGCCGACGAGGACCTTGAGGATCTGAAGACCGTGCGAGACGCCGTCGACTACGTACACGGTCACGTCTCCGCTGCAGGCTGATTCGCCCGCAATGGTCGACGCGCTGGCTGATCTCGAGGAACGACTCGGGTATCGCTTCGCCGACCGGTCGTTACTCGTCCACGCCCTGAGGCACCGCTCGTGGTGCTCGGAGCACCCGGGGCACGAGAGCAACGAACGCCTCGAGTTCCTCGGTGACGCCGTGCTCGGGTGGGTGGTTGCCGACGTGGTCTATCGACGGCACCAGGGTTCCCGTGAGGGCCGACTCACCGACCTCCGCAAGAGCGTCGTAAACGCATTGGCTCTCGCCGATGTTGCGAGGAGCCTCGGGGTGGGTCCCTGTCTGCTGCTCGGGCGTGGCGAGGCCGCAGCCGACGGTGGAGCGAAGCCGTCGATTCTTTCTGACGCTCTGGAAGCGGTGATCGGCGCCGTGTACCTCGACGGCGGAACCGAGGCAGCGCACGACCTGGTCGTTCGACTCTTGGGTGACCTGCTCGACCGAGATGGCGATGTGTCGCCCTACACGGACTTCAAGACCATGCTGCAGGAAGTCAGTGCGCGGCTGTTCGAGATGTCTCCGGTGTACGTACTCAGCGAGGACGGCCCCGATCACGCCAAGCAATTTGCCGCTGTGGTCATCGTGAACGGTTCCGAACTGGGTCGAGGAGAGGGCACCACGAAGAAGCAGGCTGAGCAACTTGCCGCTCGCGAGGCCATGTCGCGCCTCGGCTCCACCGCGGCACCCGCCGGCCGCGATGCCTGAACTTCCCGAGGTCGAGACGGTTCGCCGCGGTCTCGCTGACACGATCGTCGGCAGGCGCATCGATCGTGTGGAGGTCGGCCGCGAGCGGACGGTGCGTCGCACCTCAAAGCAGGCGCTCATCGACGGACTCACCGGCGTCTCGATCATGGAGGTACAGCGCAGGGGCAAGTACCTGCTCGCCCCGCTCGACTCCGGGTACTGGATGATGGTGCACCTCCGGATGAGTGGCCGACTGCTTGTTGCCGCTGCGGGGACCGAACGGCCGCCTCACACCCACGTGGCGCTCACCTTCGGCCCGGACGAGTTGTGGTTCGTGGACCCGCGCACCTTCGGCGAGGTCGTGGTGTACGACCCAGAACGTGCCGCTGAGGAGATGCCCGAGCTGGCCAAACTCGGGGTCGACCCGGTGGTCGATCGCTTCGATCGAACGGTGCTGGCCCGTGCCCTTGCGGGTACCTCCCGTCCCGTGAAGACGGTTCTCCTCGACCAGCACCGCATCGCTGGTCTCGGCAACATCTACACCGACGAGGTGCTGCACCGGGCCCGTGTGCGCTTCGACCGCCCTGCCTCGGCGCTGCGGCCCGTGGAGATCACCCGGTTGTCCAAGGCCATCGTCGAGGTGCTGTCGGCTGCCATCGAAGCGGGCGGATCCACCCTCGTCGACACTCAGTACGTCGACGTCGCGGGGCGCACCGGCGAGTTTCAGCATCAGCACCTGGTGTACGGCCGGCAGGACGAGGGGTGCCTGACCTGCGAAAAGGCAGTGATCCGGCGGTCAACGGTGGGGGGTCGGTCAACCTTCTACTGTCCCCGCTGCCAGCGCTGACCCTGGCAGGCCCCATGGCGTCGGGGTCACCCCGTCCGCCCTGATCGGCCTCCCTTCGGCTGGACCGAAAGCGATAGGGTCGAAACCGCCGTGTTTCTCAAGTCTCTCTCCCTCAAGGGCTTCAAGTCGTTCGCAGACGCCACCACGCTCGAGTTCGAGCAGGGCGTCACGGTCGTCGTCGGACCGAACGGTTCGGGCAAGTCCAACGTAGTCGACGCCATCGCTTGGGTGCTCGGCGCCCAGGCCCCGAGTTCGGTACGCAGCCAGAAGATGGATGACGTCATCTTCAATGGCACGGACAAGCGTCCGCCGTTGGGTCGCGCCGAGGTCACGCTCACCATCGATAACTCCCACGGTGTGCTTCCCGTGGAGTTCAGCGAGATCAGCGTCCGTCGCACCCTGTTCCGCACCGGTGAGAGCGAGTACGCCATCAATGGCGTTCCGTGTCGCCTTCTCGACGTGCAGGAACTGCTCAGCGACGCGGGTGTTGGTCGTCAGCAGCACGTCATCGTCAGTCAGGGCCAGATCGACGCCGTGCTCAACGCTCGCCCCGAGGAGCGTCGCGCCATCATCGAGGAAGCCGCCGGTGTCCTCAAGTTCCGTCGTCGCAAGGAGAAGGCCGAGCGTCGTCTCGACTCCACCGAGGGGAACCTGCTGCGTGTGCAGGACCTTCTGCGCGAGGTTCGTCGACAACTCCGTCCGCTTGAGCGTCAGGCCGAGGCCGCACGTCGCCACGGTGATCTGCAGGCAGAGTTCAACGCGCTGCGGATCTTCCTTGCAGGGCAGGAGATTGTTGCGCAGCGTTCGACGCTCGCAGCACTTGCACAGGAACGTGAGACGCTTACTCGTTCCGAGCAGGAACTTCGCACCGAACTCGCTTCGCTCGAGCAAACCGTGCTCGCCGCAGAAGGCGAACTCGCGGCGCGTGGCGATACCGATGTGAGCGATCGTCTCGTCACTGTTGAGCAACTGCGTGAGCGTGCTCGCGGTATCGCTGCAGTGCTCCACGAACGGCGTCGATCCATGGAGCGCGATCGCGGTCAGCTGATGGACGGGGGAGTGGTCGCCAACCTCGAGGGTGAGGCAGCGCGGCTCAAGGCCGAACTCGAGGACGTAGCAACGCAACTCTCGCTGCTCGCACCAGAGGCAGAGGCCCTGGCCGACGACGAGACCAACTATCAGTCCGAGCGGGAGCGCACGCTCGAGGCGATTGAGACAGCGACGAGCGGCACGAGCCCGGCGGCGTCCAGTGCCGCTGCTGAGGTGCGCGGCGAGTTGCGCACCCTCAAGAGCGGTCTCGAGCGGACAGAGTCCGAACTGCGTCGAGTGCGTCAGCGCCTCACCGACCTCGAGACGAAGGTGGCGCGGCTGTCCGAGGAAGCAGATCGTCTGCGCTCCGAGGCAGAGACCGCCGAGTCTGCCGAGACCCCCTTAGTGGCCGAGGTGGAGGCCGCCGAGAACCGGCGTCTCTCTGCCGATGCTGCGTCTGCTGCCGCAACTGCTGCTCATCAGGAAGCCGTTGCAGAACTGTCTCGCTGGCAGGCCCGGGCCGATGCACTGTCGCTCGCGCTCGACAACGCACGCGCACGCGCCGGATCCAAGCGACTGGCAGACGTTCCCGGTGTACTGGGCACACTGCTCGACCTCGTCCGTGTGGACGACGGCTGGGAGGTTGCCTTCGAGGCAGCGCTTGGCGATGCGATCCTCTCGGTGCTTGTCGACAATCCTGGCTCGGCTCGCGCAGCGCTCCGCCATCTCGCGTCCGGCAACGCAACGGGTGCGGTGCTCGCACTCTCCGCGTTCTCCGGATCGGTGTCCGCCGCTGTGCCGTCCGGCACGGCCGCAGTGCGAGCGCATGTCACGGGCAGGGACGCGCGAGTTGATGCGTTGCTCGACGTACTGCTTGCCTCGGCAGGCTGCACCGACGGTGGGTGGGAGTCGGCACTCGACATCTCGATCGCCAATCCGAACAGCGTGGTGGTCACCCGCGACGGTCACCGCTTCTCCGCTGCAGGCTGGCGCTACGGAACGACAGGTAGTGGTGCCACGGCAACCGCGCTCGAGGAAGCCCAACAACGGGCAGTGGCAGCGCGTGAGGACGTCGTCGAGCGCGAGCAGGTGATGCGCTCGGCGAAGGCAGAGCTCGAGGCCGCTCGCCAGAGCGAGCGAGATCTCAGCAAACGGCTCGAGGCCAACGATGCGCGGTTCACTGCCGCCACCGACACGCTCGGGCGAGTACAGGCACAGCGTCGCGAGGCGCAGACCGAACTGGAACTCGTGGTGCAGTCCACTGCGGAATTGCAGGAGCGCACCGACCGGGAGCGCGGTCGAATCACCGAGCTAGAGAGCCTGCTGCCGGCACTGGAGGCAGACGAGGAAGCAGAGGCCGCTGCTGCACGTCACCGTGGCGAGGTGCGTGCCCAGTTGGAGGCACGCGCAGCGGTTCTGGGCAGTAGGCGCAAGGATCTCGAGGTTCGCAACGCTGGGCTGCTGGAGCGCCAACAGTTCATCGAGCGTCGCCTGGAGGAGACGGAGCGTCGACTTGAGGCCGATCAGGTGGCGCGTCAGCAGGCAGCAGAACGTCGGCAGCAGATCGAGGCATCACTCGGCGCAATTGATCGTTTGGCCGCCCTTGTCGACGCGCGGCGTGTGGTGATCGAGACCGAGCTCGCTGCCCTCCACGAGGCGCGCCGGCGCCAGACCGACGAGGTGCGCGGGATCACCCAACGGCTCGACGAAGCACGTCGTCGGCGCGTCGCCGCCGATCGCGAACTTGAGGTGTTGCGCGATCGCTCGCACAAGGTGGACATCGAGGAGGCCGAGGCACGACTTCGACTCGAGGCTGTCGAGGAGACAACACGTCGCGAGCTCGAGACCGAGCCCGATCTCGCGATCGAGGCAGTCGAGCCGCCGTTGCCCGATGGAGTCTCGGCCCAGACACGTGTGAAGGATCTCGAGCGAGAACTGCGACTGCTCGGGCCCATCAACCCGCTGGCACTCGAGGAGTTCAATGCGCTGCAGGAGCGGCACAAGTTCCTCGAGGATCAGTTGGAGGACGTGAAGGAAACCCGTCGCGAGTTGTCACGTGTCATCAAGGCGATCGACACCGAGATCGAAAGCGTGTTCGCGGACGCCTTCGCCGATGTC
>CANIBN010000155.1 GCA_947465505.1 Acidimicrobiales bacterium | reverse complement strand
TACTCGGGCCGTTCGGTCATCGTGGCTGGCCCCACGCTGAAGCTGCACCAGTGCGGTCTGCCCAAGCTCATGGCGCTCGAGCTCTTCAAGCCCTTCGTGATGAAGCGCTTGGTCGATCTCGAACTCGCGCAGAACATCAAGTCGGCCAAGCGCATGGTCGAGCGTCGTCGTCCGCAGGTGTGGGACGTCCTTGAAGACGTCATCAAGGAACACCCGGTCATGCTGAACCGTGCACCAACGCTGCACCGCCTCGGCATCCAGGCGTTCGAGCCGGTGCTCGTTGAGGGCAAGGCCATCCAGATCCACCCGCTCGTCTGCACGGCATTCAACGCAGACTTCGACGGTGACCAGATGGCTGTCCACCTCCCGCTGTCGGCAGAGGCGCAGGCTGAGGCACGCGTGCTCATGCTGTCGTCCAACAACATCCTGTCGCCGGCATCCGGTCGTCCGATCGTCACGCCGACCCAGGACCTCATCATCGGCGCCTTCTGGCTCACTTCGCACCGTGATGGAGCGATGGGTCAAGGCCTCGTGTTCCGTCACCTCTGGCAGGTCGAGCGCGCTCTCGACGATGGCAAGCTGCAGCTGCAGGCCATGATCAAGGTGCGCGAGCAGCAGCCTGACGGCACGAGCATCGAGCGTGAGACCACCGCTGGTCGACTGAAGTTCGAGGCTGCTCTGCCGCCGCAGTACGTGGCGGACTTCGGTTACATCACGAGCGTCGTGCGCAAGAAGGAAATGGGCGAGATCGTCGAGCGCATGTCGGACACCTACAACAAGGGTGTTGTTGCCACCTCGCTTGATGCCATCAAGGCCATCTGCTACCGCTACGCATCGCAGTCCGGTCTCACCGTCTCCATTGACGACGTGAAGACCCCGCCGGAGAAGAAGGCGCTCCTCAACGAGTACGAGAAGCAGGCCGAGAAGGTAGAGAACTACTACCGCCGCGGCATCATCACCGACGGCGAGCGTCGTCAGCAGGAGGTCCAGATCTGGACCGAAGCCACCGAGGCCGTGAAGCAGGCCATGGAGGCTGCGTTCAAGTCAACGCAGTTCAACCCCATCGACATGATGGTCGGCTCGGGTGCCCGCGGCAACATGCTGCAGGTTCGTCAGATTGCGGGTATGCGAGGCCTCGTGGCCAACCCCCGTGGTGACATGATCCCCCGCCCGATCAAGTCGTCGTTCCGTGAGGGACTGCAGACCCTCGAGTACTTCATCGCCACCCCGGGTGCGCGTAAGGGACTCGTGGACACCGCCCTTCGTACCGCCGACTCGGGTTACCTCACCCGTCGTCTGGTTGACGTGTCCCAGGAACTCATCGTTCGCGAAGAGGACTGCGGCACCAACCTCGGTATCTGGATCGACAACGTCGAGCCCGACACCGCAAACAAGCGCAGCTACCTCGAGACCAAGTTGTTCGGCCGTGCGCTCCTCCGGGACCTCACGCTCACGGACGGCACGGTGATCCCGAAGAACACCCTCGTCGGTGACGTCGAGATGGCTGCACTGCGCGACGACGAGAAGATCAACCGCGTGCAGGTGCGCTCGGTGCTTACCTGTGACGCAGAGCTCGGCATCTGCGGTCTGTGCTACGGCCGTTCACTTGCCACGGGCAAGCCGATCGAGCTCGGCGAGGCCGTCGGTGTTATCGCTGCACAGTCGATTGGTGAGCCCGGTACCCAGCTCACCATGCGTACCTTCCACACCGGTGGTGTTGCAGGTACCGACATCGCCGGTGGTCTGCCCCGCGTCGTGGAACTGTTCGAGGCACGCACACCCCGTGGTTCGGCACGTCTCGCAAAGCTCTCCGGTGTCGTGCGTATCGACGAGGACGAAGGCAAGGGCATCCCGGTGACGGTCGTCGGTGACGACGGCACCGAGGACACGGTCATCCTGCCGTCGCAGGTTCGCATGATCGTTGCCGACGGTCAGGAAGTGAAGGCCGGCGAGCCGATGACCACCGGGCCGTTCGATCCCAAGGAACTCATGGAGATCAAGGGCATCCGCGAGACCCAGGTGTACCTCGTCGAGGAAGTCCAGAAGGTCTACCGCGACCAGGGTGTGTCGATCCACGACAAGCACATCGAGATCATCGTGCGTCAGATGACGCGCCGTGTCGGCGTGCAGGAGCCTGGCGACAGCGACTTCCTGCCCGGCGAGCGTGTTGATGCCAAGAAGTTCCGTGACACCAACAAGCGCATCTTCGAAGAGGGCAACCGCCCTGCCGAGGGTCGCCCCGAGATCATGGGTATCACCAAGGCATCGCTTGCCACCGAGTCGTGGCTCTCGGCAGCCTCCTTCCAGGAGACCACCCGGGTGCTCACCGAGGCCGCTATCGACGGCCGCGGCGACGGTCTGCTCGGACTCAAGGAGAACATCATCATCGGCAAGCTGATCCCAGCAGGCACCGGCATGATGAAGTACCGCGAGTTCGACATCGTGGCCCCCGACTACCAGCCGATGGCCTACTACTCCTCAGAGGACCCGGCCGAGTTCCTCGCCGGTCTCCACGGCGACTACCAGGCCGACGATCAGGTCGCCGAGAGCTGATCCCTTGGGGACCGGTTGCCACTGGTGGCCACCTACCCCTAACCTTCCAAGGTCCCTTTCCGGCGGGTGAAGCCCGCCGGAGGACCAGTCCAAGCGGACCCTCTCAGGGTCCATCATCACGAAAGCACCGAGAGGTAGCGCGTTGCCCACAATTCAGCAGCTGGTCCGCCAAGGGCGAAGCAGCAAGACGAGCAAGACCAAGACCCCGGCCCTGAAGGGCTCGCCCCAGCGCCGTGGCGTGTGCACCCGTGTGTACACCAACACCCCGAAGAAGCCGAACTCGGCCCTGCGCAAGGTGGCTCGTGTCCGCCTCACCAGCGGCGTCGAGATCACGGCGTATATCCCTGGCGAGGGACACAACCTGCAGGAGCACTCCATCGTGCTCGTCCGTGGCGGTCGTGTTCGTGACCTCCCGGGTGTGCGCTACAAGGTCATCCGTGGCGCACTCGACGCCGCAGGTGTGAAGAACCGCAAGCAAGCTCGCAGCCGTTACGGCGCGAAGAAGGCGAAGTGATCTGAATGTCGCGCAAGGGACCCGCAAACCGTCGCGAGCTCGCGCCGGATCCGATTTACCGCTCACTGCTCGTCACCCAGATCGTCAACAAGGTGCTGCTTTCGGGCAAGCGCTCTGTCGCCGAGAAGATCGTGTACGACGCGCTGAAGATCGTCGAGGAGAAGACGGGCTCGGAGCCCATCGCCACCCTCAAGCGTGCGATCGACAACATCAAGCCCCCGCTCGAGGTCAAGAGCCGTCGTGTCGGTGGCGCCACCTATCAGGTGCCGGTCGAAGTCCGTCCCCGCCGTGCATCCACCCTTGCCATCCGTTGGGTGGTTGGGTTCTCCCGTGCACGTCGTGAGAAGACCATGGCCCAGCGTCTCGCTAATGAGGTCATGGACGCAGCCAACGGTCTCGGTGCTTCCGTGAAGCGCCGTGACGACATGCAGAAGATGGCCGAGTCGAACAAGGCGTACGCGCACTACCGCTGGTAGTCAGTCGCCGGTTCTTGGCATCAACGAAACGACAGAGGCCCGCCGTCACCGGCGGGCCTCTGAGTTTTTCCGAAACTTTTCTTCCGAATCTGCATCCAACGAGATGCATGGGCGCGAACAACGACATGTAACTGGACACCAAGCCAGTTGCAGCCCCTAAACAACCCCCCTGGAGAATCAACGTGAACAACTTCCGCAAGCGTCCGGCCGCTCTCATGGCCATCGGTCTTACCGCAGCACTGTCGATCGTGGCCGTGTCCTGCGGCAGCGACAAGGAGGCCGCCGAGACCACCGCAGCACCCGAGACCACCGCAGCACCGGAGACCACCGCAGCACCGGAGACCACCGCAGCACTCGGAACCATCGTCGACGTCGCATCCGGCAACGCAGACTTCAGCATCCTCGTCGAGGCTGTTGTGGCAGCAGGCCTCGTCGACACCCTGAAGGGCGCTGGCCCGTTCACGGTGTTCGCCCCCACCAACGAGGCGTTCGCCGCCGCTCTCACCGCACTGAAGATCACCAAGGAAGCGCTGTTCGCTGACAAGGCACTCCTCACCAAGATCCTCACCTACCACGTGGTTGCTGGCAACGTGCTTGCAGCAGACGTGGTGAAGCTTGACGGCCAGGAAGTCGCCACTGTTCAGGGCAGCAAGGTCAAGGTGACCGTGCTCGACGGCAAGGTGAAGGTCAACGAGTCGAACGTCGTCGCAACCGACGTCCTGGCATCGAACGGCGTCATCCACGTCATCGACGCTGTGCTCGTGCCGGCAGCCTGACGCTAGACGTCCTAACCGAGATCAACGCATGAACCGGGCCCCAGCAATCGACCAAAAAGGTCGGGTGCTGGGGCCCATTGCTTGAGGTCGTGAGACTAAATTGCTGACGATGGTGGCCAGTACTCGAGGCTTCGGTGGAGAAGCGGATGATGCAGACGCGAAGGTCGATGACGTCGATCGTCGTATCGACATTGCCTTTGCGGCCGGCGGAGACGGAGTACTGAAGGACGCCTACGAGCGGTACTCGTCCCTCGTCTTCAGCTTCTGTCGCCGTTCGCTCACCGCCGACCTGGCAGCAGACGCCACGCAGGAGACGTTTGTGTCGGCCTGGCGCTCACGCAGCACCTACGACGACACCAAGGGCAGCGTCGCCGGATGGCTGGTTGGTATCGCTCGCTTCAAGATCATCGAGCAGTTGCGCAAAGCGGGTCGAGATTCCGGCGTCGTTGAGGTGGCGGCGCAGCGTCCCGATCATCTTCAGGACGGTCGGTTGGAGCAAGTTGCAGACCGAATGCTTGTTGCCGAGGCCCTCAACCAGCTTCCCGACCGGGTTCGTTCGGTGGTGGAGATGGCCTTTCTGGAAGACCTCACTCATGCAGAGATTGCCGAGCGTTGTTCCCTACCGCTCGGAACCGTAAAGAGCGATGTGCGACGAGGTGTCGAACGAATGCGTCGACACCTCGAATCCCGATCGGGGGTGAACCATGGATCGTGAGCAGGAGATCAACATGGTCGACGAGCATCTCGTCGCGATCATGCGAGCGGTCGAGGACAACGACCGTCTGAGAGAGATGCCACCTGCCGACCTCTGGTCGGCGATCGAGGCCGAAGTTCGAGCCGAGTCTGCTGCCGGCAGAACCGAGCCTGATGTCGAGACTGTGGGCACGCGCGCGATTGTCGTGCCGCTCCGCCGTCAGCGACGCCTCGTCACCTTCGTGGGCGCACTGGCGGTTGCGGCCGCGGCCGCTATTGCTATCCCCCTAGCGGTGTCGTCTCGGAATGAAGTAACCGTGCTGGCCGCCGCCCCGCTGTCGAATGAGGGCCTGGCATCCTTCGACGCCACTCCTACCGGCTCGGCACGCCTCGTGTCGTCTCACGGGAACGAGTTCCTTGAGGTCTCCGTGCAAAACGTTCCGGATCGGGCCGGTGACCATCTCGAACTGTGGCTCATCGATACACAGGTCAAGGGAATGGTCTCGCTCGGGCCCTACACGGGCAACCACCGCTACGCATTGCCGACCGGGGTGTCTGCCGAACGCTTCCCTATCGTTGATGTTTCACTGGAACCCGCCGACGGAGTGCCCACCCACAGTGGGGTATCCGTTGTCCGTGGCACGCTGCCCGTGAGCGATCGCTCCGCCTGAGTCGCCCTGCTGGGGCCGATGGGCGCAAGAGCGCTTGCCGGTCACTAGAGTCACGTGCCTACGGGTGGATGGTCGAAGGCCGTGAAACCGCTGCCCGAAGTTTGGGAGGAACTCTGTGAACGCCGCAACTCGTGGACGACGACTGGTTTCCGTTGCGCTTGGCATCTCCGTAGCGATCGTCTTGGTTGGCTGTGGCAGTGCGAAGCAAGCGGCGCCAACAACCCTGCCTACGGCGACTGCTGCTCCGACTACGACCGTCGCCCCGACGACCGCTGCTCCGACTACGACCGCTCTGCCCACCACCGCCGGTCCCTCCACGACGGTTCGTTCGCAGTCGAACTGCAACACGTGGACGATTTGGCAACTTCTTTCCGACCCGAAGTTCAAGTTCACGACGTTCGCCAAGATGGTTGAGGCCGCTGGGCTCGTGGATCTGCTCAAG
>CANIBN010000154.1 GCA_947465505.1 Acidimicrobiales bacterium | reverse complement strand
GAAGCTTCCTTCTCTGCGTGCAGCACGTAGCCGAACACCGACTCTCCGGAAGAGACGTCCTGGAGGACCCAGTCCTCCGGTGCCGCAAGCACTGCCTTGAGGACCTCACGGTCACCGCACCAGGAGGCAGGCACCATAGGCAACGACGCGTCCGCCCCGAGGAGCATCTTCATTGCGGCCTGCAGGTGCGGAGCCAGCGACGGTGAGCCAACCAACGCCGCGGACACGGGGTTCACCACTGCCGCGAGCCCCGCGCGCTCCGCCGCTACGAGGCCGGGAACGCCACCGGAACTCAACGGATTGGCAAGGGGGTCTAGGTCTGCCGCCCGCAACGCACGAAGCACTACGTCGACGGGCTCGCGCCCGCCCAGTGAACGGAGATACACCCGGTGATCCCGAACCACAAGGTCTGCGGCAGAGGTGCGGTGAAAACCCAACTGGGCGCACAGATACGACGTTGCGAGGTACTCGAGCGACATCGTGTCGGGGGTGAGGACCACCGTTCGCGGGCTCTCCACTCCAGCAAGCGCCGCCTTCGCCAGCACCGAACGGAAGTCGGCAAGATGTCCAGTGAGCGGCGTTGGGGTATTGCGGTCGCCAAGGTCGCCGAGAGCCCGGGTGAGCACGGACCGGTGGAGCAGTGCCTCACCGACGCCGCGCACCACGTCGGTGTAGTCGCGCAGCACCCGCCAGTGGCCGTCGGCGGTACGCACCAGATCTGCTCCGTACCAGACAATGGGATTCCCCCGATCCGCCGGGGCTGTAGGTAGGAACGACGGATCGGAGTAGATCGCCGTGTTCGGAATTACTCCCTCACGAACGAGCCTGCGCTCGCCGGACAGGTCACTCGCGATGCTGGACAGCATCCGTGCACGCTCAGCGATCGTCCCCGACAGGACGGCCCATTCCTCGCGACCGATCACGAAGGGAAGCGGGTCGAGGTGCCATCCGGTGCTTGGGCCACTGCGGGCGAGGAGTTCCCGATGCGGTACGTGCGTCGCGCCGTGTGCAGCAAGCAGGTGGTTACAGCGCTCGAGACGCTGCCGCAGGCCTTGGCTGCCGATCCCGGACACCAGGCGTGCCACGCTCGACCAGGCATCACGAACCTGACCACGGCTGTCGACCGTCTCGTCGTACACCCCGCTTCTGGGCTCGTATCGGTACCACTCGAGTGCGTTCGTCATGATGCGTGGAACACGTTACGCGACACAGTGCAGAGCACTAGCAGTACGTGGCAAGGATGAGGTAGCTCAAGCGAGCGAGCGATACCTGAATACGATCCATCGAGGCATCGAGTTCCGCACCGTCGTTCACGTCAGTGACGGGCCGGGCGAGTTCGGACTGCACGTCGCCCACCATCGGACGGATCTCGAGCGAGCGCGGGAGCCAGTCCAGGTGTTCGGCAATCGCGTCGACACAGAACTGTACGGATCGAGGAAACGACCGGTTGTGCAACAGGAAGTCGACCACGGCGAGACCCTCGATGGGCAGGTGTGTTGCACGCTGATACATCTGTCGGCCCGACACGGATCGCAGCACCGTCATCCACTGCACCTCGGCGTAGCGGCTCGCCAGCGGGTCGCCGCCCAGCAGTCCCGCCGCCTGAACGCCCACCACTCGGGTGGTCATGTCGGCCCGCTCCATCAACTGGCCGAGCATCCAGAAGTTGTACGCAGCGTCACGGATCATCGTCGTGGCAACGATGCCCTGAATGCGCTCGACATCCCGCCGCACGCGCTCGATAAACCGTGATCGGGTGGGCCGCGCAACTCCCTCACGGCCGCTCGCCAACGCGTAGAGGTAGAGGTCGTTGAGCACCGTCCACGCAAACTGCGGGATCACGTCCCGGCAGGAGCGCAGGTTCTCCCGCGCCTGCACCACGCACGAGACCACGCTGTTCGGGTTCTCGCTGTCGGCGAGCAGGAACGAGACGATCGCAGATTCGCCCAGATCACTGCCGTACTTGGCGTTGAACGGTTCATGAGTACCGGTGATGGCCAACAGCGGTTGCCACGAGGAGGTGACCGAGGTGGGAAGGTCGACAATCCCCTCCGTGTAGCCCCAGAGGAGCCGAGCGGTGTCGTCGGCACGCTCGAGGTAGCGAGCGGCCCAATAGAGCGAATCAGCGACGCGCGAGAGGAGCATGTCAGTCCGCCCCCGACACGATCCAGGTGTCCTTGCTACCGCCACCCTGTGACGAGTTCACGATGAGCGAGCCCTTCCTCAGCGCGACGCGAGTCAGGCCACCGGCCGTCACGTAGTGATGGGCACCGGAGAGGATGAACGGGCGGAGGTCGACGTGGCGCGGTTCGATGCGGGCGTCGCACAGTGTGGGAACGGTGGAGAGTTGGAGGATCGGCTGGGCGATCCAGTTGCGCGGATCCGCCTCGATGTTCGCTATGGCAGCGGCACGTTCCTCCCCGGTTGCACGATCCCCGATGAGGAGTCCGTACCCACCGCTCTCGTTGGCAGGCTTCACCACCAACTCGGCAATGTGCTCGACGACGTACCGGCGCTCGTCGTCGTAGAGGCAGCGATACGTGGGTACGTTCGGCAGGATCGCCTCCTCGCCGAGGTAGTACCGGATGAAGTCCGGAACCCAGGCGTAGACCACCTTGTCGTCAGCAACGCCTGCACCCGGCGCGTTGGCGATGGCCACGTTGCCTGCGCGCCACGCCCGCATGAGGCCTGGAACACCGAGCACGGAGTCGGGATGGAATACCTCAGGGTCGAGGAAGAGATCGTCGATGCGTCGGTACACCACATCGACACGTTGGAGGCCCGAGATCGTGCGCATGCGCACGACGTCGTCCTCCCCCACCACCAGGTCGGTTCCCTCGACGAGCTGCACGCCCATGCGCTGGGCGAGGTACGCGTGCTCGAAATACGCCGAATTGAAGATTCCGGGCGTGAGCACCACCACCGTCGGCTTCCCTGGACAGGTTTCCGGTGCGAGCGAGAGGAGCAACCGCTGGAGTTCGTCGGTGTAGGCATCCACCGGTTCGATGCTGTAGCGCTCGAACAGGTCTGCAAACGCACGCTTGGAGATCGCCCGGTTCTCGAGGACGTAACTGACTCCGGACGGAACACGCAGATTGTCCTCGAGTACGTAGAACACGCCGTCCGCTCCGCGAACCAGATCGCTCCCACAGATGTGCGCCCATGCACCGAACTTGGGCTTGGCACCGCGACACTCGGGACGGAAGTTCGTCGACCGCTCGAGCAACTCTGCGGGGAACACACCGTCGGCGACGACTCGCTGGTCGTTATAGATGTCGTCGATGAATGCGTTGAGCGCCCGCATGCGCTGCACGAGACCGCGCTCGACCACTCGCCACTCGCTGGCGTCGATAAGCCTCGGGATCACGTCGAACGGCCACGCACGGTCGATGCCCTGGCCGTCGGAGTACACGGTGAACGTGATCCCCATCGTGAGGATGTCGAGGTTCGCGAGGTCTTGGCGCTTGCGCAACTCTTCCGAGCCAAGTTGCTCGAGATAGGCCATCAGTTCCCGGGCGTGGGGGCGCGCCGAGCCATCGGGCGCAAGTAGTTCATCCCAAGGGACAGCGGGCGGCGGCGGTTCGTCGATGCCCGCATCATGCCAGCCCGCTGGCTGGCCCATGTCACGGCGGGATGAACAGGCTGTTCCTGTGCCCCGGTCGGGCCGCTATTTAGGGATCTATAGTCCGGCCGTGCACCGTTTCGAGTCCCTCACCCTCGACGTGAACGGCCCACTGGCCACGCTCACGCTGAACCGACCGACCCGCTTGAACGCTCTGACCCGGAATCTGCTCCGGGAGATCGTTCGTGCCTGTCGCCTCGTCGATGAGGACCATCCCGACATCAAGGTCCTAGTGGTCCGAGGCGCCGGACGAGCCTTTTCCGCCGGCTTCGACCTCGAGGACTTCTCGACACCCGAGACCGGCCGCACGAGCCGGGACACCGCAGACCTCGGTCGACTTGCGGCGGAAGCGCTGACGAACGTGCGGCCACTGACTATCGCCTCCATCCACGGGCACTGCGTGGGTGGCGGTCTCGTACTCGCAGCGTCGTGTGACCTGCGGCTGGCCGCAGATTCGGCTCGCTTCCTGATCCCCGAGGTGGACCTCGGGATCCCGCTGGCTTGGGGCGGAATCCCTCGTCTGGTTCGTGAGATCGGGCCAGCGCTCACCAAGGAGCTCGTGCTCACCTGCCGGCCCTTCACTCCAGACGAAGCACTCGCGGCGCGGTTCCTCAATCGCGTCGTCCCCGAGGTCGCACTCGCTCCAGCAGTGCAGGAACTCGCGGAATCTCTCTGTGGCAAGCCTGCGTTCTCGCTTCGGGTCACCAAGCAGCAGGTGAACGCCGTGATGGAGGAGATCGGGTCGACCGCTCGCAACACCATTGATGGTGACGTGCTCACGGCAGCGCTCGCTGATCCCGAATCCCGAGCAGCGAGTCGCACGTACCTCGAGCGGCGCAACCGCTAGAAGCGCCGGTTGGGACAGCCGCGTAAGGTCTGCCCATGGGACTCGACCACCAAGCCATCGACAAGCTCCGCACCCGAGTACGCCGCGAGATCGACGAGGGCCTACTTCCCTCAGCGCAGTTTGCCCTCGCCTACCAAGGCGAACTGGTCGCCTTCGAGACCTACGGCGACGCCACGAACGAGACGCGCTACGTCGTGTACTCGGCCACCAAGACCTTCGTAGCGGGTGCGATGTGGGCGCTGATTGGGGACGGACTGATCGACGTCAGGAAGCGGGTGTGCGATTACGTCCCCGAGTTTGCGAGCAACGGGAAGGACGGCATCACCGTCGAGCAGGTGATGCTGCACACGTCAGGCTTCCCCTCGGCACCACTGAAGGCGCTCGATGGTGCAACTTCGGCCGGTCGCCGTGCGGCCTTTGCCAAGTGGCGCACGAGCTGGGAGCCGGGAACCAAGTTTGAGTACCACCCCACCTCTGCCCACTGGGTCCTGGCCGAACTCATCGAGACGGTGACGGGCACTGACTTTCGCACTGTTGTCGAGCAACGGGTCACCGCGCCCGCGGGCCTTCCGAAGGTCCTCGGGGAGCTCCCGTTCCGCGCGGCCACGCTCCACGTCACCGGCGCACCGGCGACGTCCGAGGAGATTCAGTCGGTGTTCGGCGTGCCCGCACTCCCGGCCACCGAGGTGACCATTGAGGCGCTCACGGCGTTCGACGCACCCGGGGTGCAGGACGTGGGCGTGCCCGGCGGTGGTGGCGTGATGCGAGCGTGTGATCTTGCGATGTACTACCAAGCCGTGCTGAACAACCCGGGTGATATGTGGCGTCCCGATGTGATCCACGATGCGCGGACCAACGTGCGCAACCACTTCCCCGACCCGCTGACCGGAGTGTCGGCGAACCGTACTCTCGGCTTGGTGCAGGCTGCTGGTGACGGAAAGGACAACTTCCGTGGCTTTGGCCGCACCGTTCACGCGGGGACCGTTGGTCACAACGGCGCCAAAGGGCAGATCGCCTGGGGGGACCCGGTGTCGGGCCTTTCGTTCGGCTACTGCACGAACGGTCTCGACCAACACGAGATCCGCGAGCCTCGACGTACCACCGCACTCGGAAGCCTCGCCGCCGACTGCGCAAACTGACTCGCGCCAGCAGCAGCGAACACGAGCCCTATGCCGAAGCGAAGCGGCGGCTATGGGCGACCATCAAGACGTGAGCGTCGCTGCGCCAGCAGCAGCGAACACGAGCCCTATGCCGAAGCGAAGCGGCGGCTATGGGCGACCATCAAGACGGCTCTTTGGGGAGTCCCAGTGCGCGCTCGCCAACGATGTTGCGCTGGATCTGTGAGGTGCCGCCCCAGATGGTCTCCGAACGGCTGAAGAAGAACGCTGACATCATGGCGCTCACCGGGTAACCCTCACGACGCTTGTCCCGACCGGTTCCCGGCCACGACCCCGATGTAGGACCGCTGTTGATCAGCATCGAGTCCGCGCCGTAGATGTCGAGGCATAGTTCCATGGCTTCCTTGTGCATCTCGGTCCAGAACATCTTGTTCGTGGCGCCGAGTGCGGCCACGCCCGGATCCTTCGTCTTGTTGAGGGTGGACGTGAGCGAGCGCAGGCCGTTGATCCGGAGCAACTGGATCTTCGTGTAGTACTTCATGAGTCGCTGGCGGATCTTGAG
>CANIBN010000153.1 GCA_947465505.1 Acidimicrobiales bacterium | reverse complement strand
GTGTCGGCTTCGACTGTTCGGGTCTCACCGCCTGGGCTTGGGGACGTGCCGGAGTCCGACTCCCGCACCAGTCCCGCATTCAGTACGCAGTCACGCGCCACATCGACCCTGCCGACGCAATGCCTGGCGACCTGCTGTTCTTCTACCGACCTATCACGCACGTGGCGATGTATCTCGGGGACGGCCTGATGATCGACGCCTCTGCGCCGGGCAAGCCGATCCGCATCCACGGCTTCAAGTGGTCGTCGGTGTCGGGTGTCGGCCGACCCGGCTGAGCGTCAACCGTTTCGTGCCGCAGCGGCACGCGCCGTTAGCGTCGCCACGTGTCCAACGGTGAATCCTCTGCTTCCACCCGCCCCCTCGACGAGTTCGGTCGACCCGATTTCGAGGAACTCCCGCTGCACAAGTACATCGGCGTGAAGCTTGTCGACCCGCAGCAGCGCCACTTGGGTTGCACCTTCGTCGTGAACCCGGCGATTGAGGGGCGCGAGGGCCAGTTGAACGGCGGCGTGCTCTCTGTCGTGCTCGACGCCGTCGCCTACCTTGCGCTCGAGCCGTCACTTGCGGAGAACGAGGACGCCGTGAGCCACGACCTGCACATCTCTATGCTCAAGGGCGTGATGTCTGGCCAGACCGTTCACCTCAAGGGCGAGTTGGTTCAGCGCGGCAAGCGCGTAGCGTTCGTGAACGCTGAGGCGCGGGCAGACGGTCGTCTGGTGGCAACCGCCCGCATCACGAAGTCAATCCTGCAGAAGTAGCCGCGGCCCGTTCCGCGCCGCCTTCGTCAGACGCTCGTAGGGACCCGTCTCAAGGAGAGGTCGTTGCACTCGGCACAGATGGTCTCGGGAACGATGCCTGCACGCATCAACTGGGCAAACATCCAGCAGCCGCAGCAAAATCCGGCAAAGGCCTCGAGGCTGGCAGCACCTACCAATCCGGCAATGACGATGCGAGCGATACCGGCGTGGCCCGTCAGCACGAGCACCGAGGCCGTGATCGAGAACGCTGCGCCGATTGCTTGAGCGAAACGCTTGGGCGGGCCGGCGGCAAACGCATTGCGACGGTCGAAGCGCGGGGTAAGCACCTTGGTGACCACCTGCGCGAGCGGCGAGAACCGCGGGCCCGAGGCCACCCGGACGAGGAAGCCGTAGGTGAGCGGAATGAGGACCCAACCCCACCCGCTGATGACAAAGGTGAGCCCCATCGCCACGACACCCGTGGCGACGAGACGCGCCGACAGTTCGTTGATCTGGCGGGGGAACTCGAAAAGCCGACTCATATGGTCAAGTTTGCCACGCCCGGCCCGAAAGTCAACCTGAGTGGCTGGCTCCGTTGGCGAGCCAGCGGGTGTCAGGCCCGCCCACAGGGCTCGAGTCGGGCCGGGACGTGCTTGTGCCACGGGGTGCCGGCGATGTCGTCTTTCCACTCGAGCACCGTAAGTTCGTTCGTCGAGACGCCGCTGCGCTGGTACTCGCCGTGCTCGTCGGGATAGTCCAACCCGAATCCATTCGGCAGGCTGATGTGCCCTGCTCGCAGTGAGTCGTCAATGGCGATCGTGGGTTCTGCAGTGCCACCTGGTGTCACGACACGAATGCGGTCACCGTCGACCAGTCCGAGGCGCTCGGCGTCTTCTGGGCTGATCGCGAGCGCACCGTCCCGGTCATTCTTGCGCCAGTCCGGATCGCGGAAGATGGTGTTGGCGGTGTTGCTGCGCCGCTCCCCTGCCGCAAGCACGAACGGATACTCCTCGGTGGTGTAGCCGACGGGTGCATCCACCAAGGCGCGCAACTTGTCGACGAGTACGGGGATGTTCACGTGGATCTTGTGGTCGTCAGTGCGGAGCAGGCCCCACGCTTCCTCCAGGTTGTGTCGCGTGAAAATGACTCCGTCGCCGCTCTCGAGGATCGCGTCGAACAGCGCGTCACCGAGCGACACCGCATCGGTGTCGTCGATACCGGCGCGCCGCACTTGTTCGGGGTACGCAGCGGCAGCGAGTCGCGCTGAGTACCAGAGGGCAGCCGCGCCGGCGAGACCTTCGGGCAGCGATGGACCGAGCGTGCGATACAGAACGAGCGCGCCAACCTTGGCCAATTGCGGCTGCGCCTCCATGAGCGCCATGAACGCCTGAGCGAACTCTCGCCGGCCACGCAGTGCCGCCTCGCGCACGGGCGCGATCTGTTCCTCGGTGTATGCCCCGAGTGCTTCGGCGATACGTGCACTGATCTCCGGCTCGGGCAACGTGCCCGGGAGCGCGTCGAGCACCGGCTTGCGGAGATAAATGCAGTTGTCAGGGAAGTGGAAGTTGAAGAAGACCGCTTCAGGCTTCTCGTACTGCGTGGAAGCAGGTAGGACATAGTCTGCGCAACGGGCGGTCTCGGTCATCGCAACGTCGATGACGAGGCTGAAGTCGAGTGCAGCCATCGCGTCACGAAAGCGGGGCGAATCTGCCAGCGAGTGGGCCGGGTTCGCGCTCTCGATGATCATCGCGCGGAAACGTTCCGGATGATCCGTGAGGACCTCGTCCGCGATGGAGTTGCAGGGGATGAGGCCGGCGATGATCGGCGCTCCGGTAACCGGCGTGCGCTTGGGGCGCGGTGCCTTGCGCGCCGCTTCACCGCTGCTGTTCGCACCGCCATCACCTGCACCGGTAATGGGGCTGAAGTCCGAGTGCGGGTGATTGCCGCCGGGCATCGCGAAACTGCCTCGCAGGATCCAGATCAGGCGATGGAGGTACGAGACGAGCGTGGAGTTCGGGGCCATCTCGATACCCAGGTCCTCGAAGATGGCAACGCTCTTTGCGCGACCGATGCGGTGCGCAACCGCCTCAATCTCGGCGAGTGGCACGTCACAACGACGGGCGAAATCCTCGATGGGAACGGTACGGATTGCATCCAGCACGGGGCCGGCGTCGTCCACGTGATCGCTGACGAACTCGTGGTTGATGAGGTCGTCGCGCAGCATCACGCCGAGGATGGCCGCGATGCAGAATGCGTCAGTGCCGGGGCGCACACGCAGGTGGTAGTCCGCAAGTTCGGCGGTCTTCGTGCGGCGAGGGTCGATGACCACCATCGATCGCTGTGGATCGGCAGCGATCTCCTTCAGCGTGGTGCGTGCGTGCGGGAAGCCGTGGCTCTGCCAGGGGTTCTTGCCGAGGAAGATCGCTACCTCGGTGTGCTCCATGTCGGGCCGGGTGTGTGCGCGGTAGAGACGGCCCTCGACGTATGCCTCACCCGTCTTCTCCTGTGCGACTGCGTTCGAGCGGTACACCGAGCCGAGCAGGCTGGAGACTGCCTGGCCGTAGACGCCACCGAGGTGGTTGCCCTGCCCTCCGCCGCCGTAGCGGAAAATACTGGCGCCACCATGCTCGTCGCGGACTGCTGCGAGCCGCGCGGCGATCTCGATGATCGCCGTGTCCCAGTCAACGGGTTCGTGCGTGCCGTCGGGACGGCGCCGCATCGGCGTCGTGAGACGCGCGCGATGGTTCTGGTAATGGTCGAGGCGCAGTGCCTTCTCGCACGTGTAACCCTTGGATTCCACGTGCGACTTGTTGCCACGGATGCGCACGAAGGACCTTCCCTCAAGGCGCACCTCGATCCCGCAGTTCGATTCGCACAGGATGCACGCCGTCTTGTGCCACGGCGCGCCGGTGGCAGTGGCACTCGCTGTTTCGCTCATGGTGCGAAGGTAGACGAGTGAGTTTCATCATGCAACTTTATGGACTACGCTGACGCCGTGAAGCGGACAGATACCTCAGGCTGGCCGTGCACCATTGCGCGTGCTGCAGACCTGCTGGGCGACCACTGGAATTTGCTCATCATCCGCCAGGCCTGCCTCGGCACACGGCGCTTTGACGATTTCCAGTCTGCGCTCGGCATCGGCCGCAACATTCTGAGCGGGCGACTCGAGCGACTGGTGGACGAAGACGTCCTGCGGCGCGTTGAGTACCAGGACCATCCACCGCGCTTCGAGTACCGACTCACCGACAAAGGACGCGACGTATACCCGATCCTGGCTGCGATGGCAGCATGGGGTGACCGTTGGCTGGTGGGACCGGAAGGGACACCACTGGTGCTGCACCACACCGCCTGCGAGCACGACATGCAGGCAGTCGTGTGCTGCAGCGAGTGCAGCGAGCCGATCACGGTTCGCGAGGTGCTCGCGAAGGCAGGTCCGGGCTCGCAGGAGCCTGCAGGCCAGCGCCTGAACGGGCCGGGACGGTAACGTTCAAGGTCCTGAAGCGAATGCCCGAGTGCGTGGGCCTTCGATTCATCGGGGAGTGGCGCAGTGGTAGCGTTCCTGCTTTGGGTGCAGGAGGTCGGGGGTTCAAATCCCCCCTCCCCGACGGTTGTACTGATGATTGCTCGATAGTTGGGTTTTCTCAACTATCGGGGCAGAGTAAGTACCGTGATCACTTCCCCCTCGACATCGCCCATGATTGAGGTCTCCGGCATCACCAAGGCGTTCGGGTCCACCAAGGCACTGACCGGTGTCGACCTGACCGTCGAGCGCGGAACCGTGCTCGGCCTGCTCGGGCCCAACGGTGCTGGCAAGACCACCCTCGTCCGCATCCTTGCGACACTGATGCATCCCGATTCGGGCTCGGCCCGGATCAACGGCATCGACGTGCTTGCCAAGCCCCAGGAAGCCCGCGGCCTCATCGGGCTCGCTGGCCAGTACGCAGCCGTCGACGAGTTGCTGACAGGCCGAGAGAACCTCGAGATGGTCGGCCGCCTCTACGGCCTATCGCGCGCAGAGGCCGCTCAGCGTGCAAAGGACGCGCTCGAGCGCCTCACGCTGACCGACGCAGCCGATCGTCCGGTGAAGACCTACTCCGGCGGCATGCGGCGCCGACTCGACCTCGGCGCCTCGCTCGTGGGGCGTCCGATCGTGCTCATCCTCGACGAACCCACCACCGGCCTCGACCCCCGCACGCGGTCCGAGCTTTGGGACTTCATCAAGGACCTCGTGGCCGAGGGCACCACCGTGCTGCTCACCACGCAGTACCTCGAGGAGGCCGACGTGCTGGCCGATCGCATCGTGGTGCTCGACCGCGGCGGCATCATTGCCGAAGGAACTGCCGATGAGTTGAAGGCGCGTCAGGGCGGCGATGTCGTCGACGTGAAGCCGATCGATGCGGACAACATCCCGCGCATCGCAGAGTTGCTCACTGGCGTTGCCGGCCAGCCTCAAATCGATGCGCGATCCGGTCGGGTGCTCGTCCCGGTCGGAGACCTGCGCGGCGTCGATGTGTTGACCAACGTTGCCCGCATTGTCTCCGACAGCGGCATCGAACTCGACGACCTCGCCATTCACCGACCGTCGCTCGACGACGTGTTCCTGGCGCTTACCGGTCACTCCGCCGAGAGCCACGAGACGACCGACCAAGATCCCACCGAGCCCGCATCAGGCAAGTCCAAGCGCTCCCGCAAGGCCTCGAACCAGGGAAAGGCGGCCTGACATGGCGTTCGCAATGCCCCGCACCATCACCGACTCCATCATCGTCACGAAGCGCAACCTCATCCGGATGCGCCGCCTTCCCGAGGCGATCTTCTTCAACTCTGTGCAGCCAGTCATGTTCGTGCTGCTCTTCCGCTACGTCTTCGGTGGAGCCATCAATACCGGCGGCGAGTACGTCAACTTTCTCATCCCCGGCATCCTCGTGCAGACCTCGCTCTTCGGCGGCGCGGGCACGGCAATCGGTCTCAACGAGGACATGGGCAAGGGGATCATCGACCGATTCCGATCGCTGCCCATGGCCCGTTCGGCAGTGCTCACCGGTCGCATCCTCGCCGACGTCGCCAGAAACGTGTTCGTCGTCCTGCTCATGATCGCCGTCGGCGTGGCGGTTGGATTCCGTTTCAACAACGGGTTCTTCCCTGCGATCGCGGCCATCGGCGTGCTCATCGTGTTCGGCATGGCCTTCTGCTGGATGTTTGCGCTCGTCGGTCTCTCGGTGAAGACCGCAGAGAGCGCGCAGATCGCCTCGTTCCTCCCGGTGTTCCCGCTCACGTTTGCGGCATCCACCTTCGTGCCGCTCGACAGCATGCCCGGTTGGCTCCAGGCATTCGCACGCAACCAACCGGTGTCCCATGCCGTAAACGCTGTGCGCAAACTCACGCAGGGATCGGCCATCAAGGGCGTCAACCTCGGCGCCGAGGTGGGCCTCACGCTGGC
>CANIBN010000152.1 GCA_947465505.1 Acidimicrobiales bacterium | reverse complement strand
GGCGGTCCGACCACCTTCCTCGTCGTTGCTCCGGCCTCCGCTCCCGATGCGCCCGACGCCTGGGGTGTGGCGGCGCAGTTGTACTCGTTGCGGTCGGAGGGGTCACAGGGCATCGGCGATCTCGGCGATCTCGGTGCGTTGCTGCGCTGGGCCCGCCCGGCCGGTGCACGTGCGGTGCTGCTCAGCCCCCTGCACGCCCCCTCCCCCACTTACCCACAGCAGGACAGCCCGTACTACCCGAGCAGCAGGGTGTGGTGGAATCCGCTGCACCTCCGTGTGCCCGGGCTCCTCGAGGATGCCGGCCCAGATCTCATCGACCGCGATGCCGTGTGGCGTATCAAGCGATCGGCGTTGCAGTCGTGGTTCATCATGTCGGCCATCGGTGAGAGTTGGCGCCGCTGGGTTGAGGCCCAGGGTGCACCACTGCGCCTCTACGCAATCTGGAGCACGCTCGCCGAGCGTCACGGCCCGGACTGGCGCCACTGGCCCGAGGAATTCCGCAGTCCCGACGCCGATGGGGTGGCGTCGTTCCCAGCGGACGACCTCGACGTGGAGTTCCACTCGTGGTGTCAATGGCTGCTCAGCCGACAGCTAGCGGAGGCCAAGCGGAGCGCTCCCGATGTCGCGATCATCGGCGACCTCGCTGTCGGCTTCGACTCCTCGGGTGCCGATGCGTGGAGATTCCAGGACTGCCTCGCACTCGACTGGCGCATCGGCGCTCCCCCCGACATGTTCAACGAGAACGGTCAGGACTGGGGGCTCCCGCCCTTCAACCCAATCGCCCTGCGCGTCCAGCGATTCAGGCCCTTCATCGAGACGGTCCGCGCTGCGCTGCGTGGGTTCGCCGGCCTGCGCATCGATCACGTCATGGGGCTGTTCCGACTCTGGTGGGTACCACCCGGAGCCTCGCCGCGCGAGGGGGCCTACGTGCGCCAACCCAGCGAGGTGCTCCTCGGCGTCGTGCGAGTCGAGGCGCAGCGCGCCGGAGCCTTCCTCATTGGGGAGGACCTCGGCACCGTGGAGTCTGGGGTGCGCGAGACGCTCGCCTCCAGCAACATCCTCGGCACGAAAGTGGCGTGGTTCGAACCAGACGCGCCAACGCGGTGGCCCGAGCACTGTCTCGCCACGCTGTCCACACACGACCTCCCCACGGTCGCTGGCGTCTGGCAGGACCGGGATGGAGATGCGGCCATGCGTGACCGCCTCGCTTCGTTGACCCGCGCAACGGCCGGTTCGCTCTCGGACGACGTCGTGCTCGCCGCGCATGAACTTCTTGCTCGCTCTCCGGCACGCCTTCGCCTCGCTACCCTCGAGGATCTGTGCACCTCTGTGGAGCGACCCAACGTGCCCGGCACCCTCACCGAACATCCCAACTGGAGACGACGGTTACCGGTCCGCATCGAGGACCTCGACCGGCAGCCCGTCGTGCGTGCGAGCACCAGAGCATTTCGGGAGGCGCGTCGTGGCTGAGGTAGACAAGACCATCGACTCCTTCGGGGGGTTTCTCCGTCGAACCAGCCAGCGCATGAAGAATGCAGCCGAGGCGCTGAAGGACGAATACCGGAAGGGAACCGAGGGCGACGACTCCCCCGTCCGCTCGATCGGCCCCAACGCCATCGACGTCATCAAGAACTGGCTCGCAGCCGGGCAGGACGAGGACGCTGCTCCCGCAGAGGAGAATGATGCCTCGGTGGATGCCGACGAGGTGGCGGACCTACTCGGAAAGGTGAACTGGAACAACGTCTCGGGCGCCGTCCGAGACAACGCTGCAGCCCAGCGCATGCGAGACCTTGCCGACAAGGTGGACTGGGCTGCGGCCAAACCAGTGGCAGCACGCGTTGCTGCAGCCCTCATCGCCGCCGCCGCTGCTGGAGAACTCGGGATGGTGCAGGGCGCAACGGGTCGTTACGTCGCACGAACCATCGCAAACGAGATGGACCTTGCAGATCGCGTCGCACAGCGCATCCGCGGAAACCATTCCGAGCGGGCACGTCCACTGGTGAACTACATCGAGACCACGGCCACCGAACTTCCGAGCGGCGGCTTCGAGGCAAACGTTGCGGACCTCGGCCGCCTCGGCAACACCGACTGAAGCGGTACGACGGAACGAGCACCCGGGTTCTGCGGGCTAGGTACCGCAGAAGGTTTGAAAGCCCTGCGTGAACGAGGTGGGCGCTGGCGTTGCGTATCGATCGAGGCCGGGTCGGTGCTGGAACGGGTCGCTCACAGCGCCCACGAGACGGAGCACGGGCTGCATGTCGCCTTCGACCGCTGCACGTAACGCTGCATCCACCTCGTGATTGCGTGGCACGTACACCGGGTTGGCTGCGTCGAGTTCGCGGGCCGCGACCTCGAGGCTTCGAGCGTGGACGAGCACCCGGTCGCGCCACCGCCGCAGCCAGGTCTCGGGGAGCACGGAGACAGTGCCCTCATCCAACGCGCCCGACAGCGAACGGAACGTGAGCGTGAGGTCGAGTCGTTCGGCCTGCAGCACCGAGAGGAACTCAACAGCGAGAACATCGGCCGATTCCCGATCCGAACCGTCGGTGGATGCCAAGCCGAGCTTTCGCCGCAGCCCGCCCGCATGATGACGCTCGTAACGCTCACGGAACGACTGCAGCACCTCGGTGGCCGCTGCCACGGCCTCCTCGGGAACCGAGTGGATCAACGGGAGCAGTGACTCTCCAAGGCGAGCGAGATTCCATTGTGCTATCGCCGGCTGATTGCCGTATGCGTAGCGACCGCCATGGTCGATGGAACTGAACACGGTGGCGGGGTCGTAAGCATCCATGAATGCGCACGGACCGAAGTCAATCGATTCACCCGACAGCGTCATGTTGTCGGTATTCATCACACCGTGGATGAAGCCAACCAACATCCACTGTGCGATGAGCGATGCCTGCCGGTCCACCACCGCTGCGTAGAGCGAGAGGTACGGGTGCTCGGTGTGAGCCAACTCGGGATAGTGACGTCCGATGACGTAGTCCGCGAGGTTGCGCAGCAAGTCCGGATTACCGGTGCGTGCGGCGTACTCGAAGGTGCCAACCCGTATATGACTCGCAGCCACTCGGGCCAGCACGGCACCCGGCAGCGGTGTCTCCCGCTGAACCATCTCGCCGGTAGCGAGTACCGCCAGCGCCCGGGTCGTTGGGATGCCAAGACCGTGCATCGCCTCGCCAATGACGTACTCGCGCAACATCGGGCCGAGCGCAGCCTTCCCGTCTCCTCCACGGGCGAAGGGAGTACGGCCGGACCCCTTCAGGTGCAGGTCCCGACGGCCGCCGTTCACGTCGATCAATTCACCGAGGAGCAGAGCGCGCCCGTCTCCGAGGCGGGGGTTGAAGCTTCCGAACTGATGGCCCGAGTACGCCTGTGCCACCGGTTGCGCCCCGGTAGGCGCCGGATTGCCGATGAGCGAGGCCGTCGCACCTGCGGCCCGCAACCGAGTTGGATCGACCCCGAGTTCAGCAGCGACCGCCTCGTTCAGCAGCACGAGGCGTGGCTCGGGAAACGTCGCCGCCTGCCAGGGCTCGCACAACTCGGGAAGCGACGATGCAAAGGAGTTCTCGAACCGAAACCCAATGTCCCCCGTGACGCTCATCCTCCGAAGGCTATGTCCCCTCCGCTTCGAGATGTCACCGAGAGTTCACTCAATCGATGTTGAGTGATATTCGCCCCGATGCCTAGCCTGCATTCATGGCATTCAGCGTGACAAGCCGAGCGGCTGTCCATGCGGCCCTCGGGGATCCCGTTCGCTTGATGATCGCCGACGTACTGGTGAGCAGCGATCGCTCCCCCAAAGAACTCAGCGAGCGTCTGAACATCGGTTCGAACCTGCTCGCGCACCACCTCGACGTCCTCGAGACCGCCGGCGTCGTTACCCGATCCGCCTCCTCGGGAGACGGCCGACGCAAGTACGTGCGCCTCAATCACGACCTCGTCAGCGGCATGCTGCTCCAACCCGAATTGCCGAGCCGAGTGCTGTTCCTGTGCACCAGGAACTCCGCCCGTTCCCAACTCGCCTCGACGCTCTGGAGAGCACGAACCGGGAGACACTCCTCGTCCGCTGGAACCGACCCAGCACCGCAGATCCATCGGGGAGCGATCGAGGCAGCCCGTCGAGCGGGTCTGGTGCTCGAGGACCGCGCCCCAACACACGTCGACCGCATCCCCGCCGGAACACAGGTGATCACGGTGTGCGACATGGCGCACGAGGGTCTCGACGGAGCGGACGGCTGGTGGCACTGGTCGATCGCCGATCCGGTGGAGTCGGCCACGCCCGCGGCGTTCGACCGGACAGTGCGCGACCTCGACCGCCGGATCGCGCTGCTCAGCAGCACCGTGCCAACACCCACTCCCCCAGAGAACCACAGGAGTCACCGATGACTACTCGTATCGGCATCAACGGATTCGGCCGAATGGGCCGCCTTGCGGTCCGTGCGTTGCGCGACCATCCCGAACTCACCCTTGTCCACGTGAATGAGCACAAGGGGGGCGTTGAGGCGGCGGCACACCTCTTGGAGTTCGACACCGTCCACGGTCGCTACCCAGGCTCGGTAACGCACAATGGCACTGCGATGACGATCGACGGTTCACCGGTGTCGTTCACAGCGCACTCCGACCCGGGCAGGATCCCGTGGTCTGAGTTCGGGGTAGAACTCGTCATCGAGGCAACCGGCCAGTGGAAGACCACCGAGTCGCTCGAGCCCCATTTCGAGCGGGGTGCCCGCAAGGTCGTAGTGGCATGTCCCGTGAAGAGCCCGGGAGTGTTGAACGTGGTGATGGGCTGCAACGACCATCTCTACGACCCGGCCTCGCATCAGATCGTCACCGCCGCGTCCTGCACCACGAACTGTCTGGCGCCCGTGGTGAAGGTGTTGCACGAGTCCATCGGGATCGAGCGCGGCGCTATCACCACGATGCACGACGTCACCAACACCCAGGTCGTTGTGGACGCCCCCCACAAGGACCTCCGCAGGGCACGCTCGGCGCTCAACTCGCTCATCCCCACCTCAACCGGCTCGGCAACCGCGATCACGCTCATCTATCCCGAGCTGACCGGGAAGCTCAATGGCATTGCGGTACGGGTGCCCCTGCTGAACGCGTCACTCACCGATGCGGTGTTCACCATGTCGCGTGACGTCACGGTTGACGAGGTGAACGGGTTGCTTCGTGACGCGGCCAACGGTCCGCTGCGGGGCATCCTCGGATACGAGGACCGCCCGCTCGTGTCCGCCGACTACACGAACGACACACGCTCGGGCATCGTGGACGGCCTGTCCACCATGGTGGTGGACGGTCGGATGCTCAAGGTGCTCGTCTGGTACGACAACGAGTACGGATATGCCTTCCGCATGGTCGAGCTTGCGTCCAAGGTTGCGTCGACGCTTGCCGCCACATCGCTCTGATGAAACTGCGCAACTACGCACTCGTCACCACCGGCTACTGGGTGTTCACCCTCACCGATGGCGCGCTCCGCATGCTGGTGCTGCTGCACTTCAACGACCTGGGCTACTCGGCGGTGTCGATCGCGTTCCTGTTCCTCGCCTATGAGTTCATGGGGATTCTCACCAACCTGCTCGGTGGCTGGGTGGGCGCACGTAGAGGACTGAACCGCACCCTCGTCGGCGGACTCGTGCTCCAGATCGTGGCGCTGGCTGCCCTGACGCTCGAGCAGGCATCGTGGGAGAAGTGGGCGGCGGTGCTGTTCGTGATGGTCGCGCAGGCGCTGTCAGGCGTGGCGAAGGACCTCACGAAGATGAGTTCCAAGAGTGCGGTGAAGACCGTGGCGGGAGCGGGCGACGGAGCGCTGTTCCGACTGGTTGCGATCCTCACCGGTTCCAAGAACGCACTCAAGGGGGTCGGCTTCTTCCTCGGAGGGGCGCTCCTCTCCTGGCTCGGGTACGACAATGCGCTGTGGGCGATGTCGGGTGCCCTCGGGCTGACGGTCGTCGGTCTCGTGGTCTTCCTCAACGAGGACATCGGGAAATCGAAGAAGAAGCCGCCGCTGCGCTCGCTGCTCTCCAAGTCCACCTCGATCAACCGTCTGTCTGCAGCCCGGTTCTTCCTGTTCGGTTCGCGTGACATCTGGTTCGTCGTGGCACTCCCGGTGTTCCTGGCCGAGGTGTTCGATTGGTCGCACCGTGGCGTGGGCGGGTTCCTGGCCGCATGGGTGATCGGCTACGGCAT
>CANIBN010000151.1 GCA_947465505.1 Acidimicrobiales bacterium | reverse complement strand
CGGTGGTGACACCCCGGAAGTGGCCCGGCCGCATGGCACCCTCCATCGGATCCGAGAGGGAACCAGGCTCAACGTGGGTCTCAAAACCCTCCGGGTACATCGCTGCAGCGGTTGGCGTATAGACCGCATCGACGCCGACACTGTCGCAGAGGGCAAGATCCTCGTCCATCGGGCGTGGGTAGGTGTCGAAGTCTGCCCGGTTGTTGAACTGCAACGGATTGACAAAGATGGAGGCAACGACGAGTTCGGCGTACTTCGTCGCCTCCTCCATCAGGTGCAGGTGCCCACGGTGCAGAGCACCCATGGTGGGGACGAACGCGATTCGTTTACCGTCAGTCTGGTGTTGCCTCGACCACTGCTGCATGTCCGCGGGGGTGGAACGCGTGATCATCGCTGCGGGACTCCGTGGGGTCAGTGGAACGAGTGCGCATCGTCGGGCCACACGCCCGACTGCACGTCGGCCACGTACGACGCAGTGGCGTCCAGCACCTGCTGACGCAGGTCGACGTAGGCCTTTGCGAACTTGTAGCGATGGGCGCTGAGTCCGAGCACGTCATGGAGCACGAGTACCTGACCATCGCAATCGGGGCCAGCACCGATGCCGATCGTGGGGATGGAGACCTTCGCAGTGATCTCTTTCGCGAGATCGCGCGGGACACCCTCGATGACGAGCGCGAATGCGCCGGCACGCTCCACGGCAACAGCGTCCTCGAGAAGACGCTCACGTCCGCCGGCCTCGTAGCCGGTGTTGCGGCCCTGCACCTTGTGGCCACCCATTCGGTGCACGCTCTGCGGGGTGAGGCCGATGTGTCCGACCACGGGAATATCGACCCTGGAGATCGCTTCGATGGTGTCTGCCATGTGTGTGCCGCCCTCAAGCTTCACGCACTCGGCACCACGCTTCATGAGCACGATCGAACTCTCGACGGCCTGCTGCGGACTCACCTGGTACGAGCCGAACGGGAGGTCACCGACCACCAAGGCCGAGGGGCGGGTTCGGGCGACGAGCTCGACGTGGTACGCCATTTCGTCGAGGCCAACAGGGAGCGTGTTCTCGACACCCTGTACCACCATGCCGACGGAGTCCCCGACGAGGATCATGTCTACACCGGCCTCGTCGACGAGACGGGCAAACGTCGCGTCGTAGGCGGTGATCATGGAAATCCGTTCACCGGTCTGCTTGCGGCGCAGGATCGCGGGGACGGTGATCTTTGGTCGGTTAGTGGGCAGTGCGTTCATGATTCACCCAGCACGGCCCGAGAGAGCCGCGTCCTTGCCACAAACCCTATGGCGTGGAGCATCGTTTGTACACCGGAAAAGTGTTCAGCTGGTTGCGAACGCAGAGGGACAGAGGTCCCGATAAGCCGGGAAACCGCCAGCCCCACGCGCGCTGAGCAGGGCGTCGAGACAGGCCGCCGCGAACACCTCCGCACCGATGGCGAGGAGCCGGTTGATGTATGCGGCTCGTGTCCCGGGGCCAGCGAGCGACGTTTGGGTCACAGCGGGTGTTGCTGTCTCCTTCGCTTCGGTGCCCGTGGCCAGCGCAAATATCGAGTCACCGTCCACGAGCAGGTGGCTTGGGTTGGCAGCCCGGGCGAGACCGTCCTGCGCGACCTGGGCAAGCTTGGTGCACTCGGCCTTGCTGAGCGCTGCGTTCGTTGCCACCACCCCGATCGTGGTGTTGAGCGGAGGCATTCCCGAGCCGCCGATCCCGTAGTTCTCGAGTCGGGGTGACACAATTTCCTGCAGACGCCGCCGGTCGTCGCGGTCGGGACGTCGTAGCCCGAACGAGGCAGGCGAGTGCGACGACAGCCATGGCAGACCCGACTCGGGATTCACGAGTGAGCCTGCGGCGTTCACCACGGCAAGGGCTGCAACAACAGTGCCGTCCGGCAGGGTGCGGCTTGCATTGCCCACACCGCCCTTGAGCCCGCAGGTCACTGCTCCCGTGCCTGCGCCAACGGTTCCTGAACGAACAGGGCGCCTCGAGGCGACGGCGGTCGCTTGATAGCCGAACTCTGCGGTGGGGTGGTTCTCGAACGAACCACCCCGACCGAGGTCGAAGATGATTGCCGAGGGCACGATGGGTACCACTTCGTGGGCGGACGCTCCGACGGACAGGCCGACGCCGAGTTCAGCACACCGTCGCATCACCCCGTCCGCGGCGGCCAGTCCATAGGCGCTGCCACCACTCAGGCAAACGGCGTGTACCTGCTGGACGAGGTTCTCCGGACGAAGCAGTTCGGTCTCGCGGGTTCCGGGACCGCCTCCACGAACATCGACGCCGGCGGTTGCCCCGTGCGGGATGAACACGACGGTGGTCCCGGTGAGCCACCCGCGACCCGACCGCTGGTACTGGCCGACGCGCAGCCCAGCGATGGAGGTGAGGGTGTTGTTCATGGCTGATCCCGGGTCACCGTGCGGCGTCCCACAACGCGCGGATGTCGTGCTCGGGGTCGCTGACCGTACGTGCGTCGTGGTCAATCTGCATGGTGGTGCGCGAGCCGAGGTCGTAGGGCGCCCAGCCAGGGTCGCCCTGTCGTGCGAAGGACGTCACTGCGGAAGAGAAGAAGTCGGCGATGCGCTCACGTTCGGGCCCGGTTCCGGTGAACGCGTCGACCCCCTTGCGCTCGAGGTTGTGGAACACGAAGGGGATGTCGAGTGCATGGCAGGAACCGAGGAGTCCGCCGAACTGCGGTGTCTCCCAGGTGAACCAATGCATCCACGTGGGATGACCACGGCGAACACGTTCCTCGGCGAGTCTGCGTGCAGGGGCGCGGAACCCTTCGTCGGTGACGATGGCCGAGGCGACTGCCCCGGGGGACGAGCCGGGTCGATGGGCACGATAGGTCTCGATTGCTGTCGTGGCCTCGTCGCCGAAGCGGTCTCGGGCGTACGCAAGCAGTCCCGACTCGTCCATTCCCTGGAATGCCGGATCGGCAACCGTGAAGAGGAGCATCTCGTCACGCGTGGTGCCGATGAGAAGGGGCACGGGGTTGTTTGCTGCTCCGACCTCGACAGGAAGCGGCAGTGACGGCTCGCCCGGGGTCGGGGAGAACGCGGTGAAGGATCCGGGCCGGCCAAGCACAGAGTTCTGTGCGCTGAGCATCGCCTCGACCGGGAGCGAACGCAACGACTCGGCTGGTACCGCAGCGGCGTCGAGCAGGTGCCCCGCCGCATCGTGGGCCCGCTGGCGGCTGCGCAATTGGTTCATCGACGGGCTCAGGGCAATTGCTCGGTGGAACAGGCCTTCTGCGAGTGGTGTAGCCATGAGGGCGAGCACGCTCGAGCCGCCGGCGGACTCGCCGAAGATCGTGACGTTGTCGGGGTCGCCGCCGAAACGATGGATATTGCGGCGCACCCAACGGAGCGCCTCGACCTGATCGATGATGCCGAGGTTCCCGGAATCGGCAAACGATCCACCGCCATGGTCGCTGAGGTGGGCAAAGCCGAAGGCGCCGAGTCGGTAATTGACAGTCACGACCACCACGTCGTGTCGACGGGCCAACGATTCACCGTGGTACCACGGCGTGGCTCCGGTGCCGTTGGTAAACGCGCCCCCGTGCACCCATACCATGACGGGGCGACGTTCTGCGTCACGACCCGGGGTGAATACGTTGAGGAAGAAACAGTCCTCGTCCGATGGAAGGCTTCCCTGACCGAGCATCTGCTCCATCATCCCGATGAGCTGGGGGCACTGCGGTCCGTAGGTACCGGTTTCCAGCCGGTCGAGGTTGCCGTCGAAGGGTTGTGGGAGTTCGAAGCGACCGGCCGTTGCGAACCTGAGCCCCTTGAAGATCTGGATTCCGTTGGATGTGGTCATGTCGCTCACGTCGTGTGTCTAGCGCCCCGTGAAACGTGCCGGGCGTCGCTCGAGGAACGAAGCGACACCCTCACGGTGGTCGTCGCTCGCGAAACACGCGGTCATCGCCTCCGTGTGGCGGACCATATGGGCCGACACGTCGCCTGCGAATGCCTCGTACACCAGGGACTTGGCGAGGCGCGTGGACAGTGGTGACGAACCGAGCGCAATAGTGCGAGCCAGTTCCTGCGCTCGAGGGACGAGTTCCTCGCTGGGGATGACATCGAGCACATAACCCAACGACTTGGCCTCGTCAGCCCCGAGGAATCGACCGGTGTAGATCAGTTCCATCGCGCGCTGTGGACCGAGCAAGCGAGGGAGGAGCCACGTGCCGGCGCCGGTGTCGGGTACCAGGCCGCGGTGCACGAAGTTCCACGCGAAACGCGCGGTGGGCGAGCAGAGACGCAGATCGCACTGCGAGGTGAACTCGGCGCCCATGCCGACAGCGGGTCCGTCGACGGCGCAGATCGTTGGTTGGGGGATGTCAATGAGCGGCCACCAACGCCGACGCTCCGCCGCACTTCCCCGCAGGCCGCGCTCCTCCTCGGGCGTGTCGTTGAGGTCGGAGAGGTCGGTGCCAGCGCAGAACGAACCTGGCACACCGGTCACCAACACCACGCGCACGTCGGGGTCGGCGCCCGCTGCGCTCACGGTGGCGATGAAGTCGTTGAGCACGCCGTAGGTCATGGCGTTCTTGCGCTCAGGACGGTCGATGGTGATAGTGGCGACGTGGTCGGCCACCGAGAGTTTGATGTGCTGCCCCATGGGACCACGCTACGCGGTGGGCCCGGTGTCCTCCTAGGCTCCCGTCGTGCTCACGAGGGACTTTCCGGAACCGACGGCGTGGGATCGCGTCCGGGGTCGCCTGAAGCGTGCTGCCGGGGAAGCGGTTCGCCGGGGGTGGGATCAGGTCGTGGAACTGGGTGCTATCGGTCCCGACACAGCTCTTGGTCGCCGGTTCGGGCACTTTGGGCCGGGAAGCGTGATCTGCTTTCCCACGAACACGATCTTCAACGAGCAGTACATCCAGATCGGTGCAGGGACGATGATCGGTCCCCAGGTCACGCTGTCGGCAGGCATGGTGCCCGGGCAACAGTGCGTGACCAATCCAGTGGTGCGCATCGGTGACCGATGCCTCATTGGCAAGGGGAGTGGGATCGTTGGCCACCTTGCGATCGACATCGGGAACGACGTGTGGACCGGTCATCACGTGTACATCACCGACCAGAACCACGGGTTTGAGGATCTTGCACTCCCGATCTCCCGGCAGTCGATGCCCGAACGACCAGTAACGATCGGGGACGGCTCATGGCTCGGCTACGGGACGGTGGTCCTTCCGGGAGCGACGATTGGCCGTCATGTCGTGGTTGGAGCAAACAGTGTGGTCACCGGAGCACTTCCCGATTACTCGGTGGCTGTCGGCGCTCCTGCTCGGGTGGTCCGACGCTATGTCGAGGGCGTGGGCTGGGTGGACAGTCGCTAGACGGCCGTATCAACGGGCCAGGTCAACTTGTCAGCAGGTCGGTGCTGCACGACGTGACGCGGTTCTCGGTGGCAAAGGTATTGATGCGCTCGTTCACGGGGATGCCCGTGTCCGTGACGGCAACGCCGAATTTCACGATCTGTCCGGCACGAAGTTGCTCGATCCAGTCTCCGAGGTCCTTCTCCCAGATGCGGTAATCCGCGATCCACTGGGGTACGAGTACCTGTGCCTTTTCCGAGGATCGGGGATAGCCCTCGATGTCGTCGAGCATGCTGTCGATGATGGCGTACGCCTTGTCGAGACGGGTCACGAACTCGGGCAGATCGGTCTCTTTGTTGCTCTCGGTGATCTTGGTCCGGAACACCAGTGGCTTGAGCGATTCCGACGCAGAGGAGCATCGGGCACCGACTGCGTCGGTCCACGCCTTGTCCCTTACGGGGTTCACGCCATCTCTCGGGGCAAAAACGAAGGCGTAAACCCACATGCCGGCAATAGCGAGGGCAGCGAGAGCGAGGAGGGCGGTGAGCCACCGTCGACGCGGGCGTCGACCAGGCTCGTGAACGCTCGACGGTTCCGACGAGGTGGTGCTCATGCAGCGGGCTTCGGGCGATAGAACGCAGCAAGCTGAGCGAGGGCGCCTCCGACCCCGGCTGCGGCAGCGATGATCGCTCCGGTCCAGCCGTGGAAGTGGAGGTCGATTGCGTGGTCCAGGGACCATTCGCCTGCACCGACGGTGCCGATTGCCAGCGCGGCGACGGCGATGGATGCGCAGTACTCCCAGCCTTCGCCTTTCTTGAAGATGAAGAAGCCGACCTTCCAGTGGCTCGACACAATGGCGACCACCATCACGGCAGTGACGCCGGCGGCGGCCAGCGGCGTGAGGAGTCCTG
>CANIBN010000150.1 GCA_947465505.1 Acidimicrobiales bacterium | reverse complement strand
TAGTCGATGCCCTCGCCGTTGAAGGGGTTCACGCTGCCAGCGGCGTCGCCCACCACGAGGTACGTCGGCCCCGCCTTGGGGCCAACCGAACCGCCCATCGGGATGCGGCCTGACGTGGCGCGCTGGGTGGGGTTACCGGGGTCAATTCCCCAGTTGTCCGCCACCTGGTGCGCGTAGGCGTCGAGCAGATGGGTGGTGTTGACACTCTTGAAGTCGCGGAAGGTGCTGAGCAGACCGACGCCAATGTTCACCGTGCCGTCGCCCACCGGGAAGATCCACCCGTAGCCGGGCAAGGGGTTGCCCTGGCGGTCCTTCACGTCAAGTGCAGACTCGATCCACGGATCGTCGTGTCGATCCGTCTCCCAGTACGTGCGGATAGCCGTGCCGTACGGCCACTCACGGGTGCGGAACGTGCCGAGGGCCCGGCCAAAGCGGCTGTTCGCGCCGTCGGCCACGATCACGTACTTGGCGGTGATCTCCTCGGGAGTGTCGGAGCCCTTGTGCTGCACCACGGCGCCACGGACGAACCCGCGGTCCATCACCGGTCCGAGCGCCTCGGTGCCCTGGAAGATCGTGGCGCCGGCCGCTTCTGCGTTGCGGGCGACCATCCAGTCGAGGTCACGGCGACGCACGACGTAGCCGTGCGAGGGGTAGATCGGATGACTGGGCCATTCGAGTTCCAGCACCTTGCCCATCCCGGTGGACCGCAGCCCGGAGTAGCGGTGATAGGCGGACAGTTCGTCGGCAAGTCCCATATCACCCAACTGCTTCACGGCTCTCGGGGTGAGTCCGTCGCCGCAGGTCTTCTCCCGGGGGTAGGACTTTCGCTCGATGATGGCCACCGAATGGCCGAGCTTGGAGAGCCAGTAGCCGGCAGCGCAGCCCGCTGGGCCGCCTCCGATGATGAGGACTTCGTAGGGGGCCGCAGTCACCGGGTCAGTGTGCCCGCCCCGGCCCAAAAATCACACGATCCCGGCCGTTCGGGCCGGGATCGTGTCGAAAGTCTCGTTGGAGGGCTCAGCCACCCATGGTGAGGGCTTTGTCGCTTCCCGCCTTGGGCTCGGTGCCGATGGCTGCGAATTCCGGATCTCCGAAGGTCTTGCCTTCCTTCAGCGCGGCGTACTCGGGCGACTCGGCGTTGCACCACTTCTCGTACTCGGCGGCGTAGGTGGTGGAAGCCGGGTCGGCTCCTCCGATGTCGTAGCGCACGTAGCAGGTGACGGCGAGGATCTCGGCGTCGGTGAGTTCACCCTTCCAGCCGGGCATGACGCCGTAGGAACCGGTGTTGTGCACTCCACCCTCACGGTTGGGGTTGCCGTAGATCGCAATGCCGGCAGCCTTGTACTTCTCCGTGCCGAATTCCATCCAGCGGGCCTGGTCCTCGATGGCCGGGAAGGTCTTCAGGACTTCCTCGTTGCTCAACTGACGGCCGGCGCCACCGCCACCGGCAGCGCCATGGCATCCAGCGCACTTGCCGTAGATCACTTCGCCGACTGCCCGGGGGCCTTCGACCTTCTCGGGGTGGTCCTGAACGCTCCGTACGTACATCCACGCCCAAACGGGCAGCAGCGACAGCGGAAGCATGGCCCAGAACGGGATCTTGCGACGCTCCTTGGCCGCACGGACGTACGCCGGGTCGGGCTTGGGGGCCGGTGCAGCGACGGGCTTGGGTGCCTCGGCGCGCGCAGGGGTGGCCGGGGCAGCCGCAGCCGCCTTAGCCGGTGCCGAAGAAGCAGGCTCGTCAGCCGATCCGCCACCCATGGCAGAACGGCGGTCCTTGGAGCGCTTCAGCAGATGCTCGGGAATCTCGGTCACGCAGGGTCCCTTTCGACCAATGTCAATCCGCTCATCAAGACTAGAGCGAACGGAGCCCTCCGACGGAATTTCCGGGAACCTGAGTGAAAATTTCGTGCGGCGGCCCGGACCACAAGGCGCTGGCCGCCCGACCGGTCGACCGCTCACAAGTTCACGCACTCTTCGGGGTGTCGGCCGGCGGCTGCTAGGAACAAGGGGCCTCGTGCCACGCCGATCTCGGCCCGTCGAGCGGTCACTGCGCCGTTTGGGTCGAGTCGGGGTGCTTCGGGGTAGTGTTCGTGAGCAGATTCACATGCTTGGCCGTTCGTGGGCGTAGCGTGAAGCGCAACCCCTCCACCCACCCACCCCAACGACCGAAGGACAACCGCTCCGGGATGCTGGCACTCGCAATCACCAAGTGGCCAGGGATGAATCAGGCGTTCGTGTTCTCATTCATCCTGACCGTCGTACTCACCCTTGCGGTGATCCCGTACGGCAAGCGTCGGCCGGCGGGCAAGAAGACCTCGTGGGGCGAGGCAATGGTCGGCTCGGCGTACGCCTTTGCCGTCATGTTCCTCGCCTATGGCGTCGTGCCCCACCAGTGGCTCACGCACGTGCAGAACGAACTCGGCTGGCGCGCTGACAAGCCGCTGAACGGCCCCTGGGACATCTTGAAGTCGAAGAGCCACGGCGGCCACTTCCCCTTCGAGATCAACTATCTCCAGGTTGGCGACGCCATCGTCGTCGGCATCTACTTGTTCTTCATTGGTCTCAACGTGTTCATGTGGAGTTGGTGGCAGAAGCGTGGCAAGAAGGCCAGCACCGAGCTCGCCACCTCCTCGTACGGTCGTCCTCTGGTGAAGAAGGCCTGACCTCATGGCTCGTACCGATGCCAACCCGCCCATGCCTGAGTGGTCGACCGAGTACCAACTCGTCGAGGTCGACGCTGATTACCTCACCAAGGCGGTGAAGCCCAAGCAATTCATCCACATCGATCAGTCCGAGTGCATCATGTGCGAGGGCTGTGTCGATATCTGTCCGTGGAAGTGCATTCACATGGTCCAGCCAGCCGCGATTGCGGAGGCGCTCGGCACCGAGCTGCCCGGCATGGACCCGAGCGACAACGTGATTTTCCTGATCGACGACGACGTCTGCACCCGTTGCGCCCTGTGCGTGGACCGGTGCCCGACGGGCGTCATCATTCTCGGTAAGGCCGGCTCGCCGGCCAATACCGGAGACGCGCACCAGCGCACTAATAACCATGGCTATGCCTACGGCATGAGGTTCTGAGGAGACATCAGTTGGCCAAGATCCTCGAACAAACACCCCGCCCCACACTGAAGGAGCGGGCCGCCAAACTCCAGGACCAGGTCCAGGGGAGTCAGGCGTGGAGTTCGATATTCCGACCGGGTTCGATTTTCCGGAAGGGCTACACCGATAGCCCCCGAAACCGTTCTTACGTCATCATGAACTCGGTGCTCTACCACCTTCACCCCGTGAAGGTGAAGCGCCACGCCGTGAAGGTGAGCTACACGCTCTGCCTTGGCGGTCTGTCGTTCTTCCTGTTCATCCTGCTGACGGTGACGGGCATCTTCTTGATGTTCTTCTACCGGCCGACCACAGCGCAGGCTTGGCAGGACATCCAGAGTCTGCAGACCTCGGTGACGTTCGGATTACTTGTCCGAAACATGCACCGATGGGGCGCTCACATGATGGTGCTCACCGTGTTCCTACACATGGCTCGAGTCTTCTATCACGGTGCTTACAAGCCCCCGCGAGAGTTCAACTGGGTCATCGGCGTCATGCTGCTGCAGCTCACGCTGCTGCTCAGCTTCACCGGCTACCTGCTGCCTTGGGACCAGTTGGCCCTCTGGGCGGTCACCGTGGGTACCAACATGATGGGCTACACCCCGGTGCTTGGACCGAAGGTGCGCTTCGTGCTCCTCGGTGGTTCAGAGATTGGTGGAAACACCTTGTTGCGTTGGTACGTACTGCACGTCCTCATGCTCCCGTTTGTGATCGTCATCTTCATGGCGCTCCACTTCTGGCGGGTGCGTAAGGACGGCGGTATTTCAGGACCGTTGTGATCTGGAGGCGATGACGTGACCGAGATCCCCGAACATCTCCGCAAGCGAGCGGAGGCAGCACGAGCCAAGGCCGCCGAATCGGCAGCAGAGCCCGCGGCGGCCGCGCCAGCAGGTGACGCACCTGCGGCGGACCCCCGTATCCCGGCACACCTGCTCGAGCGCAGTCGCTCCGCCAAGGCGAACAAGGAAGGTGCTGCCGCCGGTGCGGCAACATCAGGCGGCGGCGTTGCCGTGGCAGAGAAGGTTGGCGCTGTTGTTGCTGCAGGTGCAGCGGCCGGTGGCGTACCGATCGGTGCCGGCCCCGGTGGCCACACCCAGCGTCTGCTCACCGTCGTCAAGTCCGGATCCATCCAGGACGTGAAGGCTGAGCCGATCGACAAGGTGCACACCTGGCCGCACCTGCTCGCAGTGGAGTTTGTCGCCGCACTGCTGTGCACGGCGTTCCTCTTCGTGTTCTCGATCTTCGTGAACGCCCCGCTGCTGGGCCTTGCGAACATCAACCAGACGCCGAACCCCTCCAAGGCACCGTGGTACTTCCTCGGCCTGCAGGAACTCCTCACGATGTTCCACCCCATGGTCGCCGGTGTGACCATCCCGGGTATGGGCCTCATCCTGCTGGTGCTCGCGCCGTACATTGACAAGAACCCGTCGAACAAGCCGGAGGATCGCAAGTTCGCGTTCTCCATCATGACCGTGCACCTCATGTTCTGGGCAGTGCTCGTCATCATCGGCTCGTTCTTCCGTGGCCCCGGTTTCAACTTCACGCTCCCGTGGCGTGACGGACTCTTCTTCGACTTCTGAGGTGAATGGATCCATGTACGCCATCAGCTCTGGAGCAATCGTCGGAATCGGCATCGCGGCCGCAGTGGTACTTGCTGCGCTCGTGGTCGTCGTTACCGCGCGGCGTTCCGATGTACGCGGTGCCGGTGCACTGAGCCGCGAGACCAAGTCACGCGACAAGGCTTCGGCTGTCGCCACCGCAGTGCCGCAGTCCGGCAAGGACGTCGAGCGCGCCGCCCGCGGTGGAGCGGTAGCAACCGTCACCGACACGGCACCGGTCGTGTGGACGGCCCCCGACGCCGAGCAAATCGGTGTCACTCGCCGCCACTTCTTCAACGTCTCTGCCATCACGCTGATGACCGCGAGCCTCGGCGGCTTCGGGGCAGCGGTGTTGGCCTTCCTGTGGCCGAGCGGATCCGGCGGCTTCGGCGGCAAGGTACCGATCGGCAAGGTTGACGACGTGCTCGCCGTCATCAAGCAGGGCAAGGGATTCGGATACTTCCCGAACGCCCGAGCCTGGGTCACCGAGTACCCCGCATCCGCGCTGCCCAAGGCGCGCGGTACCTACGCACAACCTGTGCTCAACGGCATGGAAGCCGGCCTTGCCGTGCTGTGGCAGAAGTGCCCGCACCTCGGCTGCCGAGTGCCGCAGTGCGAGAGTTCGCAATGGTTCGAATGCCCCTGCCACGGTTCGCAGTACAACCGGGCTGGAGAAAAGAAGGCCGGACCGGCCCCACGCGGTATGGACCGCTTCGGTGTCGAGGTCAGCGGCGGCAACGTGGTGGTCAACACCGGGTTGCAGCTCAACGGCCCCGCCATCGGTGTGAACACAACCGGTCAGGAAGCCGAAGGCCCGCACTGCATCTCGGGTGAAGGCGGAAAGCACTAAATGATCGCCACCAATATCACTACGACGGTTGCTGTCGTCTTCGCCGTGATCTTCATCGGCGGATGGCTCGTCTACGGCGGTCTCAACCTCCGCCAGTCACGCAAAGAGACGGGCTCGGAGATCGAGCTCGCCGCGAACCGCAAGCCGTACTACGACGACGAGACGCTGGAAGGCCCGAAGCTTGAGCGCACGCAGATCCTCGGCGTGTTGCTCCTCGGAGTCCTCACGATCGGACTTCCGCTGTACTGGATCCTCGAGCCGGGTCGCCAACGCGGCGCTACCAACGGCTGGGTGGACCGGTTTGAGCGAAGGGGTGCCGGACTGTTCGACGTCACTGCGAACGGTGGCTTCAACTGTGCAGGCTGCCACGGTGGCATGAAGGCCACAGGCGGGCAGGCCCCGTACGCGCTCACCGACCCGAACACCGGCGAGGTGAAGGCAGTCAACTGGACCGCACCAGCGCTCGACACCGTGCTCTATCGCTACTCGGCTGACGAAGTGCGCTTCATCCTCACGTACGGACGACCGTTCTCGCCGATGTCGGCGTGGGGTACCGACGGTGGTGGCCCGATGAACGACCAGCAGCTCGACTGGCTCATCGAATACATCCGATCGATCCAGATCGCACCTGAAAACTGCGCAGTGGTCGACGCCAAGCCGTTCGACACCAAGCGTGGTCCGCAGTTCG
>CANIBN010000149.1 GCA_947465505.1 Acidimicrobiales bacterium | reverse complement strand
TGTGCCGGTGTGAAGATCCCGGTGGTGGTGGCCGTTGGCGGTGCTGACGGCATGTCGAACACCGTGCAGATGGCCGGCCCGGCTGCGGCGAGTCTTCCCTACGGACGCCTGAAGGAATATCCCCACCTCGGGCACTTCGGGCCGTTGCAGGATCCCTTCACGATTGCCGTGGAGGTTCGCGACACGTTCGGTGCCGCACGCGCCTGATTACTTGGTGAGGTCCTTCGCAAGCCGCAGGGTGCTCACCGCACCCGGCGCGGCGAGTGCCTGCATCGCAATGTCGTAGTCGGGGAGCGCGTACACCGCGCCGTCGTCGTCGATCATGAGGTAGCGGTCGAACTTCGCGAGGAACGTGCGGTCGTGACTCACCGCCACGACGGTTCCCTCAAACCCGTCGAGTGCCTGCTCGAGTGCCTCGGACGACTCGATGTCGAGGTTGTCCGTCGGCTCGTCGAGGAGCAGCACGTTGTGGCCCTCGAGTTCGAGGCAGAGAATCTCCAGACGCGCCTTCTGCCCGCCCGAGAGGGTTTGGAACTCCTGTCGCGCGTTCGTGCGAAGCCCGTAGCGCGCCAGTGCCTTCATCGACTTTTCGTCGTCGAACACTCGCTCGCCGACGATGTCGAGGCAGGTGCGGCCGAGGAAGTCGGGACGGTCGTTGATCTGTGTGAAGGTGCCGATGGACGTGCGGGGGCCGTAGGCGATGGTGCCGAGATCGGGTTCGGACGTGCCGGCGAGCGCGCGCAGCAGATGGCTCTTGCCGGTCCCGTTCGGCCCGATGAGGCCGAGTCGCTCACCATGGTGGATCTCGTCGGTGAACGGCAGGAACAGGTCGCCAATGGACACGTCTTCGATACGGGCCACACGGCGCGCTGCGTCGGCACCGCGCAGGCGCACGTGGATCTGTTGATCGGCAACCGGCGGCGGCGGGGGACCGGCTGCCACGAACTTCTCCCAGCGCGTCTCGGCCGCGTTGGCCTTCGTGGCGTTCTTGAAGTTCTGAGCAGCACGCTGCTTCATGATCTTCATGTGGTGGAAGAGGCGACGCTCCTCGTCGTTCCAGCGCTTCAACTCGTCGCCGAGCTGTTCCTGGCGCTTGGCGCGTGCCTCGGGGAACGTGGTGTACGAACCACCGTGTACCCAACAACCGGCCCCCTCGATCACCACGATCTTCGTGGCGACTCGTTCGAGCAGCATGCGGTCGTGGCTCACCATGAGGATGGTGGAGCGGCAGTTCTTGATCTGCTCCTCCAGCCAAGCCCGGGTGGGGATGTCGAGGTAGTTGTCGGGCTCGTCGAGCAGCAGCACGTCTGCCCCAGAGGTGAGCAGCAGGTCAAGCACCAGTCGCTTGCGCTCGCCGCCCGACAATTCGGAAACGAGTCGTGTGGAGAAGTCGTCCACCGGTGTCTTCACGCTGCGCTGCGCGGCTGCCTGCCAGCGTGCCTCGAGGTCGTAACCGCCGAGGTCACCCCAGTCGGCGAGCGCTGTGGCGTACTGCATGCCGTCGTCGGTGCCGTCAACCAGCGCCCGTTCTGCCGCAATGAGGGCACGGCCTGCGGTTCGCAGCGTGGCGGGCGCCACCTCGATGAGCATCTCGCGCAGGGTGTCCTCGGGTCGGGACATGCCGACATCCTGGGTCATGGACAGCATCGAGCCGCCGATCGCGAACTCGCCCTCGTCGGCCTCAAGCACACCGGACAGGATGCGAAGGATGGTGCTCTTGCCCACGCCGTTCGCGCCCACCAGTGCTGCGTGCTCTCCCGGTGCGATACCGAATGCCACCTCGAAGAACAGTTGGTCGGCTCCGGGCGGGGCGTATGCCAGATCAGAGACGACGATGCTGCTCACGGGCGTCGAGTATCGCTGCTCGACGTGCCAAACGCTCCCAACAGCTACGACCGAGGTCAGTCGCGGTATCGCTGCTCGACAGCGAGGTGCGCATCGAGGTTCACCAACTCGGTGAACGCCGTGAACTCCACCATGCGGTCCAGGTGTCCGCGCATCGTGCCCTCGGCGCGGAGCACGTCGAGCGACTGTTGCGCGGCCTTCACCACGGAGAACAGCAGCGAGAGCGGCGACACGATGAGCCGGAATCCGAGCGCTGCAAGCTCTGCAGGATTGAGGAGAGGGGTCTTGCCGGTCTCCACCATGTTGGCGACGAGCGTGATGTCGGGAAGCGCAGCAGCGATCTGCTCGAGCTCGGCGATGCTCTCGGGCGCCTCGACGAACAGCGCGTCCACCCCGGTGTCGCGCGCCATCTTGGCGCGCTCGATGGACTCGGGCAGCGAGATGGCCGCACGGGCATCGGTGCGGGCCGTGACGTAGAGCGCGTCGGTGTTCCGCTGCGCCGTGTCCACTGCGGCGCGGAGCTTTGCGAGCCAGTCTGCACGTTCGATGACCTGCTTGCCGGCCATGTGGCCGCAGCGCTTCGGCCACACCTGGTCCTCAAGGAAGATGCCGGAGGCACCGGCCTGCTGCCACATCTCCACGGTGCGCACGGTGTTCAACGGGTTGCCGTATCCGGTGTCTGCATCCACCACAAGGTCGAGCCCAGGATTTGCACCACACGTGCGACGGGCCACCTCGGCCATTTCGGTCTGGGTGAGGTACCCGATGTCGGGAACACCGAGCAGCGTGCCGCTGACGGCATAGCCGCTCACGAACGCTGTGTTGAACCCTGCCTGATGAACGAGGCGTGCGCTGAGCGCATCCCAGACACCGGGCATGAGCACGGATTCGCCAGCAGCAAGACGGTTACGGAGACTCGATCCACTCACGTGGGCGAGGGTAACAGGTGACCCCATTGGGGTCGGGTGGGGGAATCCCCCGTGGGACACACCGCAGTGCTACACGGGGAGTGCGACGGCGCGCTCGAGTGGGTGCGCGGTCAGTTCCTCGGTGAGCAGTTCGTAGGAACGCACACGATCGGTGTGTGAGTGCATCATCGTGGTGATCATCAGTTCATCGACACCCGTGCGGTCGACGAGTTCCTGCAACTGGCGCCGCACCGTGCGCGGACTGCCGATCACCGAACTCATGAGTCGGTGCTCGATGATCCGTTGCTCGCCGGGGGAGTAGTCGTAGTCGGCGGCTTCTTGCGGTGTGGGGTACAGCCCCGGCCGTCCCGAACGCAGCCGCACGAAGGCCAGCAGACCCGAACCGGCGAGATACATCGCCCGGTCGTCGGTATCGGCGCAAACCACCGACACGCCGATCATCGAATACGGCCGGTCGAGCAGTTCGGACGGGCGGAACGAATCCCGATACGCGGCGAGGGCGTGATCGGTTCCCTCTGCGGCGAAGTGGTGGGCGAACGAGTAGGGCCAGCCGAGCATGCCGGCAACCTGTGCGCCGTAGTCGCTCGAGCCGAGCATCCACATCATCGGCTGGTATCCGAGCGCGGGCACAGCGGTGATCGCACGGAACGGGTGGTTCTCGGGGAAGCCGCGGCCGAAGAAGCCGAGGAGTTGGGCCAGTTGATCGGGAAAGTCGTCCTCTGCGGTGGGTCGCTGTCCGCGGCGCAGCGCGGCGGCGGTGATGCCATCGGTGCCTGGCGCACGACCCAGACCCAAGTCCACCCGACCCGGGTGCAGTGCCTCGAGCATGCCGAACTGCTCGGCGATGGCGAGCGGAGCGTGGTTCGGCAGCATCACACCGCCGGAACCGATGCGGATGGTGCTCGTGACCTGAGCGATGTGGGCGAGCAGGACTGCCGGTGCGGAACTGGCGATACCGGGCATGTTGTGATGCTCTGCCACCCAGTGCCGGCGGTAACCGAGGCGCTCGATACGCGGAGCGAGGTCGAGCGAGTTGGCCAGAGCCTCGGCCGGGTTCGAGCCGTCGGACACCGGACACAGGTCGAGCACCGAGAGCGCCACCGTGTCGCTGCGCTCGAGTCCGTTGGTGGTCACGCCTTCGGTCTGTGAACCCTGCATGCCGTCAGTATGCCCCAGCCTGGGCGCGCAGGCCTATGCGTCCGGGGCCGGCGGCCGGAACCCGATCACCATCACCACTGCCACGCACACCGCCACGATGCCCTGCAGCGTCCACGCTGCGCGGAAGTTCGTCATGGTGGAGTGACCGGCGCGCTGCAGCATGGCAACCGTGAGCGCAACGCCGAGCGCCGCACCCAACTGGCGCACGGTGGTGTAGAACGCCGAGCCCATCGCCATTCGGTCGACCTTCAGATACTTCACGGCTCCCGACTGGATGCTGGGGATGAGGATGCCGAGACCGGCTCCGGTAAGCGCAATCGGGATGGCCATACGAGTCCAGTAGGCAGCGTTTGGCGTCATGAACGCTGCACGGAGGAACACCGACAGCCCAAGGATGAGCGCTCCGGGCACCACCACCTTGCGGTGTCCGAACTGGTCGCACAGCCTGCCGGTGGGACGGCTGACAAGGAAGGAGAACACGGGTGAGATGGTGGCGGCCACGCCGGCCCCGAGCACCGAATAGTTCCACTGCCGCTGCAGGAACGAGAGATCGGCCACCAGCGATCCGTAGAAGGGAATGGAGAACAACACGCCGGCGAGGTTCGCCGAACTGAACGAACGCGACTTCAGCAGGCTCAGGTCGAGCACGGGAAGCCGCGCGTGATTGCATCGCCACACGAACACGGGGATGAGCACGGCAGCGACGGCGTAGGCAATGAGCGCCTTCGGGCCGATGAAACCCCACTTGTTGCTCTCGGTGAACGCAAGGGCAATGACGCCGACAGCGCCCACACCACACACGATGCTCACGATGTCGGGCAGGCCCTGGGCGTTCTCGTCCCGATGCTCGTGCAGGAGCCTCTTGCCCATGATCCAGCCGGTGACACCCATGGGGATGTTGATGAAGAAGGCGTAGCGCCATCCCCACGCATCAATCATCACGCTGCCGAGCGGCGGTCCGAGCGCTGCGGAACTGGAGGCCACCATTCCCCACACGGCGAGGGCCGACGACCGCTTCTCCATCGGGTACTCGGGCAGAACGAGCGCGAGTGCTGACGGTGTGAGCAGTGCGGCGCCAACAGCCTGCGTGGCTCGGCCTGCGATGAGTACGTTGAGGTGCCAGGCGAACCCGCATGCGGCTGACGACAGGATGAAGATCGTCAGACCGGTCATGTACATGCGCTTGCGCCCGTAGCGATCTGCCAGTCGGCCCGACGTGAGCAGTACTGCCGCGAACACGATGCTGTACCCCGACAGCACCCACGACACGGCACCGTCGCTGCCGTGCAACTCGTCCGCGATGGTGTCGCGGGCGACGTTGACGATGGTGGTGTCGACCGCGGAGAGCGCCACCCCGATGGAGGTGCACATCAGCACCTTGGCACCGCGGGTCATCGCCATTTCTCTCACGGTAGTTCGCGGGCGCCAGTGCCTTGCTATGGAGTTGGGGCTGCGACTGCTGCAGCGCTCCGTGCGAGCAGTGTGAAGGCGGGGTCCTCAGTGTTCCCGAACTGGGACGACACAGGTGCCGAGGATCTTGTCGACAATGCGTTGGCCCCGCGGGTCCCAAAGCGGCCACAGGACGTCCGCTAGGTGGAAGAGTCCGACGGACACGCTACCCAGAGCAGACCCGATGGCCTGCCGACCGAGCACGCGCCACCCACCGCAGGGTCCCTGTCGTTCGAGCGAGATCAGTGCGAGACCGAGCGCTTTCTTGCCGAGCGACTGCCCGGTGCGCCCCTGGCGGACGAACTGGTTCCAGATGAGCAGCGTCAGCGAGGCGATGAAACCGATGATCAGGGCGAGCGTGACTGCGAGCGTTGCCCCGCCGCTCAGTTGTACGTCGATGACGTCGGGGTCGGTGCTCACGTCGTTTGCCCCCACGATCGCAAACGTGACGGTGAGGCCAACCGTGACCGGCCACCACGCAAACAGCCAGTCGAGCGACGAGGCCACGATGCGCCGGATGTAGGAGGCCTTGCGCGAGAAGTCGAACGAAATGCCGCCCGTGCCCGTGCCCGTGCCGGACGCGCTGGGGTAGTGCGAGGGCGTGTAGGAGGTTGGCGCATACGGGGGCGTCGGCGGAGGTGGAGGCGGCGGCGGGGACGAGAACGATGGTGCGCTGTTGGTCGTCCCTGCGGAGGTGCCCGGTTGAGGCCACGGAGACCTGGAGGGTGCCGAGACCGGGGAGGGTGCCGGTGCGGGGGTGGGGGAGGGCGCTACCTCAGGCCGTGGTGCCGTTTGCTCAGACCACGCTGAGCCGTCCCACCAACGCAGTTGCGTGGGGGAACTCGGATCGGGATACCAGCC
>CANIBN010000148.1 GCA_947465505.1 Acidimicrobiales bacterium | reverse complement strand
CGAGGCCCGCGGCATCACACCGCTTGCTGAAGTGCTCAGCTACGGCATGGTGGCTGGTCCGGACAACACCTCGCTGCTGCATCAACCGAGCAATGCGATCCTCAAGGCGCTCGGCAAGATCGGCAAGCAGGTCAGCGACATCAGCCTCTTCGAGATCAACGAGGCATTCGCTGCCGTGGGCATTGCGTCGATGCAGCACCTCGGCATCTCCGACGAGATCGTCAACGTGAATGGTGGCGCCATTGCCCTCGGTCACCCCATCGGCATGAGCGGCAACCGTCTTGCGCTGTCACTTGCGCTCGAACTGCGTCGCCGCGGTGGTGGCATCGGTGCCGCTGCGCTCTGCGGCGGTGGTGGGCAGGGCGACGCCCTGATCATCCGCAGCATCTGAGCCTCGACCGGGCCTGAGCCCGTTTGACGCGTTCCCGCAGGTCAGCGGGCATGCCCGACCCATTCCTCGACGACGAACCCTTCGGGGTGACTTGACGACGATTCGTAACAGTCGTAACGTAAATGACACATAAGGTCGCTTCGGGAACCCCCACCTCTCCCGAAGCCCCGTCTGGGGTACTGCCCCCCGAGTCGGCGTCCCGCCCGCTGTCGACTCGGTGGGTGGTACCCCAGAACCATTTTTATGGTCGGGACTGGCCGCCGCTCCGCTTCAGCCGCTCCCTCCTGTGGCTCGTCGCTGGCGCTTCCCTCACCACCGCTTTATGGTCGGGACTGGCCGCCGCTCCGCTTCAGCCGCTCCCTCCTGTGGCTCGTCGCTGGCGCTTCCCTCACCACCGCTTTATGGTCGGGACTGGCCGCCGCGTGAGCGGTCCGAGCGACTCGCTAGTCCATCGTGCGGCGGCCCTCGAGGGCACGACCGAGCGTCAACTCGTCGGCGTACTCGAGGTCTCCGCCCACGGGCAACCCACTGGCCAGCCGGGACACGGTGAGCCCCAACGGCTTGAGCAGCCGCGCCAGGTACATCGCCGTGGCCTCACCCTCCACATTGGGGTTCGTGCACACGATCACCTCGGTGACCGATTCGTCGGCCAGTCGGGTGAGCAACTCGCGCACCTTCAACTGCTCGGGGCCGATGCCTTCGATGGGAGAGATCGCACCGAGCAGCACGTGATACCGACCACGGAACTCGCCGGTCTTCTCGAGCGCCACGATGTCGCGCGCTTCTTCCACCACGCAGAGCACCGTTGCATCGCGGCGCTCGTCCGCGCAGATGCCACACAACGCTGCCTCTGCCACATTGAAACAGCGATCGCAGAAGCGAACTTTGGCCTTCGCATCAACGATCGCCGTGGCAAGCCGCTCCGCATCGGGTGTCGGCAGCTTGAGGAGATGGAACGCAATGCGCTGAGCAGACTTCGGGCCAATACCCGGCAAGCGACCGAGCTCGTCGATGAGCGCCTGGACCGGAGGTGCATACGTGTTGGCCACGTCAGTTGTCACCCGTCACGAGATTTGAGCCGGGGAACGTGCCGATAATGCGATCGAGATTCGAGGTGACCGCGCGCGACGAATCCTCCACGAACTCGGTGGGGTCGAAGTCTGCATCCATCGGCTCTGGTGCACCATTGCGAGACTCTGCAGGTGCAGCGTTGGCGTCGCCCTCGATGACCACCTTGGCCGGCGAACCAACAGCAAGAGCGAGTGCCTTCTCGATGTCCCCCTGATACTTCGCTGCCTTGTCGGCATGCACTTTCGACGGGAAAGCCAGCACCAGTGCGCCGTCGCGCACGCCCTTGGTTTGCGCCACCACGAAGAGGGCTTTGGTCATCCCCTTCAACCCAGGACGGACCACGCTCTCGAACGCTGCTGCAAGATCGGTGGTGAGAGCAGCGGGTGCAGGCGCAGCAGGCTCGGCTGCAGGTCGTGCAGCAGCGGGACGAACTGGAGCAGCAGGCGTTGGGTCTGCCGGTACAGCAGGGGCTGTCGCTGCAGGAGTTGCTGGAGCAGGCGCCGCAGGTGCCGCCGCTGCCTGTCGTGCACGGCCGCCAAGTACGGCGCGACCGGTGGTGGGATCGGTGGGTACCGGGCGCGGAATGGCACCCGTGTTGGCCCCAGCACCACCGCCCTGTGCAACCTGGCGCTCGAGCCGTTCGATGCGAGCGATCAGCGCGGCGACGTCTCCCCCAACTGACGCGCTGGTGAGTTTCACGAGTGCAACCTCTAGCAGCACACGGGGATCGGGGGCGTGTCGCATCTCGACGAGGATGTCGCCGATCCCCTCCATCGAACGAACCGCAGCCGCAGCACCGAGGCGATGTGCCTGCTCGCTCACGACCTCGGCGCGATGCACGGGAAGTTGCACGAGTTCGGGCGCCATGATCGACAAGAAGCAGTCGCGCAGGTGCGCAAGCACTGCTTCGGCGATGGACCGTGCATCTCGCCCGAGGTGAGCGGATGCGGCCACTGCAGCGAGTGCGCGGCCCGGGTCGTGCTCGATGATCGACTCGATGAACTCGTCGAGCGGCATCGCCTCGGGCGCCACTCCACCGCCTGCAGCGACAACCTCGAGCGCGCTGAGCGTGTCACGTGCCGAGCCACCGCCCTGACGTACGACCGCCTCCACCGCGTCGTCGGTGATGTCGATACCAGCGTCCTGCGCAACCCAGCGAACGTGATCCTCGAGCTCTTTTTCGTTGAGCAAGTGGAACGACAGGTGCTGGGTGCGGCTGCGAATGGTGTCGCGCACCTTCTGCGGGTCCGTGGTAGCCAGCACGAACACGACGTGCGGGGGCGGCTCCTCGAGCGTCTTGAGCAGCGCCGCCTCGGCCCCAGGCGTGAGCATATGTACCTCGTCGAGGATGTACACCTTGTGCCGACCCGGCGTACCGAGGTTCACGCGCTCGATGAGCTCGCGGATGTCGTCGACCTTGTTGTTGCTCGCTGCGTCGAGTTCGATGACGTCGAAGCTGGTGCCGGCCTCGACGGACTTGCACGACTCGCACTCGCAGCACGGCTCGCCGTCGATCGGGTTCTCGCAGTTGAGCACCTTGGCGAGGATGCGGGCCGAGGTGGTCTTGCCCGTGCCGCGGGGCCCGGAAAACAGATACGCCTGTCCCTCTCGGTGGGTTGCGACGGCGTTGCGCAGGGCGCGGACGACGTGCTCCTGCCCCTTGAGTTCGCTGAACCGACGGGGTCGGTAGCGGCGGTAGAGCGACTGTTGAGCCATCGCCAGCGAGCCTACTCAGGGGGTGTGATGGCCGGGTTCACCGACCCTCGCAGAGTGAATAACGGCCCTTGTTGCCGTTTGCGCAGGCTGTCACGGTCGGGGGGTCCCCAGCCATTAGCGTTCGGGTGTCCCATGCAACGTCGTCGCGCGCTCCTCCTGCTGCTGACCGGACTGTTCACTCTGCTGTTCAGTTCCTTCGGCTCGGACGCGCCCGCACAGGCCCAGACTCCCACCACGGCGCCCATCGGGGTCATTGCCACCACCCCGGCCGACGGCGAGACCCTCACGGCGGCCCCGCCGGAGATCATCCTCAACTTCGCAGCGATCCTTCCCGACATCGAGGCAGTCATCCAGCTGCAGAACTCGAACCGGGAGTTGCTCAACGTCGGCCAGCCCATCGCGTTCAACAACCGCACGTCGCTCAAGGTGCGGGTGCTCGAGCAGAACGGACTTCCGGCAGGCGGGTATACGGTCACCTGGCTCGTCAAGCCCAAGAACAGCAAGCCCGTCTCCGGCAAGTTCAACTTCATTCTCGAGGCGCCCGACGGCGCCACCACCGGTACCGACGGAGTCACCGACACCACCGAGCCGATCAAGATCGAGACCGGCGGCCTCGGACTCGCCAAGAGCAACTACAGCGGCGGCTTCCTCGGGCTCATCGGCCGCTTGCTCGGTTACCTCGGCCTGGCCGCATTCGCCGGGGCGCTCCTCTTCGTTGCGCTGGCGTGGGTGGAGGGCGTCGAGTACGTCCTCACCGTGCGCCACCTCATCGGGGCCTGGGCAATCGGCACACTCGGCAACCTCATCTCCCTTGCCGCCATCGTGGCGGACACCAAGGGGGTCTCGCTCGCACGTGGTCTGTTGCCCACTACCTGGGGCGCTGCGCTCGACTCCACCTACGGCAAGGTGCTCGTCATCCGCTTCCTCGCGATGGCTGCCTCGCTATGGGTCGCCCGCCGCCCAGAGCGGATCGTGGATTCCACGTCTCGCTTGATGGCTTTTGGCGGACCGGGCCTCGCCATCATCACCTATGGCTGGAGCCGCCACCCCGAGGGGCTCATCTCGATCCCGTTCGGCATCCTGCACATGCTCGGCATCTCGGCATGGTTCGGCGGTGCAGCACTCATCACCCGTGTGGTGCTTGCTGGTCCGGGCGAAGCCGATCTCGTCACGGCACTCAAGAAGTTCCGGGGTATCGCCCTACCGGCGCTCGGGCTCACCGTGTTCTCCGGACTGGTCGAGGCCGGACTGCACCTCGGTGGTGCTCGCAACCTGTTCAACACCGGCTACGGGAAGATCTTCATCCTCAAGTTCCTCGCAGTCGCCGCCATGGCATTTGTGGGCACGGCGAACCGTCAGTTCGTGCGCTCCCGACTGTCTCGCACCCGCACCCTTCCGCCCCGTCCAGCACAGCGCCTTCGCAAGTCCGTGCGCACCGAGATTCTCGTCGGGGCGTTCGTGTTGCTGATGACGGGTTGGCTCACCGGGGCCAAGGCGCCCAACGCGGCGTCCTCGGACCCGGCCGCAGTGAACAAGAACACCCTCGTGTCCGACGACGGTTCGTTCAAGGTGGAGGTCACCTTCGGGCCGAAGAAGGTCGGTGCCCAGGTGGAGGTGCACTTCACCCTGCTCAAGCCGAAGAGCCTCACGAATGGCCTCATCACGTTCGTGCCGAACGATGTGAACGCCGCCAGCATCGAGATCCCCATCGAAGGCACTCCCAAGTACGGCTTCGGACCCGATCAGGGCTTTGTGTTCCCTGCCAGCGGTACCTGGACCATTACCGTCACCGGCACCGGGCCCAACGGCGACCTCCCAGCGGCCAGCGGGCAGTTCGTGGTGCTCAACCAGGACGGTTCCGACCCCACGCCCACGAGTTCGACGATCGCCACCGAGAGCACCCGTCTCACCGTGCCGGATACCACCGAACCGGTGGATACCACCCCCGCCAACGCCGGGAACTAGCCACGACCTCCTGCAAGGGCGGTGTTGGCAGACCACCGACCTTCGTCCCGGCCACCCCAGCGACTAGCCTCGCTTGACGTGACGAACCCGAATCCGATGCACGAGAAGCTGGAAGACCTCCGCCAGCGCCGGGACGAGGCCTACCACGCCGGTTCCCCCCGGGCGGTTGAGCGCCAGCACGAGAAGGGCAAGATGCTCGCCCGCGAGCGCATCGAGTACTTCCTCGACCCGGGCTCGTTCCAGGAACTGGACCTGCTCGCCCGCCACCGTGCCCACACAGCCGGTCTCGACGAGCGTCCGTACACCGACGGTGTCATCACCGGGTGGGGCACGGTCGACGGCCGCAAGGTGTTCGTGTACGCCCAGGACTTCACGGTGTTCGGCGGCGCCCTCGGTGAGGTGTTCGCCGAGAAGATCCACAAGCTCATGGACCTTGCGCTCAAGGTCGGTGCCCCGGTTGTTGGTCTGAACGACGGCGCCGGTGCCCGCATCCAGGAAGGCGTGGTCTCCCTCGCCTCCTACGGCGGCATCTTTTACCGCAACGTGCTCTCGAGCGGTGTCATCCCGCAGATCTCGGTGATCCTCGGGCCGTGCGCCGGCGGCGCCGTGTACTCGCCGGCCATGACCGACTTCATCTTCATGGTCACCGAGAGCTCGCACATGTTCATCACCGGCCCCGACGTGGTGAAGACGGTGACGGGTGAGGAGGTCACGCTCGAACAGCTCGGTGGCGCAATGAGCCACGCCTCCAAGTCCGGTGTTGCCACGTTCGTGTCGCCCGACGAGAAGGCCTGCCTCGACGACGTTCGCTACCTGCTCTCATTCCTCCCGTCGAACAACCTCGAGGATGCCCCGGTTTCCGAGGCCACCGACGACCCCGAGCGACTCTGCGAGATGTTGCGAGACATCCTCCCCGCATCGCCGAACCAGCCATACGACATGAAGAAGGTCATCGCCGAGGTCGTGGACGACGGCGAGTTCTTCGAGTACTTCCCGCACTGGGCCAAGAACATCGTGTGCGGCTTTGCCCGTATCAACGGTCGCGCCGTTGGCGTGGTGGGCAACCAGCCGATGATGTTCGCCGGCGTGTTGGACATCGACTCCGCAGAGAAGGG
>CANIBN010000147.1 GCA_947465505.1 Acidimicrobiales bacterium | reverse complement strand
GTGTGCGGTACGAGGCCAGGCCCTTCCCAGTCCCACCACAGCGGACTCGATCCACGAACACGCGGCGGTAGTTCGAGCTGCACCCCGGCCTTGGGCGGAAGGTTCACCGGGTTGTGCTCGTGCTGCCCACGGAGCTCGGTGGGGATCTCCTCGAGTTCGGTGATGATCCGGTAGGCGGGGAGCGCCGTTCGCAGGTTTGCACCGAGATGTTCGGCGAGTTCACGATTGCGGCCGCCCAGCAGCAAGCTCGTGAAGAAGTTCTGCCGCCCATAGCCGTGCACCGTGATCACCACATCGACGTGATCGAGGAACTCGGCGAGCGTGTCCGATTCGTGCGGTCTCACCTTGGTACTCGGGATATGCCACTGCAGATCGGCCGGTTGGTGCACGCCGTAGTAGCTCGCGCCCGACGCTTCGGCAGCGCGACGAGCAATGACGTCGGTGGCCACCTCGAGTGACCCGCCGTGGTACGCCATGAAACCGAACGTGCCGCGCAGTTCACACACCTCGTCCACACCGGGATGGGCAAGGAGTTGCGAGAAGAGCGTCATGCGCTGGTGATGTCCTTGCTGCGGCTGCGTCGGTTGCGCACGACCACGAAGGTAACCGAAGCAGCGGTGACCCCGACGAGCACGAAGGCGAGGGTAGTGACGCCCACGTTGTTCAGCCAGTTGGCCACGTTGGTCTGCCAGTTCTCCACCTGGCTGACTGCGCCACCCTTGTTACCGCCGGGATTGCGTACTTCCGATCCCCAGTACCAAACGAGATAGGCGCCGGTGAGCATCATGAGCACACCAGCAGCGAGGTCGAGATGCTCCATGGCCCTGCGCAGGAACTTGAGCAGGCCCGTGCGTGCGAGCGCGAGCGCAACCGTGAGCGCCGTGAGCGTGACACCCATGCCCACGCCGTAGAGCACCGTGGCAAGGACGGCACTGAGGTATCCCTCGCGGTCTGCGCTGGCAAGTGCCGGGATGAAGAGCCCGATGGTGCAACCCAACGAAGCGATGGCGTACGACACGCCGTAGAGGAACATCGACACGAGGCGCCGGTCGTTGCTGCTGCGGACGAACTTCGGCAGGTTCATCGACAGGCGCAATCCGAAGATCATGGCGAGACCGAGCGGGATGAGCACGATCCCGATGATGAGTCCCAGCCAGTCCGAGTGCTGGGTGAACCACGAGAAGCCGGCCTCGACGAGCAGGCCGATCACGAGGAACACCGAGAAGAAACCAGCAGCAACCGCTGCGCTCACGACGAGCGCGCGCTGAATGCTGGCTCGCTGGGTTCCCGGTCGTGCTCCCTCGGTACCGAGGAAGTACATGAGGTACGTCGGCAGCAGGACAAAACCGCACGGGTTCACCGTGGCGAGTACCCCGCGCAGGAAATTGAGTGCGAACTGTCCGGAGAGTGCGATCACGACAGCAGCGTCCGGTTGATGAGGTCTCGTAGTTCGCCCTCGGTGAACGACTTGCGCAGCGTGCCGGCAATGGTGCCGAACCGGGTGACGAGGACCGTGGTGGGGAACCCGGTGAGACCCAGCGCGTCCACGCTGCGCTGGGTGCTGTCGAGCAACTGGAGATAAGTGGTGCCACGCTCGGCTGCCACCCGCTGCGCCGTTGCCGCGTCGTCCTGGGGGTTGATACCGACGAAGTTCACGCGTCCAGTGAACTCAGCGGCAAGCGCGCTGAGGGCGGGCATTTCTTCCTTGCACGGGGGACAAGTGGCATACCAATAGTTGATGAGCAGGGGCGTGCCGGTGGCGAGTGACGGAAGGGAGACGGCGGTTCCGTCGAGGTTCGACACGAGCACGGCGGGGAGGCGAGCCGCATCCGGTGCGCCGGGGCCCTGGGAGATGGTCGTACCCGGGGACGTGTTGCCACAGGCACTGGCGAGCGCAACGAGAGCGACCAGCACGGCAGCAGTGCGCAGAAACGGTCGGGATCCGGTACGCACCACGGTTCCCGAGGCTACTTCCGCACCTGCGTTGCGGGCCCCCGGGGGGAGGGGACCCGCAACGCGGCGGACCGAGTTGCAGGCTCGCTGAACGTTGCCTGCAACTGGCGAAGTTGGCCCGGTCGGGTTGTTAGGCCACCCGCTCGGCCGTGACCACGAGTCGGCGGGGCGGAATCGGGACCTCGTCCACCACCAGCGCCGGCCGAGGGTGCTTGGGCGGCCGCCCACGGCCCCGCTTGTGGGCAATCGCCTTGCCGTTCACGATGAGCTGTCCGCCCCACACGCCCCACGGCTCCTCTCGCTCGAGCGCAGCAGCAAGACAGGCGTCGGCCACCGAACACTTGGAACAGATGGCCTTGGCCCGTGCGATGAGCAGGGCGTCCTCGCTGAAGAAGAGGTGGGTGAGTGTGCCGTTGCCGTCGCGACAGCGTGCCTTGGCCCACGGGTCCATCCGGAACAGGAGGTCTGCGGTTGCATCGGTCGACGCAACATCGAGTGCGGGTCCGGTGAGCAGTTCGGGTTCAAGGGTGGAGGTGGCCAACATGGCAAAGGGTTCTTTCTCTGTGTGGTTCGAGTGTCGGTGACGAATCTGAGGGCGGACTGGGACAGGGTTGGGAAGTCGCTGAGAACGAGAAAGGCCGCCGGGTGATCCCGGCGGCCTTCGGCGTGCTCTTCGACGTGTGTGGTGTTTACGTCGAGTGCCTGAAGGCCTTCCGGGCGGTGCGCTTGGAGGACTTGGCATGCTTGGGTGCATACGCGGCCATGTTTGCGACGACCTGCCATGCGCCTGCATGCATCGATGCGCACGCACGCGAAGAACCGGCCGTTGCGGCCATGTTCGTTGCGAAGTGGGTGCGGTTCATCGGTAGGTGTCTCTCTGGCGTCCTGAAACGTCGCTGTTGGGCAACGACGCCCTTAGGCAACCATCTTCCACAGCGATCGTCAACTGAATTACGACGAACGGGACAGATTCTGGGTGCTCCGGCCCTCAAGCATGGCGCCGACGGTCAGGGGTAGCGGACTAGCGTTGGGGGTCATGAGGGTCATCGGGGCCTTGTTCTCCGTCGTTTGTGCCGCACTCGGCGGGCTCCAGGTGTGGGCCGCCACCCGTCGCCGGTCCGATGAGTTCTTCATCCTCCGTTCGGCCGGCCAGTCGAGCCTGTTGGCCTTCGAGTTCGCCGGAAGCCCGTCCAAACTGCGCTCGCTCGTCGCTGCAGGCGGCGATCGAGGCCGTGACGCGATCCTGCGCAGTCTCGATATCGACTATCTGGTGACTGCAGGGTACGTGTTCGTCACGCTTGGCTTCGGCGGAATCCTCACGGCGGTGAGTCGTCCGGGCCTCGGGCGCAAGGAGATCGTGTTTGGTCTCGTGGCGGCAGCGGTTGCGGTCATCGAGAACGTTGCGCTCCGTCAGGCGGCCACCACACATCTCAACGGTGGAGGTACGGCCAACGGTGGAGGTACGGCCCCGCTCGTCACCTTTGCGGCAGTGATCAAATTCGTGCTGTTGCTGCTCGCGGCTGGCACGGTGCTGCTGTGGCCGCTGCGCACCTGGCTGAACTAGTAGCGCCTCAGCTCACTTCGTAGGCGAGCATGCCGTCGGAGCGACGGTGGCTCTCGGCCTCACCGCGCTGCACGAGGTGCTCAAGATGCGCGTACGACTCGCTGTCGGCCATCGCGCCCTGCGCACGCGGCGAGAACAAGTAGTGCGAGTACTCCGACACGGTGGCGGCACGCCCGAGTTCGCGGTACGCCTCGCGGAGTCGATCGAGCCGCCCGTCGTGGTGATGCTTGATCTCGTCGACGCGCTTGGCGAGGTCGGGGAACGGGTGACCATGCGCGGGCAGCACCGTGCGCACCTGCCCGCCGAACTCGCGCACCTTGTCGAGGGAGTCGAAGAACAACTGCAGCGGGTCGGCGGACATCATGAGGCCAGAGATGTGTGGCGTGATGGTGGGCAGTACGTGATCGCCCGAGAGGAACGTTCCCTCGGTGGGGTCGAACAGGCAGAGGTGATCGGCGGTGTGCCCCGGTGTGTGCACAGCAACCCACTCGCGCTTCGCGAAGGTCACCGTGTCTGCCTCGCGCAGACGCGTCGTGGGGGTAGGTGTGGGCATGAGCCCGGGGATCGAGCGCAGCAACTGCCAGCGGATGCGTCGTTTCCAGTCCGGTCTCGGCGGGTCGCCACCCCACGGCGCGGGGAGGTTCCAGTTGTGCTCGCGAATCGACTCGCTGTGCTCCTGCGCGTGATCATGCGACGTGTCGTCACACGTGTCGTGTGCGCAGCCCGATGCCGCAAGTGCCTGCGTCTCGACATCCACGTCGTCGTCAGTCTCGGTGGGGTTCCAACGAAGACGGAACGACTTGTGGGTGACGATGTCTGCCCCGGTCTCGCGGCGCAGTTTGCCGGCACCGCCGAAGTGGTCGGGATGGCTGTGCGTGACGATGGCGGTGTGCACTCGCTTGAGCGGGATACCGGCGCGCTTCAGCGCATCCTGCAGTTCCTTCCAAGCACGCGGCCCGGGCATGCCGGGGTCGACGACGGCAAAGCCGCGCTCGTCCTCAAGGGCGTAACAGTTGACGTGGCCAAGCCCAGGTAGGTGAATCGGCAACTGCAGACGGAGTACACCGGGCGCTACCTCGGTGATGGCCTGGCTGGCAGGCTCCTGCTCCTGCTTGCGGTACTTCGGCGCCCCAGGCGCGGCTGCGCTCGTTGCTGCGTTTTTGTCCCCGGGCCCCACGCCCACAAGTTACTTGTAGGGGGCAAGCGTTCCCCAGTTAGCGGATCAGGATCCCGGCGCAGGTGCAGGGGGAAGCGGGGCGAGTTCGGTGACAAAGACCCGGCTTCGGTAGAAGCGCAACTCCTCGACACTGGCCCGGATGTCGTCGAGGGCCCGGTGAGAGCCCTGCTTCGGGGGTCGTGACGCCTCGAGGTTCGGGTACCACCGCTTCACGAGTTCCTTCACGCTGCTCACGTCCACCGAGCGGTAGTGCAGCCAGTTCTCGATGTCGGGGAGGTACGCCGCAAGGAATCGGCGGTCCATACCAATGGAATTGCCGCAGAGCGGCACTTTGCGGGCCTCGGGGCACCACGCCTTGATGAACTCGAGCGTCTGACGGCCGGCTTCCTCGAGGGTCATCGTGGATTCCCGGATCGCGGTAAGGAGACCCGATCTGGTGTGCATGTCCACGACGATCTGCTCCATGATGGCGAGCGCCTCTTCTGGCTGGTGGATCACCAGGTCTGGCCCCTCGGCAACGATGTTCAACTCGTCGTCAGTGACGATCGTGGCAATCTCCACGATGACGTTGCGCGCCGGGTCGAGCCCGGTCATCTCGAGATCCATCCAGACGAGCATTCCGGCGAAGGCTAGGGGCACGGGTAGCCCTACGCGCACAACGGCCCGAGTTCGTCAGCGTGTACCCCAGCACCCGTAGCCTGCGTCCGTGCCCAACATCCCGATCGTGCGACTCGACCGAGGTCTGGATCTACCCGCCTACGCCAAGCCTGGCGATGCGGGAATCGACCTAGTGTCCCGGGTGGACCTCGTGATCCCGCCAGCAGGCGGCCGGGTGCTCGTCCCCACAGGGATCGCCATTGCACTGCCCGAGGGACACGGCGGTTTCCTCCTTCCTCGCAGCGGGCTTGCGCTCAAGCACGGAGTCACGCTCCTCAACTCACCGGGGCTCATCGACGCCGGGTATCGCGACGAGATCAAGGTGTTGTTGCTCAATACTGATCCCTCGGCCGAGTATCACGTGATGCGCGGGGACCGTGTTGCGCAACTCGTCGTACTGCCGGTGGAGCCGGTGCGGTGGCTCGAGGTGGGGTCGCTCGACGGTGAGAACCGTGGCGGTGGCTTCGGGCATACAGGGCGATGAGGAGCACACGATGAGCGGTGAGATGCAATCAACGGGCCGTCGCTACGACACGGTGTCGTTCCTCTCCGACTACGGCACAGTCGACGAATTCGTCGGTCTCGTGAAGGCCGTCATTCGGGATCTCGCTCCGCACGTGTCGGTCATCGACCTCACGCACGATGTTGCACCGTTTGATGTGCGCGCCGGTTCGCTGGCGCTCGCACGCAGCATCTCGTACCTGCCTGCTGGTGTGGTGCTTGCAGTGGTCGATCCCGGTGTGGGCACCGATCGTCGCGCGATCGCGGTCGAGGTCGCCGGGGGAAACGGCGTGATTATCGGTCCCGACAACGGACTGATAGCGCCTGCTGTTGCACTTGCAGGTGGCGCCGAACGCGCCATCGTGCTCGACGATGCGCAGTGGCACCTCGATGCGCCCGGTGCCACGTTTGCAGGCAGGGACGTGTTCGCTCCCGT
>CANIBN010000146.1 GCA_947465505.1 Acidimicrobiales bacterium | reverse complement strand
AGTGCGATGACACTCGGCGCCATGCGGCGTGCGGCGCGGAGGTCCGCCTTTGCAATCGCCGTGCGCTTCAGGAACGTGTCCACGGTGATGCCGCTGCTGACGTGCGCGAAGCCACTCGTGGGCAGCGAGGCCGGGCAGCCGATGACGAAGTTGGCCGCAGAGAACGGCGTGTGCTGGCCAACGAGGATCTCGCCGGCGTTGACGAGCATCTCGAGCAGGTCTTCCTCGGCCTCCGGTGCCACGGCGATCTGCAGGTGTTCCGAGGCGAACTGATTGGCGATGGATGCAGCGACGCCGAGCGAGTCGACGAGGATGCATCCGCCGTTGGCCCCGAGCGATGCGCGGGCGGCCTCCGCTCGGGCTGCAGGCAGGCCGGCGATCTGTCGCTGGAGTTCCACCTCGGTGGCGGAAGCCACACCGGGTGACGTGGTGAGCAGCACCGTGCACGAATCGGTGCCGTGCTCGGCCTCGATAAGCAGGTCTGCGGCAAGGCGCACGGGGTCGGCGGTGTCGTCGGCGATGACGAGGCTCTCGGTGGGCCCGAGCACCATCATCGTGGCCACGCCGTAGCGCTGCATCTCCACCTGTGCGCAGGTGACCGCCGGCGAACCGGGGCCGACGATCTTGCGAACCTTCGGGATGCTCTCGGTGCCGAAGCCCAGCGCGGCTATGCCGGCCGGTCCGTTGACACGGAACACATTGCGGATACCGAGGCGTTCGCACACGACGAGTACGGCCGGGTCGATCTCACCATTGGTACCCGGGGCGGGCGGCACCACGACGGCGATCTCGGGTACACCTGCCACGACCGCCGGCGTGCCGAGCTGAGCGATGACGCTGGGATAGCTGGCCTTGCCGCTCGGGCAGAAGAGGCCCGCCGACGAGATGGGGGTGATCTTCTCGCCCACCCACAGGCCTGGCTCGGTCTCGAAGCCCCAGTTCTCGGCCCGCTTGCGCTGCTCGGTGTTGAAGCGGTGCAGGTGCTCGATCATGTCGTCGATGGCGGCAATGACAGACGGCGCCAGCTTTCCGGACGCAGCAGCAAACTCGGCGTCCGTGGCCCGCAGCTGATCGGGGCGCACGGTGGTGCGGTCGAACTTGGCGAGGGCATCGCACACGGCGGCGTCGCCCCGCTGGCGGACGTCCTCGATGAGCCCAATGATGGAGTCCCTCAGTCCCGCAGGGATGATGTCGTCGAGGCCTCTGGAGATGAGCGAGCGACGGGCCTCGTCGGCCATGTCGGTCCAGACAAGCTGGCGCATCACGGGTGCATCTGACGGTGCGGGCACCCCCGCGACGCTATCGGGGGCGTACGCTCGCGGCGATGGGCTCAGCACGCGTCCCCTATGTCTCCGCCAAGCTCCAGGGCTTTGGCACCACGATCTTTGCCGAGATGTCGGCCCTCGCCATCGCTAAGGGCGCGGTGAACCTCGGTCAGGGCTTCCCCGACTACGAGGGGCCATCCGAGGTGCTGAATGCTGCGAAGGCCGCCATTGACGGTGGGCTGAATCAGTACCCGCCCGGGCCGGGCATTCCGGCGCTGCGGCAGGCGATTGCCGAGCACCAGAAGCGCTTCTACAACCTCGACTACAACCCCGACACCGAGGTATTCGTCACGGTCGGATGCACCGAGGCGCTCGCTGCATCCATCATCGGTCTGTGCGACACGGGCGACGAAGTGGTCATGCTCGAGCCGTCGTACGACAGTTACTCCGCCGTCGTCGCCATGGCCGGCGCCGTGCCCAAGTACGTCACGCTGCGACCGCCGCACTACGACCTCGATCTCGACGCGCTGCGCAAGGCGATCACACCGAAGACGCGGCTGCTGCTCATCAACACCCCGCACAACCCCACCGGCAAGGTGCTTACTCGCGCCGAGATGCAGGGCATCGCTGACCTCGCGATCGAGCACGATCTCATCGTCGTGTCCGACGAGGTGTACGAGCACCTGGTGTTCGACGGCGTGAAGCACGTCTGCATGGCCGAACTTCCGGGAATGCGTGAGCGCACGCTCGTGCTGTCGAGCGGTGGCAAGACCTTCAACACAACCGGTTGGAAGGTGGGCTGGGTGTGCGCACCGCCGCACCTCATCGCTGCAGTGCGAACAGCGAAGCAGTTCCTCACCTACGTAGCGGGCGGACCGTTCCAGGCGGGTATCGCAACCGGTCTGCGGCTGCCCGACGAGTACTACCGGGAGATCGCCGATGATCTGCAGTTCAAACGGGACCGCATCTGCGCAGGCCTCGAGCAAGCGGGCTTCCTCACCTACAAGCCCACCGGCACGTACTTCGTCACGGTCGACATTCGATCGGTGCGACCCGACGGCGACGGTTACGCGTTCTGTCGCGAACTACCAGACCTCTGCGGTGTGGTGGCCATCCCGAACGTTGTGTTCTATGCGAACAAGGACGAGGGCCGGCACATGGTTCGCTTCGCCTTCTGCAAGCGTCACGAAGTGATCGACGACGCAACGGCCCGACTGAAGGCGCTCACCCGATGAAAGTCGCAATTGTCCAGCACACCATTACGTGGGAAGACCGACAGGCGAACTTCGATCACCTCGCGCCGCAGATCACGGCTGCCGCTGCCGCTGGCGCTCGACTCGCCGTGCTTACCGAGACGTTCTCGACAGGCTTCGGGCGGGGCGACAGAATCGCCGAGCCGGAGAACGGACCATCGGCAACGTTCCTGAGCGAACAGGCCACGAGCAAGAACATCTGGGTGTGTGGCTCCTGTCCCGAGGTGCCCCCGAACTCGCCCGGCGATAAGCCGTACAACACACTGGTGCTCGCCGGACCGAAGGGCGAGATGCACCGGTACCGCAAGATTCACCCGTTCTCGTTCTCTGGTGAGCACGAACACTTCAACGCCGGGACCGAACTCGTCAACGTGACGGTCGAGGGAGTTCGCCTGTCGCTGTTTGTCTGCTACGACCTGCGATTCGCTGACGAGTTCTGGCAGATGGCCAAGCAGACCGACGCGTACATCGTGGTGGCCAACTGGCCCGAGAGTCGTCGCCTGCACTGGATGTCGCTCCTGCAGGCCCGCGCTATCGAGAACCAGGCGTACGTCATCGCGTGTAACCGCGTGGGCGAGGGTGGAGGACTGGTGTACTCGGGCGACAGTCGCATCATCGATCCGCTCGGCGAGATCGTGGTGTCGGGTGCACGTGAGGAGGCGCTGCTCGTCGCAGACGTGCGTGCGGAACACGTTGCCGACGTGCGAACACGCTTCCAGTTCTTGCCCGACCGCAGAACGTGCTGCGATACGTCCTCTAACGGGTACTAGCCGAGGCGTTTTGCTAGGAGGCTTACGGTCTTCTTGCCGCCCTCGGTGTCCTGCTGTCCCACCTCGGCGAATCCGATGCGTTGGTGGAATCGAAGCGAGGCGGCGTTCATCGGCTTCACATTCACCTCGCAGAACAGCCACGGCACCTGTCCGGCGATGCGGCGCTCGAGGTCTGCATACAACTCCGCACCGATGCCACGGTCCCGGAAGTCCGGGTGCACCACGATCCGGTCGAGGTACGTGAACGAGTCGTATCGATCGCAGAACCATCGGTAGTTGAGGCTCTGATACTCGGCGCCGGGATCGAGGTTCAGGCAGAAACCCACTACCTCCTCGCGTCCCGTCGTCCGAACGCCGAGTGCGTACGACGTCATGGCGAACAGGTCACGGAGTTCAGCAAGATCCAGCCAACTTGTTGCCGGCACGGCCTCGTTGTTCAGTTCGAGTACAACGGCAAGATCGCTCTCCTGCAACGGCGCGATGCTCACGTTGGTCATCGCCTGCGCTCGTCCTTGGGATAGGTGAACAGCCACACCACAAGAGCAGCCGCAAACGCGATCGCAATGGCGAGATACACACGGTGGAACGAGGCCACCGATCCGTGTTCACCACCCGTGCTGGACACGGCAATTACGGCGGCGACACCCATCGCGCTGCCGATCGTACGGAAGGTCACCACTGTGCCATTGGCTGCGCCGTAGCGCTGTGGCTCGACACCAACGAGTGCGGCGGCCGTGATGGTGGACCACGACAGGCCGAGTGCCAGGCCGTAGAGCACCGAGAATGGGAAGTAGCCCGCCCAGTAGTTCGGCGTGGCGCCGAGCGTGTAGTACATGCCGATCGCTGAGACGATCACCAGCACAATGCCGGCCGTCACCATGCGCTTGATCATGCCCCGGTCGGACAGACGACCCGACAGGTTCGCTGCAGCAAACACCACGACTGGCGTAGGTACGAGCGCCATACCGCTCTTGAGCACCGACCATCCCCAGATGGTCTGCATGAACAACGGTGTCGCAAACCAGAAGCCCGACGTCGGTGCGTTGAACAGGAACGTGGTGACTGCTGCACCCGTGAAGCGACGCCTGCGGAACAGCGGGAGATCGAGCAAGGGTTGTGGGTGCGATCGCGACCGCATCACGACGATGACGAAGAGCACCAGCGAACCGATGAAGAGACTGAGGACGGGGGTGCTGGTCCAACCCCACTTCTCTCCCTCGAGTACGGCGAGCGTGATCGAGGCCAGTGCGATGCTTCCCAGCGGAACCGAGATGAGGTCGAGTCGGGCGCCCGCCTTGATGTCGCTCGATTCCTTGAGGTACTTGCGTCCGAGCAGTACGACGATCAGGACGACAGGAATGTTGATGAAGAAGATCGCACGCCAGCCGCCAAGCGCGATGAGCCCGGCTCCTGCGGGCGGCCCGATCCCTCCGGCCAGAGCCGCAAATGATCCCCAAATCGCTACAGCGAGGCTGCGACGGGAGGCGGGGAATCCGGGAAGGGCGAGTGCCAGTGACGTGGGAAGCATGAGCGCGCCACCGACGGACTGGATGGCGCGGGAAGCAATGAGCAGACCCACATGGGGTGACAGCCCAGCCGCAAGGCTTCCCACTGCGAACGCACCAATGCCGATGAGGAAGATGCGCTTGCGGCCGAACAGGTCGGCGAGCCGGCCGGCGAGGAGCAGGAGCGACGCGGTGCCGATGGAGTAACTGGTGAGTGTCCAGGCGAGGGTGGTGCGCGGCACGTCGGAGAACGACCTCTCGATGGACGAGAACGCCACGTTCAGTGCCGTGGCGTCGAAGCTCACAAAGAACTGGGCGCACGAGGTGATGAACAGCGCGTACCAGGCCTCTCGGGGGATCGCCTCCACAGCCCGGGACCGCTGGCTGCGCTCAACACCCGGTGTGAGCAGTTCCCCTTCCGCCATGGGTCCACTATGGCCCACAAGCCCTGCTGCGGCGTAACGGGAATAGTCTGTGGAACAACAGAGACACTCAGGTGCCCAGGAGGCAGGGATCGATGTTCGGCAAGAAGACACAGATGGTGGATCCGGCAGATGCGCTTCCCGGTCGCACCGACCGCTCGATGCGAGTCCCCGACACACACTTCGTGAACGGAAACACCATCGCTGGTCCATGGCCAGAGGGATGCGAGGTTGCCGTGTTTGGCATGGGTTGCTTCTGGGGAGCCGAGCGCAAGTTCTGGCAGGCCGACGGAGTGTTCACCTCCGCCGCTGGTTATGCGGGCGGCTACACACCGAACCCCACGTATGAAGAAGTGTGCTCGGGACAGACGGGTCACACCGAGGTTGTTCTCGTCGTGTTCGATACCGCGAAGACGACGTACGAGGCGATGCTGAAAGTGTTCTGGGAGAATCACGATCCCACGCAGGGGATGCGCCAGGGCAACGACATCGGCACGCAGTACCGCAGTGCGGTCTATGCAACGTCGCCTGCGCAGCTCGAGACAGCGATTTCGTCGAAGGACATGTTCCAGGAGCGACTGACCGCAAAGGGCTACGGCGCCATCACCACCGAGATCGGGCCGATCGACGCGTTCTATTTCGCCGAGCCGTATCACCAGCAGTACCTCGGCAAGAACCCGAACGGCTATTGCGGTATGGGTGGCACCGGCGTGTCCTGCCCTATCGGCGTCGCCTCCACCGGCACCTGACGTCGCTCTAGTTCACGAGCCGAGCGGCTACCACGTCCCGCAAGATCTCCACCACCTCGCTGGGTCGTCGAGTCGCGTGCCAACCGAGGTACACGACTACCCAGCCAAGGCGTTGCACCCGAAGATCACGGTCCTCGTCCACCGCTTCTCGCACCGGACCGAAGTGGAACCGTTTGCTGTGGGACTCGACAGCTACCCGAGCATCGGGGAACGCGTGATCAAACCTTGCCACCACCCGACCCTCATGCCGGAGTTTGTATTGAGACACCAGCCGGGGAAGGTTCGGATGGTCAAGGACGCGGCGCACAACTTCCTCGAACCATGACTCTGGAACTGCGCCCGCTCGTTCAAATTCGTCGAGGT
>CANIBN010000145.1 GCA_947465505.1 Acidimicrobiales bacterium | reverse complement strand
TCGACGGCGACGTGTATCGGCTCTATCTCCTGCTCGAGGAGGCCGATCGGCGCGACATCGTGTTTGCAATCGGCACAAAGTCGGCGCAACGCGTGGGGCACCGTCACAAGGTGGCAGACCTCCGCAACGTCACGGACATCGCCTCGCAATGGGAGACGGTTGACGCGTGGATTCGTGACCGCGACGACGCACGTTCCGTGCGGGCCTTCGGGGATCTCTTCGCCCCACTGCTCGACGAACTGGTGAACCGCGCCATCGAACTGCTGGGCGACAACGCCGACGACCCCACCGCCGAGCACCTTCGCGAAATGGGCGAGGAGATGGCGTTCGAGCGCTCGTGGCCACAGACCCGGCTGCTCCTCGCAGCAGTGGTCGAGCTTGCGTTCCAGGCCGACGAGTCAGCGAAGGAACTCTCGGCCGCCGACGAGCGCTTCCGTATCGCCGACTGATCGCCTCGGTGGCGCTGCTGGTTGTTCACCTCGTTGCCTCGGCGACGATGGCGGGTCTGATCTGGTTCGTGCAGGTGGTGCACTACCCGTTGTTCGCGTTCGTCGGTCAGGAGCAATCTGTCCCGTACGCCCTTGCTCATCAGCGGCGCACCTCTCTCGTGGTGGCGGTGCCGATGGCCGTGGAGGGAGTCACAGCGCTCGGGGTCTTCTTCCTCGCTCCGGAGCAGCTGAGTCGATGGTGGGGTGCAGCGGGTCTTGTTCTGCTGGGCGTCGTGCTCGCAAGCACGGTGCTCCTGCAGGTGCCCCGACACGCAACCTTGGCGGTTCGCTACGACGCAGCGGTGGTTCGATCGCTCGTCCGGACCAACTGGATCCGCACCATCGGGTGGACCGCTCGTGCAGCGCTTGCGGCCGGCCTCGTTATCTGGGCCGCGACCAGCGCCCGAGGCTGAGCGCAGCACTGGTAACCGGGCGCACTACGAGCCGCTCGGTCACCGGGAACACGGGCAGTCGGAGCAGGAGGCGGCTGCGGATCGGGAGCAGCGACGCAGCACCCGTGAAGATCGGCCCGTAACCGACGCGCTCAGGTGCCGAGAGGCCCGGTGGCACCGCGAGGTAGCGGGCGGCTTCGCGGGCCTCCTTGCTCGACCGAAGCTCCGGCGAGAACTCGCGCAGTGCGGCACGGAGTTCCTCGACCGATTTCGGCACGCGGTCCGCCCCGAGCAGTTCGGCAACCACGGCAACGTCGGCCACGTAGCGGTCCTCATCTGCGGCGGTGAGTTTGGTGGCGCCGTAGACGCGGTGCGCAGCGAGGAAACTGTCGATCTCGGCAATGTGGACCCAGCGAAGCAGGTGTGGCTCGCTTGCCGAGTACGGTTCGCCCTTCGCAGTGGTGCCGACGACCCGAAGGTGCACAGCACGCACCACCTCGATGCTCTGCATGGCCTGCTCGGTGGGCGCGAACGTGACGGCTCCAAGGAAGTCAGCGGTGCGCTGCAAGCGACCCCAGGGGTCCGTGCGGTAATTGCTGTGTTGCGCCACCCCGGCCATGGCCCTTGGGTGGAGGCTCTGCAGAAGGATCGCGCGGAGTCCGCCGACCAGCATTGCGATATCTCCGTGGACAATGCGCACGGGGCTGTCTTCGGCAACGAGTCGCTCTCCGGGTGCGGCCAGCATTGCGTCCCAGCGGGTACGGGCGTCGGGCCCGCCGATGCGGCGGTCGAGGGCACCGGCTATCGCACGGCGAACGCTGGCGACGTGTTCGCCGATTGCTGCCAGATCGGGGGGATTGAGCAGCGAGGTCACTGGTCAGAGTATGCCGTCGTCGAGGGCGCGAAGTACGTCGGCGGAGCGCTGGCGAACGCCCTCGAGGTCGCTGAGGCGCTCCATGGCGCGGACCTGCTGTGCCACACGGGGATTGCGCAGCAGGCGGTCGCGGTTCGTGTCAAGAAAAGACCAGTACAGCGTGGTGAACGGACACGCATCGTCGCCTGTTCGCTTCTTGCGGTCGTACCTGCATCCCTTGCAGTAATCGCTCATCCGGTCGATGTAGGCACCACCCGCGGCGTAGGGCTTGGTGGACATCCTGCCGCCGTCTGCATAGAGAGCCATGCCGAGGACATTCGGAAGCATCACCCATTCGGCACCGTCGACGAACGACTCCCACATCCAGTCCACGAGATCCTGAGGACGAACGCCGGACAGGAGGGCAAGGTTGCCGAGGAGCATGAGCCGCTGGATGTGGTGCGTCCAGCCGTGCGTTGCAACATCGCCGATTGCGGAGGACATGCACCGCATCTGTGTGGGCGCGCCCCGGTAGACGGGCGGGAGTGGACGGTGTACGTCGAGCGCATTCTCCGAGCGGTACGCCGGCATCCAGAGCCAGTAGATGCCCCACACGTACTCCCGCCAGCCGATGATCTGACGGATCACGCCCTCGGCGGATGCGATCGGAACGTGCCCGTTTCGGTACGCCTTCTCGACCGCCGTGCAGACCTCGAGGGGGTGGAGCATGCCGAGGTTCAGCGCGGGCGACAGCAGGGTATGGGCAAGGTGCCAACTCGTGGAGAGCATCGCGTCCTCGTACGGCCCGAAGCCGGGCAGCACGAACTCGATCACGTGTGCCAACTGCGCAAGAGCCGAAGCCCGCGAGGTCGGCCAGGTGCCGGTTGGGTTCTCGCCCCACAGCCGTCCGGTGAGCGCCGGATCGTTGCGGAGTTCGTCAAGAGCCTCTTGGTCGATCTCGTCCGGAGTGGTCGACCACGGCGCCGGCCACTGATGGCCCTTCTTCGGGGGTGGCTCCCGGTTGTCGTGGTCGAAGTTCCACCGGCCCCCGGCCGGCTCGTCGCCGTCCATGAGCAGATTCAGTCGGCGGCGCTGCCACCGGTAGAAGTCCTCCATCTTCAGCGAACGTCGATCCCCTGCCCATGAAGCGAACTCGTCGGGGTGGGTGAGGAACTGTTCGGAACGAGTCAGCACAACGCCCGCCTCGCGCAGCATCTCCAGTCCGTCCCACGATGCCGGTTCCATCGCGAGTACCCGCGAGGGGCCGAACTCCGCGCGGTGTTCGGTCAGTCCGGAACGCAGAGTGGTCGCTCTGCGGTAGTCCACCGAGAAACCGCGCGCTTGGAGCGTGGCGGCAAGGTGACGCATGCCGCTGATCACGAGGTGCGCACGTTGAACATGCCAGTTCCGTGATGCGAGTTTCGTGGTGCTCTCCACCATGAGCACTCGCGTTGTCGACGGGTCTGCCGTACGCAGCGGCCCGAGTTCGGTGCTCAACTGGTCGCCGAGCACCCAGATGGTGTCCATCGTCCTGTTCACAGGAAGAACTTCACCGCGGCGGCGATGCCGAAGGTGATGACGAGGTAGCGGAGTACCGCTGGCTTGAGGCGTCCGACGAGTCTTCCGCCGAGATTGCCCCCGATGAGGCTCCCCACCGCCATCACGGCGACGAACTGCCACTCCACCTTTCCGGAGAACACGAAGAACAGTGCAGCGAGCAGGTTGATCACGAGCGACAGTGCCTGTTTGAGTGCGTTGAGCCGCGGGAGTGGATCCGGGAGTGCAAGGCCGAGCACGGCGAGCAGCATGATGCCGAGGCCTGCCCCGAAGTAGCCGCCGTACAGGGCACACGCGAAGACCGACAGTGCAAGGAGCAGTCGGTTCGGCGGGGCATCACCTGCTCGATGGCGGAGGGCCTTGAGTCGTGGTTGGGCAGCGAACAGTGCACAGGCCCCGAGGATGAGGTACGGAACGAGGTTGCGGAACAACTTCTCCGGTGAGAGGACGAGCAGCACGGAGCCCGTGAGTCCACCGATGGCCGCTACGAACAAGAGCGACTTCAGGCGCTGCACGTTCTCGGCGAGTTCCGTGCGCTGTGCGAACGCGCCGCCGAGGTAGCCGGGGCAGAGCGCGACAGTGTTCGTGACGTTCGCTCGCACGGCAGGCACGCCGAGCGCGACGAGCACCGGGAACGACACGAGGGTGCCACCGCCTGCGACCGCGTTGATGAGCCCAGCAGCCATGCCGGCAGCGCCGGCTCCGAGTTCCTGTCCGAAAGTGGTCACGTGTGGCTCCAGGGCGCGTGGGCGCCGTTGCCAATGTAGGCCCGGCGGTGCTGCTGGCCCGCAACACTCGGCATCCTGTGGGTGTGGAACTGCAGCCGTTCGACTTCTGGGTGCACGTGCGGCCGGGCGGACGCCGTGACGCACTTGAGGGTGCACACGATGGCGTGCTCGCGGTCCGGGTTGTCGAACCCCCTACGGAGGGTCGCGCGAATCACGCCGTCTGCAAGGTGCTCGCGGGGGCATTCGGTGTGGCTCGGCTCGACGTGAAGGTAGTGGGCGGACGGACGGGAAAGCGCAAGCTCATCCGCATCTATGGCGAACCGGTACTGCTCGCCCGGCGACTCGCCGAATTGCTCGGAGATCCGGGAAGCGAATCGTCCGTGGCAGGATCCTCGTCATGAATCGCGAGATCAACCCGGAGTCCATCGCCCCGACGGCAGCCAAGTACGCCCACGGCGTGTTGAGTACCGGAGCGGAGCGGATCCTCCATATTTCCGGAACGGTCGGCACACGACCCGACGGCACGATTTCCGACGATGTTGCCGAACAGGCGGTGGAGACCTGGCGCAGCATCTCTGCGATCTGTGTCGAGGCAGGGATGTCGGTCGATGACATCGTGTCGATCACCACCTACGCAGTGGTCGGCCAACCCCTCGCCGGGGTGATGGCAGCCCGCGATGCCGCACTCGGTGGCCGTCGCGTGGCCTCGGTGCTGATCACGGTGCCTGCTCTGGTGCGCCCCGAGTGGAAGATGGAGATCGCCGCCGTCGCGATCCGTTGAGACGTCGGGCGCGGCCTGCCGGAGTTGGCTAGTTTCTGCCCATGGTCGCTGCAACTGACGATTCCATCCGTTCCGCCCTCGCTGCCGCAGAACTGCCGTGTCTGCTCTCGACACTGGCGTTCGCCACAGGAGACCTGTCGCTCCTGAAGTCCCACCTTCAGGTAGACCCGTTGCTCGCCGGCGAGCCTCAGGGTGGCCTCACCGAGGCACAGCAGGCCGAGATCCGGGAGATTGCCTTCGGTGTGATCCGGGACCTCCAGAACGGCACCCGCAAGGTTGCTCCGGCGCCCGATGCCGAGACGCTCCACACGATCATGGAGTACCTCATGGCCGCCGAGGTGTCCGAGGACTACCTGCCACTGCTCGAGGAAGAGTTGGCGATCACCTCCGACGATCCCCGCGCTCCCGACTGGCAGAAGGCCGGCCTCGCGGGCGACCGGAAGTTCACGGTCGCCATCATCGGCGCCGGGATGTCCGGTCTGCTGAACGCCTACCGGTTGCAGCAGGCCGGTGTCCCGTTCATCATCTTCGACAAGAACGCCGAGGTGGGCGGCACGTGGTACGAGAACCAGTACCCGGGATGCCGTGTCGACGTCCCGAACCACTTCTACTCGTACTCGTTCGAGAACCGCCATGCCTGGCCGCTGCACTACTCGCCGCAGGCCGTATTGCTCGAGTACTTCCGTGAGTTCGCAGAGTTCCACGGTCTGCGCAAGCACATCCGCTTCAACCACGAGGTCTCCTCGATGGTGTGGGACGACAAGCAGCAGGCCTGGGTCATCGAACTGAAGACCCCCACCGGCGAGACCACCGAGACCGTCCAGGCGGTCATCAGCGCGGTCGGCCAGTTGAACCGCCCGAAGATGCCCGACATCGAGGGGATGCACTCCTTCGCAGGGCCGTCGTTCCACTCCGCGGAGTGGGACAAGTCGGTCGACCTCACTGGCAAGCGGGTGGTCATCATCGGTAGCGGTGCGAGTTCGGCCCAGATCTGCCCGATCGTTGCGCAGACGGCAAAGCACCTCACCGTGTTCCAGCGCACTCCGAACTGGTTCTTCCCGTTCGCCAACTATCACGACGAGATTGCGCCGGGTCTCCAGTGGATGTTCGACAACGTGCCGTCCTACCGCAAGTGGTACCGATTCCTGCTGTTCTGGCGCGGTGCCGAGGGCGTGCTGCCCGCGTGCAAGGTCGACCCGGCGTGGCCCGACAAGAGCCTCTCCGTCAGCCAACTCAACCTCGAGCTCCGCACCCAGCTCGAGGACTACCTGAAGGCAGAGTTTGCGGATCGTCCCGACCTTGCCGAGAAGGTCATCCCGCAGTACCCGCCGGCATCCAAGCGCATCATGGTGGACAACGGCACCTGGGCCAAGACGCTGAAGCGTGACAACGTCTCGCTGAACACCGTCCCGATCGATCGCATCACGGAGAAGGGCGTGCTCACCTCTGACGGCGTGCTCCACGAGGCCGACGTCATCGTCTACGCCACGGGCTTCTACGCCCACCGATTCCTCAACCCGATGAAGATCGTCGGGAGGGGCGGCGTCGAGCTGCACGAGAAGTGGGACGGCAACGCCAGCGCCTATCTCGGAATCACGATGCCGGGCTTCCCGAACTTCTTCTTCATGTACGG
>CANIBN010000144.1 GCA_947465505.1 Acidimicrobiales bacterium | reverse complement strand
GCGCGCAACGGCCGGTGTTGCCCCCGGACGTGACACCACGAGGCCAACGAGCAGCAACACGGCGAGCATGCAGCCACCGGCTCGACGGGAAACAGCCACGGAACGCACACGTGCGAGCGCTCTTGGTGTGCATCTGGCCGTCATGTTGAGAAAGCCTAACCGAGGGCGGCGACGGGCCGCCCTCGGCCGGCAGGCGAGTTACAGGCGCTCGATGAGGGTGCCGGTGCCCAGACCGCCACCGCAGCACATCGAGATGAGGCCGTAGCGGCCGCCCGTTCGCTCCAGTTCGTAGAGCGCCTTGGTGAGCAGGAAGCCACCGGTGCCGCCGAGCGGGTGCCCGAGGGCAATCGCGCCACCGTTGGGGTTGGTCTTCTCGGGATCGGCGCCGACTTCCTTCTGCCAGGCGAGCACGACCGAGGCAAACGCCTCGTTGATCTCGAAGGTATCGATGTCGTCGATCTTCAGGCCCGACCGCTTCAGCAGACGCTGCGTGGCATCGATGGGGCCGGTGAGCATGAGGATCGGGTCGACGCCCACGAGGCAGGTGTCGACCACGCGTGCACGGGGCTTCAGGCCGAGCGCCTTGGCCTTCTCCTCGGTCATCATGAGCACGGCCGAGGCGCCATCGCTGATCTGCGACGAGTTGCCGGCGGTGTGCACCGACGGGTTGCGGTCGAGCACGGGCTTGAGCGACGCGAGCTTCTCGAGCGTGGACTCGCGAATGCCCTCGTCACGCGACACTCGGTGCGTCGTGCCCGTGGGCTTGCCTTCTTCGTCCACGTCGGGTGCGTCGATCTCGATGTACTGGCCGTCGAACCGGCCCTCGGCCCAGGCGCGTGCCGCGTACTGCTGCGAGCGGAGACCGAATGCGTCGGTGTCCTCACGGGTGATGTTCCACTTCTCGGCGATGCGCTCAGCGCCCTCGAACTGTGAGGTCATCTCGTAGCGGTCGAAGTAGGTCTTCGGGATCGGGACGCCGAGGCCGAGCTTCTTCGAGGAGTTGATGCCGATGGGGATGCGGCTCATGATCTCGACACCGCAGGCGACGGCGACGTCGACGACGCCGGAACCGATGAGCGAGGTGGCGAGGTTCGTTGCCTGCTGGCTCGAGCCGCACTGCGTGTCGACCGTGGTGGCTGCGGTGGACATCGGGAGGCCCGCCGCAAGCCACGCCGTGCGCGTGACGTTGAACGACTGCTCGCCAACCTGGCTCACGCAGCCGCCGACCACCTGGTCGATCACGCTCGGGTCGATACCGGTGCGCTCGACGAGCGCCTTCTGGACGGCGCCGAGCAGTTCAGCCGGGTGCAGGGTGGACAGACCGCCGTTACGACGACCAATGGGCGTGCGGACGGCATCGACGATGACAACGTTGGACATGGGGCGAGTGTAGGCGCCCGGGAACGCCCCTCACGCTGCTCGGACGCTGCGCCGGCAGGTCCCGGCGTGCCATGCTCAACCCATGGCCGAGTTGTTGACGTTTGGAAAGTTCGTTCCCCTCGTGGAGGTCCCGGAAGGAGCCGGCCCCGGCCGGTACTTCCACGTCGTCGGGGCCAACATCTGGGAGGCCGAGGAACCCGCGCACGGCTCCTGGGGCCTGCACTTCCTCGGCATGCTTGGTGACACCCCCTGCTGGGCCGTTGATGTGCCCCACGGGGAGGACCCGGCGGACGGGGCCGCCACCGATCTCTTCTCGTACTTCGGCCGCAACCCGGAACTGGACTGGCTGGTGGCCGGCCGTGCCGTACAGCTCGTGGACTGGGCGAGATCGCACCGCTTCTGCGGTCGGTGTGGCACCGAGACTCATCAGGCTCCGGGCGAGCGCGCCATGCGCTGTCCGGCCTGCAAGTCGCTCTCGTTCCCGCGCCTCGCACCGGCCATCATCACGCTCGTCACACGCGGTGACGAGGCGCTGCTCGCCCATGGTGTCACGTTCCGTGCCCCGATGTACTCCACGCTCGCCGGGTTCGTCGAGGCTGGTGAGTCGCTCGAGGATGCGGTGCACCGTGAGATCCTCGAGGAGGTCGGCGTGCACATCAAGAACGTTCGTTATTGGGGCAGCCAGCCGTGGCCGTTCCCGCACTCGCTGATGCTCGGCTTCCATGCCGAGTGGGCGAGCGGCGACATCAACATCGACCCGAAGGAGATCGTCGACGCGCAGTGGTTCCACCGCAACGAACTGCCGAACATCCCGCCGCGCATCTCCATCGCCCGCAAGCTGATCGACGCCTGGCTCGCCGGCGAGGTGTGAGCCGCTAGATCTCGACTACCTCGACGAGTCCCTCCAACGCCTCAAAGTCCTTGGCGTTACGGGTGTAGATCGGGAGGTCGAGAGAAAGTGCGGTGGCCGCAATGAGCAGGTCAACAGCGCGGGCACCCCGAGCCTTGCGCCCAGCCGCAAACACCGCAGCGTAGATGCGACCGTAGGCGCGGGAGGCCTCCACATCGAGCGGCAGAGGATCGAAGATCGCCTCAGTTCGTTGCAGGCGATCCTGACGTCGGGCGCGCTCCTGCTGATCGGAGGTGGCGTGAGGTCCGGCGGCCAGTTCGGCCAGCGTAACCGCGCTGATCGCGCACTCGATCGGGAGCAGATCGGACTCGATCTTCTCGAGGTCGATCACCACGGAGGTGTCGAGCAACCCGCGCTGTCGTCGCCGGTCAGGCACGGGGTTTCGCATCGGGCGATGCAACAGCGTCGAGGTCCGCCCGGAAGCGCTTCGCGTCGAGGGCGGGAGCATGACGGAACAGTTCCGCTACTGCTTCGGCGCGAACGAAGCGATGACGGCGTAGTGGCGTGAGCTCGCCCACGGGAGTGCCATTACGTGTGATGACGAAGGCCTCACCCTCATCAAGCCGACGCATGATGTCGCCGCTCTCGTTCCTCAGTTCGCGCTGGGTGATGCTCTGTGCCACGATAAGAATTGTAGCACGGCGTGCTACAGCTCGATCAGGCGGGCCTGAGGTGCTTCGCAAAGAACTCCTCGATGGCTTCCTGGCGCTGCTTGCGGTGAATGGGCGAGCCCGCCCGCGAGAGTTCGTGGCTCTCTGCTGGGAACCGGAGGAAGTCGACGTCCTTGTTGAGCAGACGCAGTGCCACGAACAGTTCCTCGGCCTGCGAGATCGGGCAGCGCAGATCGTCCTCGGAGTGCAGGATGAGCATCGGCGTGTTGATGTTGCGCACGTAGGTGATCGGCGACATGCGGAGGAGTTCCTCGGGGTCGTCGAGATGGTTCACACCCGTCTCCATGACGAACGTCGTCGAGCAGTCGGCCGTGAACTCTTCGGTGAGCATGTTGTTCACCGCACGTTCGGAACAGATCGCGCGGAACCGATCGGTGTGGCCGGCGAGCCACGTGGCCATGTAGCCGCCGTAACTTCCGCCGAGCATGCCCTGACGGCTTGCGTCGATACAGGGGAAGCGGCGCAGTGCCTCGTCGAGCGCAGCAAGTACGTCCTCCACGTCGACAGATCCCCAGCCCGATCCGGGCCGGATCGGGTGCTTGGGGCCGAGAATCGCCTGTCCCCACGCTTCCTCGCGACCCGACGATCCGCGAGGGTTGCTCATCACCACTGCGTAGCCCGATGCTGCTTGCATCTGGGCTTCGTCGAAGAACTTGTTGCCGTACTGGGTCAACGGTCCGCCGTGCACGTTGAGCAGCACGGGCACCTTCTGACTGGCGTCACCGGGATCAATGCCGGCCGGGAGCACTACCCACACGTCAACCTCGACGCCGTTGGTCGACGGGGCGGTGAAGCGGTGAGCGTTGACCGGCTTGGCCTGTGCCACGAACTCATCGTTCAGCGCGGTGAGCGTGCGAAGCGTTGTATTGGGTCCGAGGACAGCAATCTCGGCGGGTCGTTCGAAGGTGGTGATGGCGCCGACGAGCACGTCACCGGCGACGTCGAATCCGGCCACCGTCTGGTGTGCGCCCGAGAGTGTGGTTGGGGTGCCGCCATCGAGAGGGATGCGGCGGACTGACACATCGCCACGGTCCTCGTAACTGGCCAGGAGCGCATTCCCGTCCCAGATGGGTGCTTGAGCACCCGGATAAGGAGCGAAGTTCCTGTCAATCCCGGTGTCGACGAACTCCCACGAACCCGAAGCGAGATCCATGACTGCAAGGCGGCTGTTCTGACCACCGAGTAGCGGGATTCGTGAACCGATGAAGGCAACGCGAGCGCCGTCCGGGGAGACGCGGGGGAGCATGTACGTGCCGTCAGTTGCGGTGAGGCATCGGCGCTCTCCGGCGAGGTTGGCGAGGTAGAGGTCACGTGCCCAGTCGCGGTCCCACGTGTCGTGCCCGTGACCACTGCACACCACGCCCGACGAGTCGGCGAGCCACGAGGGGTCGGAGAACGCAAAGGTGCCCGGTGTGAGATCGCGTGGTGCCGCAGAACCATCGGCACGAACAGCGAACACGTGCGAAGGTCGATCGTGGGTCCATCCCTCGGAGTCGAGGTTCGAGAAGAAATGTGTGATGCGCCGTGGTGGCTGTTTGGCGAGGTCGTCCTCGTCGTAGCGCTCGCTCAGCGCACTGCCGACGTAGGCGATCCAGGTCCCGTCCGGTGACCATTGGAGATCCCCGGCCCCGCCCTTGCACGTGGCGATGGTGATTACCTCGCCTGGAACACCGAACGGAAGGAGGTGGATCGTGGTGGCCGACGGCTTCTCCGCCCGGTGAGAGATGAACGCAAGGCGCGTGCCATCCGGCGACCACACAGGATCACCGTCGCGCTTGGTGCCATCGGTGAGCGGCCGTGGCGCGGTGGATCCATCAGTAGCCGCGATCCAGATCTGCGACCGTCCCGAGTTTGCGTCGGTGTCGGGGTTTGAGACCGTGAAGACGACGAAGCGACCATCGGGTGAGAGCGACGGCCGTCCCGCGACGCGAACGAGGCCGAGATGTTCGGGACGCACAGCGTTACTCGGCCTTCCCGACAGGTTGCCCGTCGATGATCTGGTCGAGGTATTCGCTCATACCCCAACCGACCTTGCCCTCGTGCTCGCCGCCCTTCATCTCCCAGCGGGTCATGCCCTCGGAGATGCGCGTGACGAGCCAGTTGCCGTCCGGGTCCTGACGACGGTTGCGCAGCGGGATCATCGTGGTGACGTCGCCCTCGAACCGCCACTCCTTGCCGTGTTTGGTGGAACGCAACAGGCCGGTGACCTTCTGGTGGTACGAGTCGTCGCCCACGAACTCGGTGGACACCTCGGCGTGGTCACAGGTGTAGATGCGGCCTTCGTCCCACACGAAGCCGCCGCGTGTGCCGGGACCGTCCTTCTTCGCAACACGGCTCGCCATGAAGCCGAGGTCCTTGCTGAAGTTCGCAGTGAGCCACCGGTAGTACCACGGCGCCTGCCAGTAGCGCGGTCCCCACGAGTGGTCGCGCAGGCCGCAGCCCTCGATTTCCCATTCCTCGCTGCCGACGCGGATGGTGCCGCGCGCCTCGACGAGTTGTTCGTAGTGCCCCTTGGCGAACTCCTCGCCCGGCGCCTCGTGCGGCTTGTCCGGCTCCCCACCGAACATCGACGGCCGGCCCTGGCCGGTGAACGTGAGGTGTACCTCTGCTTCGGCGAACGGGTTGTTCTTGAATGCCTCGCGCGGCTCCACCATCTGCATGGGGTCGTCGAGCATGACCACCTTGCCGACGTAGTCGATCTTCAGCTCCTCGAAGGGCGTGACCATCGTCCAGGTGAGGCCGGCTCCGACCAGCTGATCGTTGTTCTCGATCTTCGGTCGGTTGAACATGAACCCCACGCGGCCATTGGGCAGATAGAGACACACCGTCATCTCGGCATAGCCCTCGTTCGCGCGGTTGCCCATGCGGAACCAGCCGCCGATCTCCTGTCGGGGATCGAAGCAATTGATGTACATGCTCTCGTTGAAGTTCGACTCGGGGCCGAGCTCATGCATGTACTCGTCGGACGGTTCAAGACGTACAGCCATGCGGGCGAGTGTAGGCGCCTGTGGAGCGCGCCTCGCAGGGTCAGGCGAGGGGTTCGGGGCGTTCGCGCTTGCGACGCGACGAGGGCTTCGAGGGCTTCGCCGGCTCGCTGCCGAACAGCGACAATTGCTCCCACTCCTGCTCGACCACCGGCTCCCACCGCCCGGTGCGGTTCCTCATCCGGTAGACCTCGAGCTGGTCGAAGCGGATGAAGCGACTCGCACCCTTCGCATCACGCAGTGCCACGCTGCCGTCGCGCTCGCGAGCCTCCACGATCGCCTCCTGCCAGCGTTGGCCGGCGGCGCGCCGGAAGCGCACGCGGTCGCCAGGTGCGAGCGACAACTGCCCGAGCGTCGGCTGGTCCGGATCGGGTTCGGGGGGCGGCGAAGCGCGTCGTCGACTGGCCATCGAGGGTCAGGACATCGAGTTGACGCGCGCCTGCAGGCGGCGCATGCCGGCGATCCAGCGATCGACATCTGCGACCTTGCGCTCCAAGAACGTCTTCACCTCGGGGTG
>CANIBN010000143.1 GCA_947465505.1 Acidimicrobiales bacterium | reverse complement strand
CCTCGGCGACCTTCAAACTTCCCGGTGCCGCCAACGATGGCCAGGGTGGCCTCCAGATGGGCGCCGGCATCGGAGACCGTCGTCCGTCCGGCGGTACCGTTCGCGTAGAGCTTGTTTCCGTCTCCGAAGTCGAACTCCACGGAGAGTGCGAACGTACCGGCGGCGTTGCGATAGTTGAAGAGCCCCCAGACCACCACGCCCACGTCGCCATCGGCACTTCGCCCCTTGCCGTCGAGCACGAGAGCACCCGTCGTCGCCTGGCCGTCGCGATCGAAGCGTCGTGCGTCGGTCTGGCGGGAACTGAGATCAACAACGACCTCGAAGTCGACCTTCGAGTCGCTCCGGTCGTTCGAGCAGGCCGAGACTGCAACAAGCGCGAGAACCCCAACAACGAGTGCCTTCATGGCCGGGACTGTACTGGACACCAAATTCCTTCAGCCTTACGAGTGTCTCCCGCGCCCTGCTCGCGTGCGACGAGCCGGGGGCCGGCCGGGCGTCACGACGGTCGCCGATGTGGTTGGCTGGACACATGGCACCGAACCGCCCGAACGTATTCGCCGCAGACACCACCGTCATCACCGACGGCGGTCTCGAAACGTGGCTGCTGTTCCAGAACAACGTCGACCTTCCGGGCTTTGCGGCCTATCCACTGGTGGCGAGCCAGCCGGGCCGACAGCTGCTGCTCGACTACTACCGCGGCTTTGTCGACATCGCCACCCGACACGAGATGGGTCTCGAACTCGACGCTCCCACCTGGCGGGCGAACCCAGACTGGGCAGCGACGCTGAGCCACGACCGGAACGAGCTTGCCCGCTATATCGACCTGTCGATCGAGCTGATCGCGAGCGTGAAGTCCAACTGGCTGGGAAATGGCCCGTGCATCCTCGGCGGTGTTGTTGGGCCCCGCGGTGACGGCTACCGCATCGACACCACCATGAGCGCCGCTGAGGCCGCCTCCTACCACTCGTTCCAGATCGACCGGATGGCGTCAGCTGGGGCCGAGCTCGTTTCCGCACTCACCCTTGGCTACGTCGAAGAGGCCATCGGCGTTACCGAGGCAGCGAAGGCAGCCGGGCTCCCGGTGGTCATCTCGTTCACGCTCGAAACCGACGGCCGGCTGCCGTCGTCGATGGGACTCGACGAAGCCATCGCCGCAGTCGACGCTGCCACCGGCGCCTACCCGGAGCACTACATGATCAACTGCGCTCACCCGACGCACTTCGGCAGCGTGCCGGTTCGCGATTCGGCGTGGACTGCACGGATTGGTGGTCTGCGGGCCAACGCGTCGCAACTGAGTCACGCTGAACTCGATGTGATGACCGAGTTGGACGACGGAGACCCCGACGACCTCGCCGCCCGGTACGCGGCGCTGCGGACGGTCATGCCCGGGCTGAAGGTAGTGGGCGGATGCTGCGGCACGGACCACCGTCACGTGGCCGCCATTGCCGCCACCTACAGCGCCGGCTAAGCCCGACGAACTGTGTAGCGCCGACGCCCTTTCGGGCGCCGTGGCTACACAGTTCGCGGGCGCGGAGACAGCCGCCGCCCGGGAGCTGGCGGGCCGGGCGGCGCGCGGGCCGCGCCTGCTTACGGGTTGACGCGCAGGGTGGAGCCGCTGTCGTTCGGCAGGCGTGACACCTCGATGCCGCGGTGGAGACGTTGCTTCATCTCCTCCACGTGCGTGATGGCACCCACCATCCGCCCCGACGCATGGATCTGCTCCAGCGCGTCGATGGCCTGCGTGAGCGCCTCCTGGTCGAGCGAGCCGAACCCCTCGTCGACGAACAGCGCCTCGAACTGCTTCCCGCTCGCCGACCCGCCATGGCTCACCACATCGGCCAGACCGAGCGCCAGTGACAGCGACGCCTGGAACTGCTCGCCACCCGACAACGAGTTCGTGGGACGACGCTTGCCCGTGTGTGCATCAAGTACCTCAAGGCGCAGACCGCCCTTCGTTGCGTCCCGGTGCAGCTGATACCGACCGTTCGACATGCGACCGAGGTGCACGTTCGCCGCAAGCGTCACCCGTTCCAGTTCACGTGCCAGCACCCAGCGCTCCAGTTTCACGCGGATCCCGGCGTCACCGTTGCACGTGGCATGCACACGTCGGGCAACGTCACGCGCCGCACGGTCCCTCGCCGAGTCTTCGCCTACCTTGCGCGCGGACTCCAACGATTCGCGCGCCGCCCGCAACGCATCGCGCGCAGTGGTGAACGCGGACGCTGCAACCTTCGCCTCGTCGGCCTGGTCGTTCGCTGCCTTGCGCAGCACCTCCGCCTCGGGCCGTTCTGCCGGCACACCCTGGCTCTCGAGCGCTGCCAACTCTGCAACCACCTTCGTGAGTGCACTGTCCCACCCCGCAACGCGCTGCTGCAGGACAACCTCTTCCTTCGCGTCGAGGCACGCGGCCGCAGCAGCGTCACCCGACGCGTAACCGCTCGCCGCAAGCGCCGTAGCGAGCGCCGACTGCTCGGTGTCGAGTGCGGCCTGCGCGCTGGTGACGCCGCTGAACACGGTGTCTACCGATGCGAGTGCAATCTCCAGACCGTCCACTGCTGCGAGACGCACGCCGAGCGCCTCTGGGTTGATGTGCGCGCTCGCCTCCTGCGCGGACTGCAATGCAGCCCGCTTCGAGACTGCGTCTGCCTCGGCGACGGCGAGCGCCGTGCTGCAAGCGGAAACCGCCTGCTCCAGTTCCTTCAGCTTCGCCTTCGCATCGTCGAGTGAGGCGCGCAGCGACGACAACGACTGCTCTGCCTGCGTGGCCTCGGCATATGCAGCCGCCGCATCAGCATGGCGGGTCTTCAGCACAGCAGGATCGTCGCTTGCCGCATCGCCGAGCGATTCGATCAACTGCGTGGCCTCCTGCCCAGCTGCAGCAACCGCTCCCTGGTCCGCCGACCAGCGTGCACGCGCAGCATCCACCTCGTCGTGGTCGACCTGATCACCGTCGATGAACTGCGCAGGTGCCGGGTGCTCCACGGAGCCACAAACGGAGCAAGGCTCACCCTGCTGCAGTTGTTCAGCGAGTCGCGGTGCCTGCGTGGCCACGAAGCGCGCCATCAGCAACTCGTACGCGGCCTTGGCCCCCACCTCGGACGCCTGAGCCTTCTCCAGCTTCTTGCGCGCCTTGTCCAGCTTGTCTCGATCGGTGACCGCTCGCTGGGCTGCCTCCATATCCACCTTGCGCTGTGGCGCGGCCGCAGCAATGGGCTCGAGGCTCGTGACGCGTGCGTGCTGTTCCTCCACCGTCCTCTCGCTGGCGCCAAACACATCGGCGGCAGTCGCCACGGCTACGCGCTCTCGTTCCACCGTGCGCTCGGCATCAGTGGATACCTGCTGCGCGATACCCGCAGCCTTCAGCAACGCATCGTCGGCACGCAGTTCCTGCCCAGCCTTTGCAACGGCAGTGGACACTGCCTGTGCGGAGGCATCGGGCACCGGACGGCCCAGCTCGCCAAAGCTCCGGCTCACGAGCGCGAGAAACGCATCGAGTTCGGCTTGCGCGTTGACGACTGCTCCAGACGCTGCAGCCACCCTTGTTGCCGCAGCAACCACAGGACGTGCGCGCACCGACGCCTCCGCGCGAGCGCGGGTGGCCTCGATGTCGTCCCGTTCGCCCTCGAGCTGCGCCTGCCGACGGCGCGCCTCGGCAACGCCGTCGAACAGCTTCGCTGCGGCCTCGGCTGTGGCCGCAACCTCGCCAGCCGCCTTCGCTGCGGCCTCCTGCTGATCCATCAGTGCACGACGCCGGGTGTCCTCGGCCGCCAGCGCCTCCACGCGCTCGAGCATCGATGCATCCCCAGCGTCGACGAGCTCGTCGACGGGCACCTCGGTATCGAGCCACGCCTGCAGCACCTGCGCCAGTGATGCGGCGGCATTGTGCTGGTGGTGACGGATCTTCTCGTCGCTCGCGCCCACGATGTCGTTGAGTCGCTTCGCCTCACCCTTCAGCCACTCGGTGGCGCGCTGGTATACCTCACCACCAAACAACGGTCGCAGCAACTTCTCGCGCTCGTCCTCCTTTGCGAGGAGGAACGCCGTGAACGCACCCTGGGGGAGCAGCACCACACGCTGGAACTGCGATGCGTCGAGCCCCACCAACGCCTCGACCTCCGCAGTTACCGGCATCACCTTCGTTGCGATGGGTTCCACTGTTCCGCCCACCAGCTTGGCGAGCGACGCCTCAGCGTTCTGCTTCGTGGTGCCGCCACCGCGTTTGGCCGCACGCTCCTGCGAGGGTCGGCGCAGCACGCGGTACACCACGCCATCAACCTCGAAGTCGAACTGCACGTACGTCTCGGTGGAAACCGGTGCATGCTGCGAACGGCAGTCGACATCGTCTCCGGCGCGGCTACCGGGCAGCTTGCCGTAGAGCGCATACACCATTGCATCGAAGATGGTGCTCTTACCAGTGCCCGTGGGGCCGGTGACCACAAAGAGCCCACGGCGCGCGAGCACCGTGAAGTCCACCACTTCCTTGTTCGGGTACGAGCCGAACGCTTGGAACTCGAGACGGAGCGGCTTCATGCCGTCACCCCCTCGGCCTTGGCGATGGCTGCATTGAGGATCGTCGACTCCACCTCCGACGGCGCACTGCCAACGGAGTCGTTCCAGAACGCAACCGTGGCCTCGATGGCCGTCAGACGGGGTCCGTCGATTGCGGCAACCACCATGCCCTCCGCCACTCCATCGGGCTGGAGGATGATCTCGACCACAGAGGGGTACACGGCACTGAGCCGCTGCTTGGCGTCGAGCACGACACCGCGATCGGTGAGCACCACACGCACGAGAGCGTTGCGGTCCTTCGCACTCGGCTCTGCGCGCAGCAGATCGTCGATCTTCCCAGTGACGGTGAGCACGGGACGACCAACGGTCACGCGCACCTCTTCCACGACGCACGAGCCATCGGCCGCCATGTCGACGATGGTGATGCTCTTCGGATGGTCCTCGCTGAAGGAATAAGCAAGCGGCGTTCCGCTGTAGCGAACGGTGTCGCTGCCCGCCACCTTCTGCGGGCGGTGCAGGTGCCCGAGTGCGGTGTACGAGAACGGCTCGAACAACGAGGCCTCGACCGTGCCCGTGCCGCCAACGGTGAGCTTGCGCTCGGACTCACTGGTGGACGCACCCGCAACATAGGCGTGCGACACGGCGAGGGAGCGGCGACCCGACGTGAGGTTCGGCAGTGCCGCAGTGATGGCATCGTGCAGCACCGAGTGATGTGTGCGCCGCATGAGTCGTTCGTACGCAGCGTCGGCTGCACCTGCCGTGTCGTCGGCAGCGTCGGCGCCGACTGCTTCACGTGCGGCGCCATCAGCATCGTCGTCGCTATCGGGCGCCATCTGCGGATCGAGGAACGGGAGCGGCACGAGATCGAGCGGGCCGTCGGCGAACTGCAGCGCGATTACCTCGCCGATCTGTGTGTACCCGCCGCGCAGGAACACACCGCTGCCGTCGAGCAGGTCGTGGTAGTTCGCCACGCGCTCGGGGCCATCGTGGTTGCCGGTGATGACCGCCACCTGCACCTGGCGAGACTGCAGCGAACGCAGGGCATGGCGGAACAGCACCAGCGCGTCGTTGGGTGCCACCGGTCGGTCGAAGATGTCGCCGGCAATGACCACGAGTTCGATGCCGCGATTGTCGACCTGCTCGAGCAGCCAGTCGACGAACACCGCTTGGTCGTCGAGGAACGACACCGGGCCAAGACTGCGCCCGAGGTGCCAGTCGCTGGTGTGGAGGATGCGCATGAGTGTCTCCGTGCCTCACCGAGACGGTCTCGGTGCTCCTAGTACTACGGACAATGGTGCACGAGACGTGACACGGAGTTTGTCAGACCGGTCCGGGCCGCCTGCCCGGTACCCGGGCCTATTCGTAAAACCAGAGGCCACACCACTGGATGGGCGCCGTCTGGGTGAAGCACACCGCGAGCGTGTGCTCGCTCTTGGTCGACTGGTTGACCAGCTTGAGCGCTGCGACGGCCTGACCTGCCGCCGGCTCGGCGACCAGTTTGGCCACCTCAAGGTTGTCGATGGACCAGACGATGCGCTTGCCCTTGGTGATCTGGCGGAAGGCGAACAGCGACTTCAGCGCGTCCTTGGGCAGCAGCCCGTACTTCCCCTTGTTCAGGTAGGTGACGACGGCCGTGACCGCCTGCTTGTACGACGAGAACTCGCTGTCCCGCAGTTCGCCGAGGCCGAGCGCCGCACGGGTGGCCGGGCCGGTTTTGCCCACCACGGGCAGGTTGATGTCCTTTTGGAACTTCTTGACCGCCGTAAACGTGGCGTCGTCGTACGTGCCGGTCACGGTGACCGCATAGCCGCGAGACAACAAGGCCTGCTGCACGGCCGACACGAGCGGGCCGGTGGAGCCCTTGGTGAGCGACTCGGTGGTTCCGGTGCCGGTGGCGCCAGTGGCCGACGACACGGGCACGGAATCGGTAACCCCGGGGCCGGTGGCACCGCCAGCCAGGGTG
>CANIBN010000142.1 GCA_947465505.1 Acidimicrobiales bacterium | reverse complement strand
TTCATCGTGAGCGGGCAGAAGGTGTGGACGTCGAGTGGACGTGCCGCGGAGTACGCGCTGCTCATCACCCGCACCGACTGGGATCAACCCAAACACCGCGGCATCACGTTCTTCTTCTTTCCGATGCGCCAGCCAGGTGTGGAGGTTCGCCCCCTTCGCCAGGCAACCGGCGATGCACGCTTCAACGAGGTGTTCATCACTGATGCGCGCGTGCCTGCGTCCAACATGCTCGGCGACCTCAACCGCGGCTGGTGGGTACTGCAAACGGCGCTGATGTACGAACGGGCCGTCATGGGTGGTCCGATCGGTCGGCGCAAGGGCCAGCCCGACACCGACGAGTCGCGCGACCCCGAATCGGAAGCCAGCGCGCCCGCACCCGACCTCTCGCTCGTGGAGCTTGCGCAGAAGGTCGGTAAGAACAACGACCCGGTGATCCGCCAGGAACTCGCTAATCTGCACTGCCTGCGTCTGGTGAACGAGTGGACCGGCAAGCGTGCAGCCGCGCAGTTGAAGAAGGACTCGTCGTCCCCGCTTGCCTCGCTCGGCAAACTGGCGATGGCGAACATCCTGCACATCGCCGGACGCCTGCAGGTGAAACTGCTCGGTCCGGAGGGAACGCTCACCGCGAAGGAATCAATCGATAGTGGTGACGCGAACTACTCGATGCACAACGCGTTCTTCTTCTCCATCGGCGGCGGCACGGACCAGATCCAGCGCAACATCATCGGTGAGCGCATCCTCGGTCTGCCGAAGGAGCCAGAGGTGGACAAGGAACTCCCGTTCCGACAGGTGCGACGCTCCTAACAACCACCGACAAATCAAGTGCTCGACACACCGGGTGTCACCTACGCTGCGCACATGAGTACGGGTACCTCGATCGTCCTGGGCACGTGTCATCACGACTGTCCGGATTCCTGCGGCTGGGTGGTCACGGTGGAGAACGGCGTGGCCACCAAGATGCGCGGCAACCCTTCGCACCCGTACTCGCGAGGCGAGCTGTGCCCGAAGGTCAATCGATTTCTCGACCGCGTGTACAGCCCGGAGCGCATCCTGCACCCGCTGAAGCGCGTCGGCGCCAAGGGTTCCGGCATGTTCGAACAGATCACCTGGGACGAGGCGCTCAGCACCATCGCTGCACGTGTGCACGGCGCAGTTGCTCAGCACGGCCCTGCCACCGTTGTACCGATGTCGAGTGCCGGGAACCAGAGCGTGCTTGCCACCGTCACGATCGGCGAGCGGTTCTTCAACCGTCTCGGCGCGACGACGCTGACGGGTTCGGTATGCGGAGCGGTGGCACGAGAGGGGGTGAGCGCAACGTACGGCAACGGGAACGGCATCGACCCCATGGACATCCGGTTCAGCCGACTCATCCTGCTCTGGGGCACGAACACGAAGCTCACCAACCGTCACCTCTGGCCGTTCATCGAGGAGGCCAGATCCGCGGGCGCCCGGGTGGTGGTGATCGATCCCATCCGTACGGCGACTGCAGAGGATGCCGACTGGTTCGTCCAGCCGTTGCCGGGTACTGATGCCGCACTCGCCCTCGGCATGATGCACGTGCTGGTGCGCGATGGTCACGTGGATCGCGACTATGCCGATCGCTACACCTCCGGCTACGAGCAGTTGGTCGAACGAGTCGCAGAGTGGACACCCGAACGAGCTGCCTCGGTTACCGGCCTTGCTGCGGGCGACATCGAAGAACTGGCGACCGAATACGGCAGCACGCAGCCGAGCGTGATCCGCACACTGATCGGGGCTGAACACCGCGAGCACGGGGCGATGCTGTTCCGCACGCTTGCGTGCCTGCCGCTGCTCACGGGCGCGTGGCGCTACCGGGGCGGCGGCCTCACACGATCGTCGAGCGGCTGGTTCGGCGCAACCATCGATCGCGAGGGCCTCGGTGCTCTCTCGTCTGGGACGGCGGCCGGTACAGCCCGCCGCCTCCTCAACACCAATCACGTCGGCCGCGCACTCAACGACCCGCAGCTCGACCCACCGATCACCGTGCTCTTCGCATGGAACGGCAACCCATTGGCTACCCAGCCCAACAGTGAGGCCATGCGTCGAGGGCTCGAGCGAGACGATCTGTTCACCGTCGTGCACGAGCAGTTCCTCACCGACACGGCCCGGTACGCCGACATCGTGCTGCCCGCCACCACGCAGATCGAGCAGGTAGACGTGGTGCCCGCATGGGGCCACCTGTACCTCGGCGCAAACCACGCCGCCATCGAACCGCTCGGCGAGAGCGTCGGCAACACCGAACTGTTCCGTCGCCTCTCACGGGCGATGGGCTTCACGGAACCGGAACTCTTCGCAACCGACGACGAACTCATCGATCAAACGCTGCGGCACCTCTCCCCCGAACGCCGTACCGCGCTCGACCGGGACGGGTACGTGCGTCTTGATCTCCCTGAGGAGTTGCTCCCCTTCGCACAGGGTGGCTTTCCCACACCGAGCGGGAAGGCGCTGCTGTGGAGCGACGCTCTTGCGGCGCGCGGAGAGGACCCACTCCCCACCTACACACCCGCTGCCGAGGGCCCCCAGGGTGACCCCGCTCTCGTGTCCCGCTATCCGCTCGTGTTGCTCACCACGAAGTCGCACACACGCTTCCTCAACACCTCGTACTCCCACCTGCCAAAGCACGGCCCCCTCGAGGGCGGCCCGTTCGTCGAGGTGCATGCAGACGACGCAGCAGCACGGGGGCTCGTGGACGGCCAAACGGTTCGGGTGTGGAACGACCGCGGGTCGATCACCCTGCCGCTCAGGCTCTCAATGAGCGTGCGCCCGGGCGTGGTGTCGGTGCCCTTTGGCTGGTGGGGGCAACACGACCCGGACGGGTCGCTCGTGAACTCGCTGACGAACGACGCTCTCAGCGACTGGGGAGGCGGCGTGGCCTTCCACGACACGCTTGTCCAGGTGGCTGACGTCAACGTGGCCGACGCAACGTGACTGGCGTCAACGCGGCTGGCGCCTGACGGTCCCCTCAAGCAGGGCGGGTCCACCGAGTCGGGACTTTGGTCCCGTTGACCTCCCCCTTCCAGACGGGTTTACTGGGCCGTATGGCCGACATCGCACTGCCCGTCCGCGTGTTCCTCATGGATGACCATGAGGTTGTCCGGGAGGGCGTCCGTCAACTGCTCGAGTCGAGCGGTGAGATCGAGGTGGTAGGCGAAGCCGCTACCTGTGCCGATGCGCTCACCCGCATCCCGGCTACTCGTCCCGCTGTCGCCATTCTCGACGTGCAACTTCCCGACGGCTCCGGTGTCGAAGTCTGCCGCGACATCCGCAGCGCCCACCCCGAGATCGCCTGCCTCATGCTCACCTCGTTCTCCGACGAGGAAGCGCTGTTCCAGTCCATCATGGCCGGTGCTGCCGGCTACGTGCTCAAGCAGATCCGCGGCAACGATCTCGTCTCTACCGTGAAGCGCGTTGCGGCCGGCGAGTCGCTCATCGATCCCGCCGTTACCGGTCGTCTTCTCGAACGGCTGCGCAATCCACAGCCCGAGGAGGACCCCCGCTTGGCCTCGCTCACCAAACTCGAGCGCGTCATCCTCGATCACGTTTCTGAGGGTCTTACGAATCGCCAGATCGCTGGCAAGGTGAACCTTGCCGAGAAGACCGTGAAGAACTACGTCTCGTCGATCCTCATGAAGTTGGGGATGGCACGCCGCACCGAGGCCGCAGTGTTTGCGGTGCGCGCCACCGAGAACCGCTAACCGCTTCCCGTACCCGAGGAGTTCCCGAATGAGCAAGGAATCACCCGCGCGCCGCATCGTGGTGGGCATCGACGAATCTGACGCAAGTGTCGACGCGCTCCGTTGGGCAGTGAGCGAGGCCAAGCGCGACGGCGCCTTTATCGACATCGTTGGAGTCTGGGATGTGGAACCCGTCAATGTCGGCATCGAGCAGGCCGTGCTCACCACTCCGCACGGACAGCCTGCAGAACGTCTGGCTCGCCTCGACCAGGTGGTCGAGTGGATCCAACCCGAGCGTGATGGGGTTCGCTACGAAGTGGAGTTGCTGTCGGGCGACACACCCGTGGCGCTCGAGGACCGCTCGCGCGGTGCGGCACTGCTCGTGCTGGGCAAGCCACATCGCCTCGGCATCCCGTTCGGTTCGCACACGGTGAACCACGTCCTCAAGCACGCAACCTGTCCGGTGGTGTTGGTGCCCTCGCGCGCTCAGGTCATCGCCGAAGAGGCCCACTAGAAACCCCACGTTCTCGGTCTCCAAAACGCTCAAAACGTGCACTTTCGGGACCGAGAACGTATGAGGTCATCGCTTCTCGGTCTCCAAAACGCTCAAAACGTGCACTTTCGGGACCGAGAACGAAGGGGTTAATTGCCGCGGAGGGGTCGGACCGTGTTGAGTCCGATGTCGGTGCGCAGTCGTGCGTCCACCGCACACGCACCCGTCGCTGACACCACGAGCGGGTTGATCTCGAACTCGACGAGTTCGGGCACCGCAGACACCAGGCGGGAGATGCGCGACACCGTGAGTGCCGCAGCATCCACATCCACGCCGGGTCGACCGCGGAACCCCGTGAGCCGCGGCGCCGTGTGCAGGCTGAGCACCATCGAGCGAGCTTGGTCCACGGAGAGAGGTGCTGCGCGCACGACGCGGTCCGCAAGCAACTCCGCCTCGATCCCGCCCGCTGCAACGACAACCAGTGGGCCTGCTGACGGATCCTGACGGGCCCCGACGAGCAACTCCACACCAGCGCCGACCTGTTCCTGCACGAGGACTCCGGTGAGCGCGGGGAATCGCTCGACGAATGAGCGGTACGCCGCGACGGCCGAGTCCGTGTCGGCGATGTTCAGGATCACACCGCCTGCATCGGTCTTGTGTAACAGGCCCGGAACGATCGCCTTCATCACCACCTGACCGGTCTCGGCAAGAAGTCGAGCGACACATTCACCCATCTCGCTCTCCGACCCGGCAATCGCCGAGCCCGCGAGATGAACGCCTGCCGCATAAAGGATCCGCTCGCCCGCATCGGGCGAGAGCCAGCGGTTTGGGTCGACGCAGGCTTGAGCCTCAGAGCGCACCAAACGACGTACCGCCAGCCAATCGATTGGTTCCTCGGATGTCGCCGGATCGTTCGCAGCACCGGCGTGACGTTCCTTCCACCGGGTCCACCCATACGCGCGACTGAGCGCACGTACTGCGGACTCGCTGTACCGGAACACCGCTCGTTTGGACAGACGTGCCGGGATACCCGCAATGCTGATTACCACCGGAACAGGTTGAGCAGCAGGTTCACTACCGTTGAGGGCGTCGTCGAGATTGGTGTCCTCGTGCGGTCGGACGCCCACAGACGCAACTACCACTGCGTCCACCTCGCCCGAGGAAGCAACGATGCCGACAACATCAGCAACCTCGCTCGGTCCAACCGTTGCCAGCAGATCGACGGGGTTGCTGGTTGCAGCGGCACGCGGCACGCGTTCGAGAATCCTGGATCGCAGTCCCTCGCTCAGCGTGGGCACCTGCATTCCCGCTGCCTCTGCCGCATCAGCAGCAAGGATCAACGGCCCACCTGAGTTGCCGATGAGCGCAAGCCGCGGGCCCGCCGGTGCAGGCTGGTGGGCGAGGATCTGGGCCAGATCGAGCATCTCCTCGAGGGTGTCCACACGGATGACTCCTGCGGCCTCGAACAACGCCTCGACCGCCGCGTCGTCGGACGCAAGCGAGGCCGTATGTGAGGCCGCGCCACGACGACCCGAGGTGCTACGCCCTGCCTTCAACACGATGATCGGTTTCACCGAAGCCACGTGTCGAGCGATCCGCAGGAACTGGCGCGGGTTCCCGATCGACTCGAGATACAGCAGAATCACGTCGGTTGCCGGGTCGTCCACCCACGCGCAGAGCAGGTCGTTGCTCGATACGTCCGCACGGTTTCCGAGCGAGATGAACGATGACAGCCCGATTCCCCGCTCGGTTGCCTCGGCCAGTACCGCAAGTCCGATACCGCCCGATTGCGAACCGAATGCGATGCCACCTGTAGTGGGCGGTACCGCCGAGAACGTGGCGTCGAGGCCGACGGCCGGGGCAATGATGCCGAAGCAGTTCGGTCCGAGCAACCGCATGCCGGAGCGGTGCGCGATGGCGACGAGATCTGCATCGGTGGTGCCGCTCGCTGCCCCCTGTTCGGAGAACCCTGCCGTGATGACCACCACTGCGTGCACTCCGGCCTGTCCGCACTCCTCGATCACCAACGGAGCCACTGCCGCCGGGACAGCAATGACGGCAAGGTCCACGGCGAAGGGCACGTCTCGAATCGAGCGATAACCCGGTACACCTGCGATCGACGCTCCGTCGGGCCGCACCACCGCGAGGTCGCCCGTGTACGCACGCCGAGCATTTGCCGCAATTCGATGGCCGGGGGACGATGGCTCCTGCCCGGCACCGATGACCACTACGGATCGCGGTGCCAGATACGGACGCATCGATGCTGCTTGCGCTGCCCATTCACGTTC
>CANIBN010000141.1 GCA_947465505.1 Acidimicrobiales bacterium | reverse complement strand
TGCCCCGGCTGGTCGGTATCGAGCGCTCGTTCCTGCTGCATCTCGCAGACGGCACGGAGGTGCGGTGCAGGCCTGAGGCCCAGCACGAGGAGCAGCTGACGAGGGAGGATGCGACCGCGGCGGTCCACTACATCACCTTCGAACTGACCCCTGAGCAGGTAGCAGTAGCGGGCCAGGGCCCGATCGTGCTCGTCTGCGATCACCCGGCTTACCTGGAGGACATTCCCCTGGCCGACGAAACGGTTGCGGAACTGCTGGGGGATCTTGCTCCCGGCGTGCCCGTCTGACCCGGACCCCCTGCGCGTCAGACTCCCTCGTTCCGCCGGGCGAAACGCCCAACGTTCGGCTGGGCTCTCCCCTCCGACGGTGCCCCTAGCCAAGGCGGGACACGCGGCGTAGTGTCGCCGGCGGGGCCGAGGGAAGGACGTAGTCAGGTGTCGGTACTGACCGGTAGCGACGTGCAGTGGAGGGACCTCGGTGCCTGTCGCGGCCTCGACCCGGCGGTGTTCTTTCCGGAATCCGACGAGGATGCAGAAATCGCCAAGAGCGTCTGCGCCGAGTGCCCGGTCCGCCCCTCATGTCTGGACTTCGCATTGGCATCGCGCGAACAGCAGGGAGTGTGGGGTGGTTGCACCGAGCGAGAACGACGACGAATCGTGCGTCGTCGTCGCCGTAGCGCCTGAAGGTCTGGGAACCTGATAAATCAGAGGGCATGTCTTCGATCGCCGACTTCGGGGGATGGCCCGAACTGCTCACTCAGTTGTTGGAGGGGGGCGACCTCGGTGCACAGCGGAGCAGAGCCGCCATGTCGAGCATCCTGGCCGGTGACGCAACCCCCGCCCAGATTGCGGCGTTCCTCGTAGCACTGCGGGCAAAGGGTGAGACCGGTGCCGAGATGTCGGGACTCCTCGACGCAGTGCTCGATGCGGCTACGGCCGTGCCACTCGGGTCCGAGTTGCGTGACCGTGTGGTCGACGTCGTCGGAACCGGCGGCGATCGGAGCCACTCCATCAACGTGTCGACGATCGCCTCGATCGTGGTGGCAGGTGCTGGTGTGCCGGTGTGCAAGCACGGAAATCGCGCATCGTCGTCGCAGTGCGGATCCGCCGACGTGCTGGATGCACTCGGGGTGAAGATCGACGTGCCGGCCGCCGTCGTGTCGCGCTGCATCGAACAGGCGGGTATCGGGTTCTGTCTGGCGCCTACCTACCACCCGTCATTTCGGTTTGCCGGGCCGGTTCGTCGCGAACTCGGCATCCCCACCGTGTTCAACCTGCTTGGTCCGATGGCTAACCCTGCGCGAGTGCGTCGCCACGTCATTGGTGTGGCCAACCCGGCGGTCGCTGAGCGGATGATCGAGACACTCCGCGCCCATCAGTCACTGTCTGCCTGGGTGGTTCATGGCAGCGGACTCGATGAACTCACGACCACCGGTGCGTCCGAGGTGCTCGAACTGCGTGACGGTGAGGTTCGTCGCTTCTCGGTTGATGCACGCGAGTACGGGCTGGCCCCTGCTTCCCACAACGATCTCGTTGGCGGTGAGCCCTCGGTGAACGCGCTGGCCGCTCGCCGGGTGCTTGGCGGAGATTCAGGAGCGCACCGCGACATCGTGGTGCTGAATGCAGGGGCCGCGCTCGTGGTAGCCGGCGTTGCTGCTGATCTCGGCGCTGGCATCGCTGCAGCAGCCGAGTCGATCGACAGTGGTGCAGCAGCAGCAGCGCTCTCGTCGCTCGTCAGTGAGTCCAACGCTCAGCAGGAAGCGTGATTTCCGACGAGCAGATTCGTGAGGCCCTGGAGTTCGCCCTCGAGGTGCTCCGGCAGGCCGAGCGCCAGCGACTGGGCCTCACCATTCCTCGACCCCTCCAACCGTTGTTGAAGCACACACGACTCAACAAGGTCGGATTGGCAACGGTTCGGCGTGTTCTGGAGGAGGACGAGGCACTGCGCTCGGCCATCGGCGAGGCGCACCGTATTCAGGTGGGCGTGGACGGCGCTCATCCCGGAGATGTACTCCTTGAGCAGTGGTTGCTTCGCCCGGAAGGTTGGGAGGAAACCCTCGCCGCGTATCTCGCGGAGCAGGCAGAGGCGAGGAGGCTCGAGCGAGTCGCAGTGGAGGAGCGCTCTGCCGAGAAGCGCCTCGCAGCAGCCGAACGTCATCTCGAGCGGGCTCGAGCCGATTTGTCGTCGGCCCAGACATCCCTGGGCGAGGAACGTTCCCGACGCTCGCAAGCCGAACGACGGATCAAGGAACTCGAGACAACGACTGCCGCGCTCGAGCGCCAATTGGAGGAGGCTCGTAGCGAGACGCGCCGAGCCAAGCGGGCGGCAGAGGCTGCGGGTTCAGCGACCAGCGACCAGCGGCAGATCATGGCGGCCGAGACTGCACGAAACGCCGAACTCGAGGCGGAGAACCTTCGTCTGACAGGATTGCTCGACGAGGCACTTCGCGCCCGTGTGGAGGCGGAGTCTGCAATTGCACAGACGGCGACTCCGTCGCTGCAGCGAGACCCTGCAGTGGACTCTGCGGCCGAGTCCCTGAAGGACGCTGCTCGGGTTCTTGCCGATGCGACCGACTCGATGACGCGGGCCCTCGCAGTTCAGGAGCAGGCTCAGCAGCAGCGTCGGCCGCGGCCGGCGCGTCGCACCTCGCGGGCGCCGGTTGCCATTCCCGGTGGGCGGATGGGTGACGATGTCGAGGTAGCCCGGTTTCTCGTGGCGGTGCGCAATATTGCGGTGATCGTGGACGGTTACAACGTTGCGAAGACCGCTTGGCCGGACGTCGACGTTTCGGGCCAGCGCGACCGTTTGGTTGACCTGCTCGAGAATCTGGTTCGACGTTCTGGGACGCGGGTCCGGGTGGTCTTTGACGGCTCTGATGTCATCGGCTGGGCCAACACTCGCCGCTTGGTGCTCGTCCAGTTCTCGCCGGATGGCGTGATAGCAGACGACGTCATCCGCGAGGTCGTTGCTGCTCTCCCGGACAGCCAACCTGTGCTGGTCGTGACATCGGACCGGGAACTGGCGGCCTCGGTCCGAGCGTTGGGCGCGAACACTGTGGGTTCCCGGCAATTCCTCGATTCACTGCGTTGAGATGACGCTTCTCGACGACGTGCGACGTATTGCGGCCGATCACGGTCTCGACCCTGTCGGTGTCGCACCGGCCGAGATCCTCGACCGTGCACGACGCGAACTGTTCGCACGCAAGGCGGCCGGTCTTGCCGACTCCATGCAGTTCACCTACAAGAACCCCGAGCGCTCCACCGATCCATTCGTTGCGGTTCGTGGTGCACAGTCGGTGATCGTGGCTGCCAGGTCGTACCAGCGGGCAGAGTCCGAACGACCTGAACTCGCAGTCGCTCGTGTGGCCCGTTATGCATGGTCTGACCACTACGCACCGTTGCGTGAGGGACTCTGGGCAATCGCCCATCGCCTCCGCGCCGAGGGCTACCGCGCGGTCGCATATGCAGATGACAACACGGTGGTCGATCGCGAGGTTGCGTATCGGGCCGGGATCGGTTGGTTCGGCAAGAACGCCAATCTGCTCGTGCCGGGTCGTGGCAGTTGGTTCGTGCTCGGTTGTGTCATCACCGATGCGGTGCTGCCCACCGCGCCGGCGGTCGTCGACGACGGGTGCGGTGGCTGCCGTCGCTGTCTTGACGGGTGCCCTACCGGTGCCATCGTTGCTCCGGGTGTGATCGATGCACGGCGTTGCCTCGCATGGCTGGTGCAGAAGCCCGGCATCTTTCCGGCCGAATACCGCGAGGCCCTGGGCGACAGGATCTATGGATGTGACGACTGCCAGGATGTGTGCCCGGTGAATCGCCGCATGGATCCCGCGCCATCGCCGGCAGCGCCCATGGTCGAGGAGGTGTCGGCGTGGGTACCTGTACTCGAGTTGCTCGCGCTGGACGATGCCTCCATCCTCGAGCGCCATGGCCGGTGGTACCTGCACGATCGCGATCCCCGGTGGGTTCGCCGCAATGCGCTGGTGATTCTCGGCAACATTGGGATCGGGACGGACCCCGATGTGGGCGAGACACTGGTGCGGTACCTCCGCAGTCCCGATCCGGTGCTGCGGGCCCACGCCGTATGGGCGGCTCGAACGCTTGGTCGGCACGATCTTCTCCCCAATACCGATCCGGACCCTTCGGTCTTGGCAGAGTTGTTGGTGCAATGAAACACCTGTTGGTCACCAACGACTTCCCACCCAAGATTGGCGGCATTCAGTCCCTGCTCTGGGAGTGGTGGCGGCGACTTCCGCCCGATCGCTTTGCCGTGCTGACAACCCCCTACGAAGGCACCGCCGAGTGGGACGCGGCACAACCGTTCGAGATCCACCGCATCCGAGAACCCTGGCTCCTGCCGCACCCGCTCACGGTGCGCAGGATCAACCGGCTCGCACGCGACTTCGGGGCTGATGTCGTGGTGCTCGATCCGGCGCTTCCACTCGGAGCGGTTGGCCCGTTCCTCGACCTTCCCTACGACCTCGTTCTGCACGGCGCAGAGGTGACCTTTCCCGGGCGCATTCCCGGTTCTAAGCAACTGCTCGGAAAGGTGCTCCGCGGTGCACGGAACGTCATCGCCGCTGGCGGCTACCCGGCTGCGGAGGCGGAACATGCTGCGGGTTGCTCGCTGCCGATCACCTTGGTGCCGCCCGGTGTCGACGTGAGCCGTTTCGTGCCGATCACTGCTGCGGAACGGACCGCCGTGCGTGAGCGTTACGGCCTGCCGGTGGCTGCACCCGTGGTGCTCGGACTGAGCAGGCTCGTGCCCCGCAAGGGGTTCGACACCGTTATTCGGGCAATGTCCGATCTCGTCGCACGCTTTCCCGGAATCACTCTCGCGATTGCCGGTGGGGGTAGAGACCGAGAGCGTCTGGAGAAGTTGGCCATCGAAGTCGGAGCCCCGGTGAAGTTTCTCGGGCGGGTGCCCCACGATGACCTGCCGGCGCTGTACGCGAGCGCCGACGTCTTTGCCATGCTCTGTCGCACCCGGTGGGGCGGCCTGGAGCAGGAGGGCTTCGGCATCGTCTTCGTCGAGGCTGCGGCCGCAGGAGTGCCACAGGTTGCCGGTCGCTCTGGTGGTGCGCATGAAGCGGTAGAAGACGGCAAGACCGGCATCGTCGTCGATCCCCCCGACGACGTCGCGCAGACCGCTGCGGCGATCGCACGCTTGGTCGCTGATCCGGAGTTGTGTAAGGCGATGGGCGAGGCGGCGCGCAGCCGGGCGGTCGCAGAATTCTCCTACGACGTACTCGCCCGGCGCCTGGGCGAGTCCCTCGGGGTGTACGACTGACCCGCACCTGATGCTGGCATCATGGGACCGATGGAGTCCACCGAGCAAACAAACCCCGGCCGCGTGCTGGTCAGACTCGATGTGCTGGGTACCGCAATCGTCGTGGCGGCCGGTCTCTTGGGGGCCGCTTCGGACGGTCTGGCTCAAGCAGTACTGGCGCCGGTGTCTGCCGGCGCAGGTGCCGTGGGGATCGTTGCGTTCGTGTGGTCCTACTTCCACGCGATCGGAAGAAGTCGTGAGCACGAAATTTCGGTGTCGCAGCTCTATGGCGTGGCCGGCACGGTGGCCCCCAAACCAGTGAAACGTCAGCTGCAGTGGTCGTTGTGGGTGCAGATTCTGCTTGCGATTGCGGTCATGGCTTTCGGCTTCTCCCGGACGAAACCGCAGGAGTTCAACTGGGCGGCCGTCATCATCGTGGTCCCGCTGTTCGGGATGGGGATGAACGGCGTCTGGGTCTCACGGTTCGGGACGTTCGGCCCGCGGATCCTCACTGCAAGGCCGAGCCGACGGAATCGCGCCAATCGGACCACTGGCACGGGTGAGGTTCGTTCCCCCGGCCCAGATGCAGGGGCGGTGAGGCCGACGTCACCCAAGAAAGTGACGGAAAGCCGCGACGCGGCCAGTGCCATGCAGCAGAATGAGCCTTATGGCTGATCACGCCTCGCAGAGCGTCAACATCGCTGCCACGCCGGAGCAGTGCTTCGCCGTCGCCTCAGACTTTGAGCACTACCCGCAGTGGGCACACGACGTGAAGGAGGCGGCCGTTCTTGCCCGAGACGAGCAGGGTCGGGCCACCGAGGTGGAGTTCCGCACGTCAGCGCTCGGACGTTCCACGCACTACACGCTGCGTTACGACTACTCGCAAGCGCCGACGGTGATGTCGTGGCACATGGTGTCCGGTGACATCATGCGGTCGATTGACGGTTCGTACACGTTTACCCCTGGTGCAGATGGCGGCACGGAGGCCACCTACACGTTGGCCATCGAACTCATCGTGCCGTTGCCCGGTTTCGTGAAGCGACGCGCCGAGGTCCGTATCGTCAACAGCGTGAAGGACCTGAAGGCTCGAATCGAAGCAGCGTGAGGCGTGCCGGTATCGACGTCGGTGGCACGAAGTTCCTCGGCGTGGTCCTCGACGAGGATGGGACGGTCCTGCACGAATCCAGACGGTTGACGCCAGTGGGCGTGCGTGCCCTTGTCGATGCGTTGGTGGAGATGGCCGAGTCGCTCGGTCCGTGGGATTCGCTTGGTGTCGGTATGCC
>CANIBN010000140.1 GCA_947465505.1 Acidimicrobiales bacterium | reverse complement strand
AGGCGTGGTTCTCCTCGGGTGCGGGCATCACGTAGGTCTCGTAGCGGAGCGTGCGCTGACCGAGGGTGAGCCACACCGTGGTGAACTCCTTCTCTGTCCCCCGCATGCGCACGTACCAGCGGCACTCATCCGGCTCACCGCGCTGAATGTCAGCGACCACATCGCCGTTCTCGCTGCGGAATGCAGCAAGCCACTCGTCGATTCGCCGCTCCATGACTGCGAGGTCGCCCTCGCCGAAGAGCTCGTTCATGTCATCCGCAGTTGACCAGCGCGCCGGCGCTGAGGTCGGAGTACATACGTCGCAGTCGCGCTGCGGCAAGGCTCCACGTGTACCGACGAGCACGCAGCGCTGCGCGCTCGCCCATGTGACGTGCCTCGTCGGGATGATCGAGCAGCCAGCGCGTATGCCGGGCGAACAGGTCGGGATCACGGTCGGGGACGAGGAACCCAGTGTCACCGTGATCGACGAGCGTGAGCAGCCCACCAACTGCGTTGGCAACAACGGGTGCGCCACATGCACCGGCCTCGAGTGCGACCAGACCGAAGCTCTCCGAGCGGCTCGGCACCAAGACGACATCGGCAGCGCGGTAGTACGTGGAGAGGATGTGGTGCTGTTGTGGCGGAACGAAGAGCACCTGCTCAGACACACCGAGTTCGTCGATGAGGTTGGCGATGCGCTCCACCTCGCCCGAGCCGTCCGAACCGCTGGCCCCACCAACGGCAACGAGCAGCGCATCGGCGCGGCCGAGCTGTGCGAGTGCCTGCACCGCAACGTCTAGCCCCTTGAGCGGTTGGATGCGTCCGACGAACAACAGCACCGGGCGATCGTCGAGGCAGAGCGCCTGACGGGCACCGCTGCGAGTACCGGGAGTGAAGAACGCGTGCTCCACACCGGGCGCAACGATCTCGACACGGCCCGGCGGCTTGCCGTAGAGGTCGAGGAACTGTCGCTCCTCCTCGCTGCAACTCACGCAGATTGCGTCGGTACAGCCGAGGATCTCGGTCTCGGCGAGTTCTCGCCACAACGGCTCGGGATCGCCGCCGTGCGCCTTCACGCGGGCGAAGGTGTGGAACGTCATGACGAGCGGACGGTTGAGCTCGTGCTTCAGACGGTGACCGACCTTCCCAGACAACCAGTAGTTCCCGTGCAGCACATCAGGGATGCCGTTGGCCTCCATGTGCGCCTTCACACCTTCGGTGAAGTCGGGGACGATGGAGGGCAGCGATTCCTTCGGGAGGTCGAAGCGACCGGCCTTGATGTGCACCACCTGGTGGCCGGGTTCCACCTGTACGACCTCGGGCAGGCCCGGGCGGTTGGCGCGTGTATAGGTGGTGCAGTTGACGCCCGCCTGAGCGAGTGCGGAGACCAGTTCGCGTACGTAGACGTTCATGCCACCGGCATCGCCCTGCCCCGGCAGCGCGAGGGGAGACGTGTGCATCGAGAGCATCGCCAGGCTCTGACCCGTGCTGGGCATCGGAATCCCCTGATCCGTCACTGGGCAGAGGCTACTGCCGCAGGTCTCGGGAGCGTTCGGGGCCGACTACGCCCCACCGGACACCGGCGGCAGCACTGCAACCTCGTCGGTGTCGCTGACGGCCTGGTCCTGTTGGGCTTCCTCACCGTTCACCCACACCTTGCAGGTGTCGAGGAGTGCGGCAAAGCCGCTGCCATACCGCTCGGTGGCGACACGCAGCACCTCGGCCACGGTGGAGCCGGGAACCGTGTCCCGGGATGTTCCCGCTGCCTCACGTGCCGATGCGAACAACCTCAGAGTGGCCACCGCGCCGACGATACCCTCGGAGAATCATGTCCGGTTCCCCTGCAGAGACTCCTGGTACACAGATCCTCGTGATCCGCCACGGACAGTCCACCTGGAACGCCGTCGGTCGCTGGCAGGGTCAGGCAGACCCTCCGCTCACCGCAGTCGGGGAGACGCAAGCACTGCACGCAGCCACTGTGCTCGCATCCGGGCTGCTGCCGACGGACCGTCCGCTCCGTGCCATCGTCACGAGCGACCTACAGCGCGCCGCCATCACTGCGAGCATCATTGCCAGCGAACTCGGTTTCGATCCTGTTGCCATGGACAAGCGATTGCGCGAACGCCACGCCGGAGCGTGGCAGGGACTCACGCGCGCCGAAGTCGAGGATCGCTACCCCGGCTTTCTTGCAACTGGCCAACGTCCCGACGACTTCGAATCGACCGACCTCGCGGGTGAACGCGCCGGGAATTGCTTGATCGGCCTCGGCCATCATCTCGGCGGCGGGACGGCACTCGTCGTGAGCCACGGCGGCATCCTGCGCGCCCTGCGGATCCGGTGCGGCCTCGACGACGACTTTGCGTTCGCAAACCTCAGCGGTCAGTGGTTCCACGTACAGGGCGACACTCTCGCTGCCGGCGACGTGGTTGAGTTGGTCTCCACCGACCGCCCGGTCTCCACCACACCGCTGTGAGCGAGCGCGCGGTGCAGCAAGAACCACTCCCGTTCGACGTGGGGCCGTCGATCGCGAAGGCGACACCGACTCCCGCTCCACGGGCACCGCGCACAGAGAGTCCAGATCGCGCTCCCTCGGGTGCCGATGCACCAGAGCGACCCGAATCACGGTGGCCATTCGAGATCCAGGTAATCCGCAGTGCCCGTCGCAAACGGTCCGTTGGCGCACAGATGAAGGGCGACCTGCTCACCATCACGGTGCCGTCGTGGATGTCCAAGGCCGAGGAAGCGGTGTGGCGAGACCGTATGGCAGACCGTTATCGCCGCAAGATCGATGCCGACCGGATCGACCTGCGCGAACGATCCACGACACTTGCGCGTCGCTACGACCTGCCGAGACCGAAGGAGATCCGCTGGGCCGACGACATGAAATCCCAATGGGGTTCGTGCACGCCGTCCACCTCGACGATTCGCCTGTCGAGCCGATTGGCAGCCTTCCCCAACTGGGTGCTCGACTACGTCATCGTTCACGAACTCGCCCACCTCGTCGTACTTGCCCACAACGACGAGTTCTGGCGCATCGTGCACCAGTACCCCAAGTCCGAACGCGCCATCGGCTACCTCATCGCACGCAGCGATGATGCCGAGGACGTCGACTGATGCTGCTCGGCCGCGCACTCGATGACTCGTACGCACCTGAGGTCCGCACGAACCTCACGCTGCTCACGCTGGCGCGCCTGTCCACGAACGGGGCGTTCCGCTACGTCATTCCCTTTCTTGCCGTACTCGCCCGCGGGCTCGACATCCGTATCTCGGAGATCGGGATCGCCCTCACGGTGAGCGAGCTGACCGGCCTGCTCGGTACACCAGTTGGCCGATGGATCGATCGCGGATCGCACCGCTTGGTGATGGTCGGCGGTCTCGCGAGCATCGCAACAGGCGCGGGGCTCGCTGCATCGGCACCCGGTGTGTGGATGTTTGGCGCTGGGCTAGTAGTTCTCAGCCTCGGCAAGCTGGTCTTCGACGTTGCGCTCACTAGTTGGGTGTCCGAGTACGTCCCGGTGAACGGTCGCGGTCGTGTGTTCGGCATCATCGAGATGTCATGGGCCGCCGGGCTGTTCATCGGCGTCGCGCTGCTCGGTGGCATCACGGCGGTGTGGGGTTGGCGCTGGGCCTACGCGTTCTCCGCTGCAGTGCTCCTCGGTGTTGCCATCTCGATGCTCGTTCGGCTGCCGAAGGCCACCCCGCGGGCCCCACGTGATGCTTCCACCACGAAATCAGTCAAGGTGCGGGTTGCGGGCCGCAGTTGGCTCTTCCTCGTGTCGATGGGGTTCCTGCTCGTGTCGATGCAGACAATGATCTCGGTGCTCGGGCCCTGGCTGCAGGACGAACACGGCTATTCCTCTGCCGGCATCACCGCGGTGTCGTTCGGCCTCGGCGTGTTTGAACTGGTGTCGTCCTTCGGTGCCGTTCGCTTCACCGATCGGTGGGGAGGGTGGCGCAGCGTGATGCGAGGCGGCCTGCTGATCATCCCTGCGTCGGTGCTCTTCGTGCTCACGCACCATCACCTTGCGGTTGGCCTCGTGGCCTTCGCCGTGCTCACCCTCGGGTTCGAGTACTGCATCATCAGTTCGTTCTCGGTGGCCACGTCGCTCGTGAACGGAGCACCAGGAGCAGGACTCGGCCTGATGTTCACGGCGAACACCATTGGCATTGCCGCTGGGACGATGTTGAGCACGTGGCTCTACGACCACTACGGCCCGGCTACGGCGGTTGCACCCGTGATTGCCACGTCGAGCGTTGCGTTCCTGCTGCTGCTCAGCGGGGTGCGCAGCCAGGATCACCCGGCAACATCGGCCTGACGACCAGCACATACTTCACGCCGTCGTCCACGAACCGGGTGTTCTGCTTCGCCTCGTTGAAGAGCGTGCCGAGCGATGTTGCATCGACCACCTGACACTCGGCGGCGTCGGCAAGGCGGACTCCCGACGACTGCGGCCACACGGCTTGGCTGGGGGCGACACCGTCGTCGGGTACCTGATCGGCGGGGGTTGCGCGGATGGCAAACCGGGTAGCAGCGAACGACTGGGTGTTCGGGACACCGTTGGCGATGGGTTCGAGCAGGCTGACGTATTCGTAGAGGTGGTGGCGGTCCTCGTCGGTCTCCTCGCCGGCCATACCGAGTGCGTAGGCATCATGGGTGTAGGTGGCGCCGTTCGCGTTGATGACGAGGATGGTGTCGGGGGCATCGGCGATCCCCGTGCTCGGCTGGCCGTAGGTAACGGTGCGGAACAGGCCGCCGCTCTCGGCGCTGAGCAGCAGTGCCTGCAGTTCGCCCTCGCTGATGTTGCCCACGAGGATCGGCGGGAGCAGTGGCTGCGGATAGATCTCGATTTGGGCGCCCTCGAAGTACACCGACCCATCGCCAGTCACCAAGAGGCGGGGCAGGCGACTGAAGATGGTGCCGGGGGCCACGAAGCCGCCGTCGTAGGTGAGCCGAATGACGACATCGTCGCCACCGGTGGCATGAGTGATGCCGGGTGCGGTGGTGGGAGCCTCGGTGGACGACGGCACCGAGGTGGTACTGCCGTCGGTGTTTACCGAGGTGCGACTGCCGCACGAAGAGGCCACGAGGGCGAGGGGGGCAGCAGCCACCAGGGCGAGGAGTTGGCGACGGTTCATGCCCAATCCGACGACCCACTGCCCGTTTCGGTTCCCCAACAGGTGTGACCTGCACGAAGTTCCTGCTCAGGCATTTGACAAACAGGGTCCCGAGGCGGTTGGGTAGGGGCGCCTCATTCCCGGCAACGGCGCCGGCGGGGCAGTTCACAGAGCGTTCACAGTCGGGAAAAGGCATCGAAACGCCTTCCCGGCAAGGTACTGACGCCCCCACCAAGCACCGAGAGGACAAACCGTGCCCTACCAAGCCGAATACATCTGGCTGGACGGAACCCAGCCGACACCGTTGCTCCGCAACAAGACCAAGATCGTCGCCGACGACGTCACCGTTCCCGAGGTTTGGGGATTCGACGGTTCGTCGACCGAGCAGGCAACCGGCGAGTCGTCGGACTGCGTGCTCAAGCCCGTCTTCCACTGCCCGGACCCGATCCGCGGCGGCCGCAACATCCTCGTTCTCTGTGAGGTCTACCTCGCATCGACGATGAAGCCGCACCCCACCAACACACGTGACGCCTGCGCCAAGGCACAGAAGAAGTACTCGAAGAACGACATGTGGTTCGGCCTCGAGCAGGAGTACACGATGCTCCGCACCGACGGCACGCCTTATGGCTTCCCGGTGGGCGGCTACCCCGCACCGCAGGGTCCGTACTACTGCGGCGTCGGCGCAGGCCGTGTCGTTGGTCGCGAGATCATCGAAGAGCACACCGAGGCCTGCCTCGCTGCTGGTCTGAAGATCTCCGGCACCAACGCCGAAGTGATGCCCGGCCAGTGGGAGTTTCAGATCGGACCGGCAAACGCCCTCGAGGCGTCCGACCACCTGATCATGGCCCGTTGGCTGCTCCACCGCATCGCCGAGGACTACGACGTAGTCATCTCACTCGCCGCCAAGCCCATGAAGGGCGACTGGAACGGCGCAGGCTGCCACACCAACTTCTCCACCGCTGCCATGCGCAAGAGCTACGCAGCCGTCGAGAAGGCTTGCCAGGCCATCGGCAAGAAGGTTGACCTCCACGTCAAGAACTACGGCCACGGCATCGAGGACCGCCTCACCGGCAAGCACGAGACCGCTCCGTACAACAAGTTCTCGTACGGCGTGTCGAACCGTGGCGCATCGATCCGTATCCCGTGGCAGGTTGCCAAGGACGGCAAGGGCTACGCCGAGGATCGCCGCCCGAACGCCAACATGGACCCCTACGTGGTGACCCGCCTCATCAACGAGACGGTGTGTGCCGCCGAGCGCTGAGCGCTCCCGGTACCACGAACGAAGTAACGATGCCGAACTGAGCGTCGGGTGTTGGGGGACCGTAAGGTCCCCCAACACCGTTTTCCGCCTCCACTTATCCCCCGCACCACCGAGAGGTTCCCGTGAACGAACAGCAGCGCAACTACGTGCTCCACACCGTGGAAGAGCGCGGTGTGCGACTCATCCGTCTGTGGTTCACCGACGTGCT
>CANIBN010000139.1 GCA_947465505.1 Acidimicrobiales bacterium | reverse complement strand
GGGTGGGCCGACACTCCTATGCGATCTACCTCTGGCACTTCCCACTCCTCGTGCTTGCGGAGGCGGGCTGGGGCCCACTCCCGTGGGGAACGAGAGCGGCATTGCTCGCTTCGTCCCTCGTGCTCGCAGCGATCTCGTTGGTCGTGATTGAGCAACCCGCTCGCAGCAGCAAGCGACTGGCTGCTCGCCCGGGTCTCAGCCTGGCCCTTGGTGCCGTCCTCGTCGCAGTATCAATCGGCGTGTCACTGGTAGTCGATACCCGCAACCGAGGGGGGTGGACCGAGATTTCTGCGGCACCACCAACGCTCGCCACCGTTGCCTCGACCCCGTTGCAGCCGGTATCGACGACGGACCTGGCTGCTGTCGAGTCCACCGCCGCGCATGCTGCGGACACCACGTTGCCCTCGGAGAGAACCACCTCGTCGGTCTCGCCGTCGACCGCGGTTCGACCGACATCCACTGAGGCACCGCGCTCGACGACGAACCACCCGAGCGTTGTTGCGCTCGCCCAGGCGAACCGTGCGCTGATCGACCAGGCGATCGCCAACGAGTTGCTGCCCTCGAACCTCGAGCCACCGCTCGAGCGGGCCTTCGACGAGAAACCCGTTGTCTACACCGATGGTTGCATGCTCAGCGACGGTCAGACCACACCGAAGTCCTGCGAGTACGGAGACGTGTCGTCCTCCACCACGATCGTCCTCTTCGGTGACTCGCACGCTGCGCAGTGGTTCCCGGCCTTCGAGGCGACGGCAATCAAGCACCACTGGAAGCTGGTGCTCGTGGGCAAGAAGCACTGTCCCTTCGCCGAGGTGGCGCAGGCCGAGGAGCGATACACGCGGGAATGCTACGGATGGAGGCGAAAGGCGATCGCGAGGATCGCGGAGATCCGTCCGGAGATCGTCGTGCTCGCCCAGTACTGGTACGTGGGACCCACATGGTCCACGTATCGCCTCGGCGTCGAGCGGACGATCACGTCGCTGCAGGAGTCGAGCGGCCGTGTCGTCATGATGGGTGACGTTCCGCGCCAGCGCTACATGATCCCGACCTGTGTTGCGGCACATCCGGAGAAGGTCTCGGCCTGCATGGCCGACCGTGCGACAGCGATCAACGCACAGCGGGCCGACGTAGACGCTGTAGCGGTGCGGAACCGCAAGGCGGACCGAGTGCTGCCCGACGATTGGCTCTGCGGTGAGGTGCGGTGTCCGGTGCTGATCGGCAACATCCTCTTGTACCGCGACGACAATCATCTCTCGCCGGCCGGCGCCGCGCTCCTCACGCCCTACATCGAAGCGATGCTGCTCGTGTACCTTCCGTCGGGCGAGAAGGCGGGAGACTGATGGCAACGCTGCGCGTGATGACGTGGAACCTCTGGGGTCGTTTCGAGAACTGGCGCGAGCGTCAACCCGGCATCGCCTCGGTCTTGCAGGAGCAACAGCCAGACGTCGTGTTCCTGCAGGAGTCCTGGGCGGATCGCGGTGGCGTGGTGCAGCCGGAGGTGCTTGCCGAGGCGCTCGGCGGCTTCCATGCTGCATGGCCCCGTGACGACTGGCGCCTTCACCCGAAGAATGGCGGCGCGTCGTGGTTCGGCAACGCGGTGCTGAGCAGATGGCCCATCATTGAGGTGGAGCGTCACTGGCTGCATCGCCTCGATGCCGGCGTGCCCCACCGGCACGTCACGGTGGCAGTGCTCGACAGTCCGTGGGGGCCGTGGCCGGTTGCGTCGACGCACTTCGAGTATCCCTTTGACGCCTCGGACCAGCGTGTGCTCAACGCGACCGAACTGATGCAGATCGTGCGCCGTCACCAAGGCGAACGCAGGGACGCGGAGCGACGCCTTCCGTTCATCATCGGCGGCGACCTGAATGCTGTTCCCGACAGCGACGAGCTCTCCCTCCTCACGGGTCGACGTGCCGGTGTGCGAGGCGTGGTGTTCTCCGACGTCTGGGAGATCGTGGGTGAGGGCGGTCGGTTCGGTCTCGAGGGTGTGACCTGGAATCCGCGCAATCCCTATCTCACGAACACGGCATGGCCGAACCGTCGTCTGGACTACCTCTTGGTGTCGTGGCCGAGGCCCAAGCCCGTGGGGAATCCGGTGAAGGTGTGGATCGCTGGCGACAAGCCGGTTGACGGCATCTATCCGAGCGATCACTTCGCTGTCGTCGCCGACGTCGAAGCGGGTGAAAAGAAGAACTAGCTGCGGAACAGTCGGTCGATGGCGTGTTCGGCGTGGTTGTCGACGCCCGGGTCTACCGGGCTGATGGCGCTCAGCCAGGTGACCGACACGAAGCCCCGTTGCACTGCACCGATGTCGGTGTGCTCGGGAAGCTCGATCGGCTGTCCCCAGTCCATCTGCACGTTGAATGCGTTCTCGTGGCCAATCTTCGGGACGAGCCCGACCTGCGACGAGGTGCGACCCGACTGGTTGGCCATCTCGGTGCGGCGCCAGCCCTTCAGGTCCTCGACGTTCGCGTTTGGCACGTTGATGTTGAGCACCTGCGGCGTGCTGGGCGGGTTCTTCACGATTGCCTCGACGGCCTGTGCAGCCACGTGTGCTGCGGTGTCCCACTTCATGCCGAGGAGCATCTCGTCCCATGCCTGACCGTTGAAACTGCCGAAGGCGGCGTCCTGGCTCACGGCGATACCGGTGATGCCGGAGTTGCGCGCGGTGATACACGCTCCCACGGTTCCCGAGTGGTAGACGGCGCGGCCGACGTTGGCGCCAGGGTTGATGCCGGACACGACCAGGTCGAACTCCTTCTCGAAGATCCCTGCCCGGGCGAAGATCACACACAATGCGGGCGGACCGGAAACGGTCCATGCCTCATCGATTCCGTCGAGACGGACACGGTGCACCTCGGGGTTCAGCTTGTTGAACGCCCCGACCGCGCAACCCGCACCGCTGTACTCCGTGTCTGGGGCAACAACGATCACCTCACCAAGGTGTCGGATGGCGAGTGCGAGCCTGTGCAGACCGACAGAGTCGATGCCGTCGTCGTTGGTGACCATGATTCTCATGCGTGATTCAGTCAATCACCATGCGCACTGAATGTGCTTGATCCCGTTGATGAATGAACTCTGAAGCCATGATGGATCGCTGGTGACGTGCAAGTTCGGCAGGCGGCGCCGGATCTCGTCGAACATCACGGTGATCTCGCGACGCGCAAGGTTTGCGCCGAGGCAGAAGTGCGGGCCGCCTGCTCCGAAGCCGACCTGCTTGGTGGGGTCTCGGGTGATGTCGAAGCGGTACGGATCAGTGAACACCGTGTCGTCAAAGTTCGCCGATGCGTAGAACATCACGACCTTGGTGCCCTTGGGCATCTTCACGCCGCCGACCACGGTGTCCTCGGTGGCCGTGCGACGGAAATGGATAACGGGCGACGCGTAGCGGACGATTTCGTCAACTGCACCACGCGAGTGCTTGTCGAAGTCGGAGAACCAGAGGTCGCGCTGATCGGGATTGTGTGTGAGCAGACGGACGCCGTGACTGATGGCGTTCCGTGTGGTCTCGTTGCCCGCCACTACGAGCAGGATGAAAAAACTTCCGAACTCTGCAGGACTCAGTCGCTCGCCGTCGACCTCTGCGTGCATGAGGGCGCTCGTGAGGTCGTCCTTCGGGTCGGCGAGACGACTCTCGCCGAGCGCGTTCGCGTACTGGAACATGGCGAGTGAATCGGCCATCAACTTGTCGAAGGTGCCGCCGTACTCGGGGTCGCCTCCGCCGAGGATGGTATTGGTCCACGCGAAGATCTGCTTCTCGTCCTCCGCGGGGATCCCCATCATCTCGCAGATGATCCGAAGGGGGAGCGGAGCGGCAACCTCCTGCACAAGATCACACGAGCGATCTGGGTGGTTCGCAATGAGTTCGTCGACCAACTTCGTGGCGATATCTCGTACGTAGTCCTCGACACGGGCGATCTGTTTCGGTGTGAAGCCCTTCGACACGATCGAACGGAGTCGGAAGTGCTTCGGATCGTCCATGTTGATCATCGAGCCGAAGAACTCGTTGATCTCGACAGGGAGGTCTGCGATGTTCGAGCCGTTGCCGCTGCAGAACAGGCTGGGGTTGCGGCTCACATGCCACACATCTTCGTATCCGGTGAGGGCGTAGTAGCCCGGTCCGAGCGGGAAGGGCGGGAACTCGACCTCCTCGAAGAAGTGCACGGGGGACTTCGTGCGCAGTGTTCGAAAGGCGCTCTCCCGGTAGTCCCTCGGCTTGGTCCAGAATTCTGGCGACGAGAGGTTGATCTCGTCGAGGGGTACGTCGAACAGTTCCATCGGCCCGGTGGTCATGGGCCGATGTTAGGCCGCTACCGTGTCCCCCTGTGAGTGGGCAACCAACCGACGACGCTGCCGAGCACCTGCACGAATACTCGGCGTCGGGGGTTCGTGTCGAACGCGTCCTCGCCGTCATGGCCCACCCGGACGACGTCGACTTCGGCGCTGCGGGGACCATCGCGCACTGGACCGACAAGGGCATCGAGGTGGTCTACTGCCTCGTCACCGATGGGGACGCTGGCGGATTCGACCCCGAGATTCCCCGGAGTGCTATTGCCGGAATCCGGCGCTCGGAGCAGGCGGAGGCCGCCCGACAGGTTGGTGTCACCGATCTCCGGTTCCTCGGCTATCCCGACGGACGCCTCTTGCCCACCCTCGAGCTGCGCCGCGACATCTCCCGGGTCATCCGGCAGGTCCGACCCCAGCGGGTGATCTGCCAGTGTCCCGAGCGAAACTTTGCGCGTATTTACGCCAGCCATCCGGACCACCTGGCGGCAGGTGAGGCCACCCTGTGCGCCGTATACCCCGACGCCCGCAACCCCTTCACCTTCACCGAACTGGTCGAGCAAGAAGGTCTCGAGGCGTGGTCCGTTCAGGACGTCTGGATGATGGGTGGCCCCAAGCCCCATCACCCCGTCGACATCACCGACCAGGTCGAGCGCAAGATCGCCGCCCTGCTCTGCCACCAGAGCCAGCACCCAGATCCAGCACAGATGGAGACGCGGGTGCGAGCATGGGGCGCCATGAACGCAGAGCAGTTCGGCCTCGGGCCGGGTCGCGCTGCCGAAGCATTCCAAGTCATCGACACCCGCTAACACCACAGGAGTCCCAATGCCCGAAGCAGTCATCGTCGCTACCGCCCGCAGCCCCATCGGCCGTGCCAACAAGGGAACGCTCGCCGGTATCCGTGCCGACGACCTCGCCGCCCAGATGCTCAGCGCGGTGATGGCCAAGGTGCCGCAGTTGAAGGGCAGCGACATCGAGGACGTCATGATGGGTGCCGGTCAGCCCGCCGGCGAGCAGGGCAGCAACGTTGCACGCCTCTCGGCGCTGCTCGCAGGCATTGACGCACCGGGCGTCACCATCAACCGTTACTGCTCGTCGTCGCTCCAGACGATCCGCATGGCAGCACATGCCATCAAGGCTGGCGAGGGCGATTGCTTCATCTCTGCCGGCGTCGAGTGCGTGAGCCGCTACCAGTACGGCGCTGCAGACACGGCACCGCAGAACCCGCGCTACGCGCAGGCCGGTTCGCGCACCGCGCTCCGCAGCTCTGGTGGACAGCCCTCGTGGTCGGCAGCGCCGGGACTTCCCGACATCTACATCGCCATGGGCCAGACCGCCGAGAACGTGCGCGAGCAGGAAGGCGTCACGCGCGAGGAGATGGATGCCTTTGCGGCTCGTTCGCAGCAGCTCGCCGTTGCACACATCGAGAACGGTTTCTTCGAGCGCGAGATCAGCCCGGTCACCATGCCCGACGGCACGGTGGTCAGCCGTGACGATGGCCCGCGTGCGGGCACCACGATCGAGGCACTTGCAGGTCTCAAGCCGGCGTTCCGCCCCGATGGGCAGATCACGGCCGGCAACGCCTGCCCGCTCAACGACGGCGCCGCTGCCGTCATCGTCATGAGTGACACGAAGGCCAAGCAGCTGGGGATCACGCCGCTCGCCCGCGTCGTCGCCACCGGCGTCAGCGCACTCAACCCAGAGATCATGGGTCTCGGCCCGATTGAGGCATGCCGCCAGGCGCTCAAGCGTGCAGGCATGACCATTGACGACATCGATCTCGTCGAGATCAACGAGGCCTTCGCTGCGCAGGTGCTTCCCTCGGCCAAGCACCTCGGCATTCCCATGGAAAAGCTGAACGTGCACGGCGGTGCGATTGCTCTTGGTCACCCCTTCGGCATGACCGGCGCCCGCATCATGGCAACGCTCATCAACGGACTGCAGTTCGAGAACAAGTCGATTGGCATGGAGACGATGTGTGTCGGCGGTGGCATGGGTATGTCCATGATCATCGAGCGCCTCAGCTGATCACGCCGCTCCCGTAGCGCTACTCACACGACACGGCGCCCGGGCAGCAATGCCCGGGCGCCGTGCTCAGCGTGCCGTCGTCGTTCGGTGCGGGCTGATGCAAGCACCGAGCCGCACTCACCCGTGCCTCGCAAGCTCACACGACGTTCGTTCGGTCTCGATCTTGCCGCCCGCACAGCGCGAAGCCGTCCGGCGCAGAAGAAGGTCAGTAGTTGAGTGCGAGTCCGGGGCGCGGCCAGTCGACGGCCACCACCCGGCCGCTTGCGGACAGCGTGATGTAGGCAGTGCGCAGGTCGGGCCCGCCGAAGCAGATGTTGGTGTTCATGGGGTCGGCGAACGGTTCGTCGAGCACCAG
>CANIBN010000138.1 GCA_947465505.1 Acidimicrobiales bacterium | reverse complement strand
TACGCGCCCACAGCGCGATTCGGCACTCCCGACGAACTCCGCCAGATGATCGACATCCTGCACCGTCGCAACATCGGGGTGATCCTCGACTGGGTGCCGGCACACTTCCCCAAGGACGACTGGAGCCTTGCCCGTTTCGACGGCACTGCGCTCTACGAGCACGAGGACCCGCGCCGTGGCGAACACCCTGATTGGGGAACGCATGTGTTCAACTACGGGCGGAACGAGGTGCGCAACTTCCTCGTAGCGAACGCGCTCTATTGGCTCGAGGAGTTCCACATCGACGGTTTGCGCGTAGACGCAGTTGCATCGATGCTCTACCTCGACTACTCGCGCAACGAGGGTGAGTGGGTGCCCAACAAGCACGGAGGGCGAGAACACCTCGAGGCAATCGAGATGCTGCGCGAGGTGAACACTGCGTGCGCAGAGATCCATCCCGGAACGCTCGTCATTGCCGAGGAGTCCACTGCGTGGCCCGGAGTGACACACGGGACCGACCGTGGGGGCCTGGGCTTCAGCCACAAGTGGAACATGGGTTGGATGCACGACACGCTCGACTACTTCGGGAAGGACCCGATCCACCGGAGGTGGCACCACCACGACCTCACCTTCGGCCTGGTGTATGCCTGGACTGAGCATTTCGTGCTGCCACTCAGCCACGACGAGGTGGTGCACGGCAAGGGGTCACTGCTCGGCAAGATGGCCGGCGACGAGTGGCAACGCTTTGCGAACCTGCGGTCGCTGTATGCGTGGATGTGGGCGCACCCCGGAGCACCGCTGCTCTTCATGGGGAGCGAACTCGCACCGTTCACCGAGTGGAATGCCGACACCTCGCTGCCGTGGGATCTCCTTCAGTGGGACGCGCATCGAGGGGTGTTCGAGTTCGTCCGAGAGTTGAACCGGGTATCCGACGCCTTTCCGGCGCTCTGGGAACGCGATCAGGAACCGACCGGATTCCAGTGGCTGGATGCAGACGACGAGGAACATTCCGTGTACGCGTTCCTGCGCTGGGGCGCCAACGGTGAGCGTGCGATTGCCTGCATCGCCAACCTCACACCGGTGCCGCGACCCGGCTACCGCGTGGGTGTGCCGTGGGCGGGACCGTGGGACGTCGTGCTCGACAGCGATTCGGGATCGTGGGGTGGCAGCGGATACCGCACGTCATCGGGCGTCTCGCTCGGCACCGACGGTTCTTGGCAGGGGCAATCACACAGCGCGGTGGTGGACCTGCCGCCCCTCGGCGTGGTGTGGCTCGCCTCGTCGAGGAGGAACGGGTAGCACGATGTCGTTGCGACTCGCCCTGCACGGGCATGCCTATCAACCGCCGCGTGCCAATCCGCGCACCGGCATCGTGCCGGTGGAGGCAGGCGCCACGCCGTTTCGGGACTGGAACGAGCGCATCACCGCGGAGTGCTACGCACCGTGCACCGCAACTCGACTGCACGATTCGTCAGGCAGGGTCACTGCCATCGTGAACCTCTTCGAACGGATGAGCTTCGACCTCGGCCCCACGCTGGCGCACTGGCTCGAGCGTCACGCCCCGGTGGTGCACGATCGCATGGTGGCCGGCGACGCACGGGGACGAACCGCGGTCGCTCATCCGTACCACCACATCATTCTTCCGCTCGCCCCTGCGCGTGATGCATTGACAGAACTGCGATGGGGCATGGCCGATTTCCGGCATCGCTTTGGGCGGGAACCCGAGGGCATGTGGCTCCCCGAGACGGCAGTCGACGAGTCGGTGCTCAGCATGCTCGACACTCTCGGTGTCGGCTTCACGATCGTTGCGCCTCACCAAGTGGCCAAACAGCCTCATGCCGGAAACCTTGGGCGCTCGGCGAGCAGTCAGGTGACGCTTGTCGTCTACGACGGGCCGACCAGTCATGCGCTGGCGTTCGGCTCGGCATTAGGTTCCGCCGATGCCCTTGCCGATCAATTGGCTACGTCGGCGGGAACGGGACTCACAGTGGCCGCCACCGACCTCGAGACGTTCGGCCATCACCATCGATTTTCCGAGCGCGCTGTTGGGCACCTGCTCTTCGAGGTAGCCGCAGAGCGGATGATGCACGCAGGTGGCATTCCCGAACTGATGCAGGGCGTTGGCATCACCGACGTGGGATCGGTGCTACCGAGCGCGTGGTCGTGTGCACACGGTTACGAGCGCTGGCGATCGGATTGTTCGTGCTCGACCGATGGCTCATCGGGATCGCACCAGCGATGGCGCGCCCCCTTGCGAGCACTGCTCGACATCCTGCGTGACCACGCCCACGACGTGTTTGCGAGGCGCGGAGCTGAGGTGTTCCATGACGCGTGGCTGGCCCGCGACGCCTACGGCGAGGTGCTCGCGGACCGCGGTCGCTGGGAGTCGTTCGCAGCCCAGCACGTCCGGCCGCTCGCATCTGTCGACGAAGCAGCAATCCTGCTCGCGAGCCAGGAGGCAACGCTCGCCTCGTTCACCAGTTGCGCGTGGTTCTTTGCAGACCTGCTGCGCCCCGAGGCAGCGATCGTGCTCCAGGAGGCCGCACGATCGATCGAGTTGCTCGCGTCGCTGGGCGAGCACGCCCCGCTCAATACTGCGCTCGGATGTCTCGACGCTCCCGGTGTGCTCGCTGCGCCGGCGGCCGGGCCGACCGGGATCACGAGCGGGCGCGCCGTGTGGGAGTGGGCTACACGCGAGCGAGGTGAGGGCGAGGCGACTTCCGCCTCCGTCGACCTGCGCCGATGGGACACCATGGGTACGTCAGTTGCGCTGGTAGCCGATCTTGCCGTGCGGGCAGCCGCGGGTTCGTCGGTTCATGCCTCGCAGGCAATCGAGGTGATCGAGTTGACGCGCCGCGCCGGTGAGCAGCATCTGTTCGTCGTGGCCCAGCAGACGGTGTACGACGCCTTACTGGGACGAGGTCGTGATGTTGACCGGTCGCTGGCAAGCCTCGGTGATGCGCTGGGACTATCGGTTGACGCCGTGACGGGCCGGCGGCACTAGCCGTTACCGGCGATCGGCTCGTCTAGACGAGCGCCGACGCCGTGGCACGGAGATCGCGCGCAGCATCCTCGGGCGGCACGATGTTGATCATCACACCGGTTCCACGCTCGAACCCGGCCACCGTGACGAGCTTGGGCCAGATGTGGATGTGCCAGTGGTACGGGCCGTTGTGCTGGTGGGGGGCAGTGTGAACCACCAGGTTGAACGCAACGTCGCCGAGCCTCGCATTGAGGATGCGGATGGCGTCGCGCAGGTTGCGACCGATTGCAGCCAGCGTTGCCGGTTCCTCGTCCTGGATATGTACCTGGTGCTGACGGGGAACGATGAGCAACTCGTACGGCGAGCCGGCCCAGTAGGGCGAGAGCACCAAGCAGTCATCGTCGGCGAGCACCGTGCGGCTTCCGTCGACGATCTCTGCCTCGACGGTTGCGCAGAGGATGCAGCCGCCATGGAAACGCCCGAACGCACGCTCCTCGTCGAGCAGTTCTCCGGGCACGAACGGCATGCCGAGCAACTGACCGTGCGGGTGGGCGAGTGATGCACCCGACTCGCGCCCGTGATTCACGATGGCCTGCGTGTAGCGAATGCCGGGTGTTGCGGCGTGTTCGAGCATGCGACGGCGCAGCACGTTCATGACCGTGGCGATCTGCTCGTCATCGAGGGTCGCGAGTGTGGCGTCGTGATCGCGTGCGTAAACGAACACCTCGTGGATGCCGCTTGCCTCGGCCTGTGTGTGCACCGGCCCGAGTGTGCGTACGGAAAACGGCTCGTCGCCGGAGAAGGCGGGATATCGATTCGGCACCACGCGGATCTGCCACTCGCCGCTGTCACTCACCGTTTCGAGAGCGGGGGGAGAGTCCTCCTCGTGACCCGGGCAGAAGGGGCAGGGGCGATCGGGTTCGCTCTCCACCTGGGCTAGCCGGGGGGCGAAGTCAGAGGGCCGCTCGGCGCGGTCAGCGACGATGGTTACCCATCGTCCGGTGAGGGGGTTCAGGCGAAGTTGTGACACCAGAGCCAACCTTACGACCTCTGGCGACAATGTCTGTGCAGGTCGTCAGGAGTTCGCCCGGTACACGGTGACATGGTTCACGCTGTCGGGTCCGTACTCCGAGCCCTGCCAGTCAGCCCAACGCGTTTCGAGCCGCAACCCGGCGTCGGCCGCCATGGCGTCGAGTTGGTCCGTGGTGGCCCACTGGATCGCCCACGGTCGAAGACGAACCGGCTGGCCGTCGCGCAACTCGACGAACTGTCCCATTGCCCGCTGCGTTCCGGAGTCGGTGCGACTGATCGAGAGCACCACCCGGTCGACGGCGAGGTCTCGTACTTCCACGCGATCGCCCTCGTGCGAGGCATCCGGGACAAAGGCCTCGATCACGAAGCACCCTCCGGGAGCCAGTCGAGCAGCGACGTTGCGCATGGTGGAGTGCTGCGCGTCAGTACCGACTACTCCGAAGAAGGTGTTTACGGCGACGAACACGAGCGAGAACGGGCCGCGGGGCAGCGTTCCGGCCATGTCGACGACGTGGGGTGACACTCGGTCGCCGCCGGGCTTGGTGGCGAGGCGGTCGAGCATCTCTGCCGATCCATCGAGTGCGTGGACTTCGAGGCCGAGCGCGGCGAGAGGGATGGCCAGTCGTCCCGTTCCTGCTCCGAGTTCGAGCACACGGCCACCTGCTGCCAGTGAGGCAAGGCGCCCCACGCAGGCGAGTGTGTCGGGGGGCGAGGCGTACCAGTCGTCGTATACCTCGGCCATGCCGTCGCCGTAGCTGGACTCGTCGTAGCCGCGCACGCCCTGCAGTGAACCACCGAACGGGCGCCCTGAGGAAACGCGCTGGCTTCGGTACCCTCGCAGTGATGAATCCTGCACCGCTCGCCTACCTCGACCATGCGGCTACGACGCCCATGCGCGCCGAGGCCCTCGAGGCGATGCTGCCGTTCTACGGCGAGCGGTTCGGGAACCCCTCCGGATCCCATCGGGTAGCCCGCGATGCCCGCCGTGCGGTGGACGAAGCACGTGACGTGGTGGCCGAATCGCTCGGCTGCAAGCCGTCCGAGGTGGTGTTCACCGGATGCGGCACGGAGGCCGACAGTCTGGCCATCCTGGGCGCCCTTCGTGTCCGCGGAGGCGCCGCCGTGTGCTCGTCAGTGGAGCACCATGCAGTGCTGCACGTTGTCGAGCACGAGGGTGGACGCGTGGTGGGGGTGGACACGAGCGGGCGCATCGATCTCGACGCGCTTGCCGAGGCGCTCGACGACACCACCACGGTCGTGTCGGTGATGGCGGTGAACAACGAGGTGGGTGCCGTGAGCAACCTCGCAGCGGTCTCCACGCTCGTCCGACGTCATGCACCAAGAGCACTGCTTCACTCTGATGCCATCCAGGCGGCCACGTGGCTCGACCTCCGCAGCGTCGCAGCCCACACGGACCTGCTCTCGCTGTCCGCCCACAAGTTCGGCGGACCCAAGGGTGTCGGCGTGCTCATGGTGCGCTCCGGAATCACGCTCGAGCCGATGCTCCTCGGCGGTGGTCAGGAGCACGAGCGGCGCAGCGGCACGCACAACGTCGCAGGCATCGTGGCGCTCGCCACCGCGCTGCGCATTGCCGATGAACGCCGGGTCGACGAGGTCGCCCGTATCGAGGGCCTCCGCAACCGACTCGTAGACGGGCTCATCGCTCGAGTTCCCGGGACGCTCGAGACCGTGCCGCGCCAGGACAAGGTTGCAGGGTCGGCGCACGTGTGTTTCGAAGGGGTCGACAGCGAATCACTGCTGTTCCTCGCCGATCAGGGCGGTGTGTGCGCGTCAGCGGCGTCGGCCTGCGCAAGTGGGGCGATGGAGCCGTCACACGTGCTGGCCGCCATGGGCGTGCCGCGCTCGCACGCAGCAGGTGCCATTCGGCTCACACTTGGCTACACCTCCACCGATGCCGATATCGACCTCGCGCTCGAGGTGCTTCCCGCAGCCGTGCATCGCATTCGCGATCGTGGCATCACGGTCCGAGGTGCATCGTGAGGGTGTTGCTTGCCATGAGCGGCGGTGTCGACTCGTCGGTTGCCGGAGCGTTGCTTCTCGAGCAGGGGCACGACGTAGTTGGCGTCACCATGAAGTTGTGGGGCGGCAGCAGCGATACCGGGTGCTGCTCGGTGTCGGATGTCGACGATGCCCGTCGGGTGGCGCAACAACTTGGCGTTGACCACCACGTCTTCAACTTCGGTGACGGCTTCAACCAGCACGTGGTCAACCCGTACGTGGAGGCTCACGCAACCGGTGTTACGCCGAACCCATGCATCGAGTGCAACCGTCACCTCAAGTTCAGCGCATTGCTCGAGCGTGCAGACACGCTCGGTTTCGAGGCGGTGGCCACCGGTCACCACGCCCGTATCGAACAGCGTGATGGCTCGTGGCGCCTGTGTCGTGGCGCAGACGCCGACAAGGATCAGAGCTATGTGGTGCACATGCTGGATCAGCACGCGATGTCCCGCGTCATGTTCCCGGTAGGCGACATCACCAAGGCGCGAGTGCGGGAGATGGCGTCATCCATAGGCCTCCGAACGGCCTCGAAGCCCGACAGCCAGGACGTGTGCTTCATCACCTCCGACGGCGGCCGCAGGACATTCCTCGGCGACCGCATCGAGTTCCGTCCGGCGCGCGTCCGCGACCGTGAGGGGAACGACGTCGGCGCCGTCGACGCTGTCGAACTCGTCACCATCGGACAGCGACGCGGCCTCACGCTTGCTGGTGCCCCATCCCGCCGCTTCGTACTCGATGTCGACGTGCAGGCGGGAGAGGTGGTCGTGGGC
>CANIBN010000137.1 GCA_947465505.1 Acidimicrobiales bacterium | reverse complement strand
TGGCGGGTCGCTTGACGCCCCGCATGCGCCCCATGCGCAACAGTGCTGCCGCCATCGTGGCGCCGGTGTTGCCCGCCGACACCATGGCCGAGGCCTTGCCGTCACGGGCCGCCTCGGCGGCGCGCACGAGCGTGGAGTCCTTCTTGTTCCGGACGGAGGCTGCGTCCTCGTCCATGTCGATGAACTCGTTGGCCTCGATGAGCGCAAGGTCGCCACATCCCTCGAGGCCCGTGGGGCCGACGAGTATGACGGGGATGCCCTCCGCCGCGGCGAGATGGGCTCCGGCGAGAATCTCACTAGGCGCGCGGTCGCCCCCGAGCGCGTCGAGGGCAATCGGCAGCATGGCAGAAGCGACTACTCGACGTTAATGACGACGCGGTCGCGGTAGAACCCGCACGACGGGCACACCGTGTGCGGCAGTCGGGCGTTGCCGCAGCGCTGACACAGGCTGCGTGCAGGTGCGCCGAGCTTCCAGGCACCAGCCCGGTTGCTACGCGACTTCGACTTGGACTTCTTCTTCTTGGGAACGGGCACGACGAACTCCCTCGTAATGGCCCTGAAAGGTTATCGGGATTCGTCCCGGAGCGCGTCGAGAGCCGCCCAACGTTCGTCACGGACCTCGGTGGCGCAGGAACAGGCCTGCTCATTGCGGTCATTGCCGCACACCGGGCAGAAGCCGGCACAGTCCTCCCGGCACAGCGGAGCCACCGGGGTGTCGAGCAGGAGCGCCTCTCGGACCATCGGCCGGAGGTCGAGATGGTCGTGTTCGAGGGCGAAAGCGTCGGGGTTGGTGACCCGGTTCTGGTACATCTCCTGAACGGGCACCTCGAGTGGGCCGCCCACTACCGACAGGCAGCGGCGGCACTCCCCCTTCCAGGTGGCGTGCACCGACCCGCTGATCACGATCCCGTCGCTCAGCACGTCGAGACGGGCATCGACCACCACGGGCCCCGGCGGCAGGCGATCCTCGGAGATCCCCAGTTCCTCGATCGAGGACTCGAGACGGACCGGGCGCTCCGTGCCGGGCTTGCGGAGCAGGTCAGCGACGTTGAGGACGAGTGAACTCACCCGCGGTCCTGGTCGAAGAAGCCCTTGCTGTGGTCCTCGTCGGGCACGGCCACCACGGGAATCTCCCGTGTACCCATCCCGAGTCGATTGCGGCCGGCGGCCACCGTTCGGCTCAGTTTGTCGAGCACGATCTCAAAACTTGCGAGGCGCTGGTCGATGAAGTCCTCGGTCTCGTTCCGCTTGCGACGGGCATCGGTCTCGGCGGCATCCATGACCTGTCGGGCCCGGTTCTCGGCGGCACGGACCACCTCGGTGCGCTGCACCATGCGCTCGGCCTGCTGACGGCCGGCTTCGAGGATCTCGTCGGCCTCACGCCGTGTCTTGGTGAGGAACTCCTGGCGTTCGCGCAGCATCCAGCGAGCGGTGCGCAGATCCTCGGGAAGACGGTCGAGCGCCTCTTCGAGTAACTGGATGATCTCGTCTCGGTCGATACGCGGGGTGGACGAGAGGGGGAACGTGGGCGCAGTGGCGATGACCTCGATCACCCTGCGCAGGAGGGTCTCGGAGTCGTTTGCCGGTCCTCGGTCCTGTCGTGGTTCGACGAACCCGTCGTCCTCGAAATCCTCGTCGTAGCCTTCGTCGTAACCGTCGTCGTAGGTCATGGGTTGGCCCTCTGTGCGCTCAATGTGGAAAGTCTGGATGCCACCGGGCCCGGTACGAGCGAGGAGAGGTCGTGTCCGTACAGGGCGATTTCGCGGATGTATCGCGACGAAATGAAGGAGAGTTCGGGGGATGCCGGCACGAATACGGTGCGCACACCCCCGACCCGATGGTTCGTGAGCGCCATCTGCTGCTCGACGTCGAAATCGGTGGCGCTGCGCAGGCCCTTCACGATGACATCGGCACCGAACTGCGAGGCGGCGTCGATGGCGAGACCGGGGTGGGACTCCACTCGGACGTTGCTCCATCCCTGCAGGGATTCGGCAATCATCTGCTGGCGCTCAGCGAGGCTGAACGCGCCCGAAGGCTTGGCCGGATTGTGCATGGTGACGACCACCACGGAACCGAACAACTCGAGAGCCTGCTCGATCACGTCGAGATGGCCGAGGTGGATCGGGTCGAAACTCCCGGGGTACAGGGCTACCGGCATTCGCGTCACGCTACCCGGTGCAGCCAAGTGATGAAGGTCCGTCCGTATCGGCGGGCCCGAACGCTTTCCCAACCCTGCGGAGCAGGGATTTCCCGATCGCTCTCGGCAATGACATCGTCTGCGGCCAGGCCGGCGAGCATCGCTTCCCAACTGTCGAACCGGTAGGGAGGGTCGGCGAGGACGAGGTCCACGGAGCCGAGTGTCGCACCGTAGGTCGAGGCGTCGCCAACGACGACCCGCGAACGCTTCTCGAGACCCAGCGACGAAAGGTTCGAGCGCAGAGCGGCTACCGCCGCCCGATCTCGCTCGACAAAGACGCAGGATTCGGCACCACGGGACAGCGCCTCGATGCCGAGGGCGCCCGAACCGGCGAAGAGGTCGACCACCAGGGCGCCGTCCAGCAGGCCGGCGCTGTCGAGAGCATTGAAGATCGCCTGGCGCACCTTGTCAGATGTGGGCCGCGTGTCGTTTCCCGGCGGCGCAACGAGTCGACGCCCACCCAGTTCTCCGGCAACGACGCGCATGGCGAACGAGGATACGTCTGGCAGGATGCTGTGGTGCCTGCCCCCGAGGAGATCATCACCTGCGTGGACTGCGGCGGGCGGTGCCACCTGCTCACCCAAGCGAGGGAGGACGGCGTTTGGCTACCGGGCGACCTCGTCACCTATCGGTGCGAGGACTGCCGCGACCGCTGGGATCTCGTGCTACCCGACGACTGGGACGAGGCAGAGGCCTGACGCTGTCGACTTTCGAACCGGGCCGACGGACCCGCAGTGCTCAGGAACAGGTAGCGCCCGGCTCCGGGGTCTGCGGACCCTGCTCGAAGTAGGCAACGAACGCCGCCAGACGGGGATCGGCAGCCGACTCGAGGCTCAACTGTTCACCCCATGCGGAGGCCACCACGGGCGACGGTAGGCCGGGGAACGGCGACACCAGTACGTGCGAACGTCCGTCGGTGAGCGCTCGCAGCGCTGCTACCTGGTCGGCTGCGAGTTCGGGTGAGTAGGTGATCCACACCGCACCGTGTTCCATCGAATGGACACCGCGCTCGTTCGCGATCGGGGCGTCGTAGTAGCCGCACGCCTGCCAGCGCGGATTGTGTGGACCGCCGACGGGCGGCACCTGGTCGTAGGTGACCGGATCGGGGGTGTGATCCTGCTTCAGGCCGGCGAACTGCTTCGTACCCTCGGGCGGGCCCGACGGCACCGAGTCGGACATCCCTGATGCGATGGTGTCCACCGGCATCACGGCCACACCGTCTGCAACGGTGGTGGCCGTCGTCGACGACGGCGCCGAGCTCTTCGACGATTCGCAGCCAGCGAGCAGCAACGAGGCCACTGCTCCTGCAACGGCGAGAGAAATGATCGATGTGCGGGGCGCTGTTCTCACGGACACAGTCTCGCATCGGGGTACCGACTTGCCACGACAGGTGAACGGGGCGGCGAGGAGGGCGCCACTAGGGTGGAACACCGATGTCCGACCAGACCGCCAGCGAAACCGCAGTCGTTTCGAGCCGACTCTCACCAGTCCAGTGGCGGACACTCCGGCGGGCCTGCTTCGTTCTGTACGGAGCACTCGTGGTCGTTCAACTCACGGCCGGCATCCCTCCGCTCGACCCGGGCCTGCCCGTCAGCCCCATCATCCTCCTCGGTTGGTTCGGCCTCGCCAGCGCCATCTGGTCGTTGGGACGGGATCGACGCGAGTTGGTGTACGCACTCATCGGTTGGGGAAGTCTGGCCGTGGCGATTCGGCTGTACTCGGCCACTCGCGGCGTTGTCGACAACTGGTGGGGCGAACCGGTGCAGGTGCCCGGACTCCCCTCGGTCATTCCCGCACAGTCGGTCACCAATGCCCGTTGGGTGATCTCCATCGATCGGGTACTCGGCTTCGGCAACAACCCGTCACAGTGGCTGCAGCGCCACCTGTACCTCTCCGGCAACGAGCGTGGCGCCCGCTGGGAAGTAGTTACCGCGCTCACGTACATGTCGCACTTCTTCGTGGTCTACGTCGTGGCGATCGTGCAGTGGTTGCGCGATCGGCGCGAATGGCTCCGCTGGGTGCTCACGCTGTCCACCATGATGCTGCTCGGCGTCATCCTCTACATGCTCGTGCCCACCGCACCGCCGTGGCTCGCAGCACCCATGGACCTCATGGGGCCGGTGAACCGTGTCGGTACCCGGTCGCTGCACTACCTGCACCTCAACTTTGCAGACCGCCTCTGGAAGAAGGGCGCTGCAAATGCGAACGAGGTCGCGGCGTTCCCATCGCTGCACTTCGGCTTCACGGTGATGGTCAGCATGTATTTCTGGCGCAACGCGAAGCCGTGGCTGCGGGCCATTCTCGTTGCGTACCCCGTGCTCATGGGCTTCACGCTGGTGTTCAGCGGGGAGCACTACGTGTTCGACTGCCTGGTGGGTGGCGTACTCGCGTACATCGTCGTGTTGCTCAACCGGCGCTACGTCTCGCAGTGGTTCCCGAAACTGCTCGGTGCACCTCAGCCCTTGAACAGGAACGCCTCGTCTTCGGACGTGAACAGCAGCGAGAGTTCGTCCACCAATTCTGGGTGACTCTGCAGCGTCGGGTCTGGGTCCACAATTGCGAACGCCGCCTCGCGGGCGAGCGCCACCAGTTCCTTGTCCCTACGCAATGACGCAAGCTTCAGGTCACTGCGACCCTTCTGGGAGGTGTTCATGATGGTCCCCTCGCCGCGGAGTTCAAGATCGGCCTCGGCAAGCTCGAACCCGTCCGTTGACGCCACCAATGCATCTACGCGCGGGTTGGTGTCCTCCTGCTCTGCAGTCACGAGCCAGCAGCGCGAAGCGTGGGAGCCACGGCCGACGCGGCCGCGCAACTGGTGCAACTGAGCGATGCCGAAACGATCCGCATCGAGGATCACCATGATCGTGGCGTTCGGCACGTCCACACCAACCTCGATGACCGTCGTGGCCACGAGTACATCGAGTTCGTGTTGACGGAAGGCGTTCATGGTTGCTTCCTTCTCTGCTGACGCCATGCGTCCGTGCAGCAGGCCGATACGCAGAGTGGAAAGCTCCTGAAGCCGCAGCCGTTCAAAGGTCTCCTCGGCGGAGGCCACTTCAAGCTTCTCGCTCTCGTCAATGAGCGGGCACACCACGTAGGCCTGACGGCCGGCCGCCACCTCGTCACGGACATCGGACCACACCGCCATCTCGTCAAGCGGACCATTCGCCCAATGGGTGACGATTTCGGTACGTCCTGCAGGCTTTTGGTCGAGCACGCTCACGTCGAGGTCGCCGTACACCGTCATGGCCGCGGTACGGGGGATCGGAGTTGCGGTCATCACCAACACGTCGGGAACCGTGCCGTCTGGGTTGTCTGCCTCGCCCTTCGAGCGCAGCATCGCCCGCTGTTCGACACCGAACCGGTGTTGCTCGTCCACCACCACGAGGCCGAGGTGGTGGAAGCGCACACCCTCCTGGATGAGCGCATGCGTGCCGATGACGAGGTCCACGGATCCGTCGGCAAGGCCAGCGAGCACCTCGCGGCGCTCTGCCCCGGTAACTCTGTTCGTGAGCAGTTCGACACGCAGCGGACGGTTGCCGAACAGGTTGCTGGGGTCCCCCACCTCGATGCCATCGAGCAGTCGCTTGATGCCAGCATGGTGCTGCTCTGCAAGCACTTCCGTTGGCGCCATCAGTGCACCCTGATGACCACCCTGAACAGCGACAAGCAGCGCGCTCACCGCCACGACAGTCTTGCCGGCACCCACGTCACCCTGTAGCAGACGGTGCATGGCGTGCGGTGCTGCAAGGTCCGCTGCAATCTCGTCGATCGCACGTTTCTGCGCAGTCGTGAGTTCGTACGGCAGGTTCGCGTGGAACCGCTCGACCAGTCCACCATCGAGGCGGTGGCGAATACCGATCGCATCGCGCTCCATGGCACGCTTGCGCATCACGAGCACCAACTGCACACGCAGCAGTTCGTCGAAGGCGAGACGCCTGCGAGCGACGTCCTTGTCCCGCATCGTGTCCGGTTCGTGAATCGCGCGGAACGCTTGGTGACGACCCATCAGTTGATGCTCCGACAGGATCGACTCGGGAACAGGGTCGAGAATGCCGCGCTCCTCGCAGCGCGCCAGCGCGTTCTCGATCCAGCCTGCTAGTTCCCAGGTGTTCAACTGGGCCTTCTCGCTCTGCGGGTAAATCGGCACGATGCGACCCGTTCGATCGCCGACAAGGTCGACGATCGGATTCGACATCTGCAGGCCGCCGCGATAGTTCTCGGGCTTACCGAACAGCACCACGTTGAGGCCCTCGCGCAACTGACGCTCGCGCCATGGCTGGTTGAAGAACACGATGTGGAGCCGTCCACTGCCATCACCAACTGTTGCTGTCACCATGGAGCGACGGTTCTTCAGTTTCCTGGCTACCACCTCGCGAACCGTCACGAGCACCAGGGCTTCCTCGCCGGCGACGAGATCGCTCACCCGTGCCTCGTTCGTGCGGTCGATCCACCGCCGTGGATAGGTGGTGAGCAGGTCGAGCACCGTGTTGATGCCCACCTCGTGCAACGCCGCCCGGCGCTTCTCCCCGACTCCCTTGATCCGCTCGACGTCGATGAGGGCCAGGTCGCGGAACGACAGCCCGGTCACGGCCTATTCGACCCCGACGAGATAGG
>CANIBN010000136.1 GCA_947465505.1 Acidimicrobiales bacterium | reverse complement strand
TCGCAGGTACTGCATCTCGTCCATGCCGTCCGGGCAGGGGTACGGGGGCAGTCGGGGTGCGATGAGCGAGAGATCGAATGCTGCCGAACGACCGAGCGCTGCAGCAGCCTCCACCACACCCGGATACCGGGCGAATCGCCGCGCCTGCTCGGAACCGGATCGCAGGTGCGCGAAGGATGCGGCTGGAAGCCAGGGGTCGAGATCGTCGAGGCTGCGGCGCGATCGCACCGCTGCAAGTGCGGTGGCAAGTGCGCGCCGCGATGGCGTGGCGTAGTGCACGTTGTTGGTGGCAACCACCATGAGGCCCTCGCGCACCGCCAGTTCGACAAGTGCATCATTTCGGTGGGAGTCCATCGGGTCCCCGTGGTCCCAGAGCTCCACCACCACACGGTCGCGTCCGAACGCATCGATGAGCGTGTGGAGCTCGCGCTGTGCGGCGCGCGGCCCGTCGGTGAGCAGCGCCTCGGCCACCACGCCCTTGCGGCACCCGGTGAGCACCCACCAGTGCCCCGCCCCGGTCTGTGCGAGGTCGGCGAGCGAGAACCGTGGTGCACCCTTCTCCCCGGCAAGGTGCCCGAGACTGAGCGCGCGTGACAGCCGTGAGTACCCCTCGGGTCCGTCGGCAAGCAGCACGAGGTGATTGCCGTGGGGATCGGGCAGCGGCACCGGTGGTGTGGCACCGCGGGTGACCTGTTGCAGGGTGTGTGCCTCGTCCCGGGCCAGACGACGGTGCCGGTCGAGACCGTCGGCGAGGGTGACCTCGCTGCCGAACACCGTGGGCAGGCCGACCGCGCGTGCTGCCTCGGCGAAACGCACCACGCCGTAGAGGCCATGGTGATCGGTGAGCGCCAGCGCCTCGAGCCCGAGCCGCACCGCCTCCTCCACGAGTTCCTCGGGGTTCGATGCACCGTCGAGGAAGGAGAAGTTCGAGTGGCAGTGCAGTTCTGCATAGGGCACCACCGGGGCCGCCAAACCCCTGCCGGGGGTGAGATCGGGGTCGAGCAGTTCCGGGTGGGGTTCGTAGGGCTGGCGCTTGCGGCTCCAGGCCGGACCGTCGCCACCTGCGTTCCAGCTCGGGCTGCCCGGGGCGCGGCCATCGGGTCGGCGACCGGACAGCCTTGCCTCGAGTTCGTTCCACGGCATCGCCGGGTTGTTGAAGCCCATGGACGCGAACATATGTTCGCACAGTGGCCGCCGTCAAGAACGGATGTTCGATGACGTTATCGCTCGGGTATCCGGACCTGTACCCCGTCGAGGCCCTCAAAGCCCCGGGCATCGAGGCTGAGCAGCAGCCGGCCCGAGGCCACCGCGCTTGCCGCAATGATCAGATCGTGGCTGCTCCGGGGCCGTCCGGCGCGTCGGGTCTCCACCAGAAGGCGAGCATGCACTGCTGCGACTGACGAGTCGTAGTCCACCACGGGAAACAGGGCAACCACCTCGTCAAACAGCAACTGTCGACGCTCACGCTTCCGGCCGGTGGCAAGCCCCACCCCAACCTGCAGTTCCGCAAGCGTGATCGCTGCGATGGCCGGCGCATCGTCATCGTCGATGAACCGTTCGAGATCCACCCCGGCGCGCTGCGACTCGATGAGCACGCTGGTGTCCACGAGGATCAATGCCACGTCTGCGCCTCGTCCAGGGTGTCTGCCCGCAGTTCACCCATCTCGCGCAGCCAGTCCTTGTCCCCACGGTGCCCACGCAACAGCGCCTTGAGGTCCGCTCCGGTGAAAGGCGGAGCCGGAAGGAGCTGGGCTACGACCCTGCCGTGACGCACGATCGTGTACTGCTCGCCTTGATTCACCACGCGGTCGAGCAGTGCGGAAAAGTTCCGGGATGCCTCGGTGGCAGATACGTGGTTCATGAAATCAGAATATCTGAATATTGTCAGCGCATTCATCGCCTATTGCACCCCGACGCCCTCGATCTCGTTCACCGTGACGGCCGCCGTGCTCGTCGTACGCAGTTCCCCCGCAGGACCCCCGGCACCGGTTGATGCGCGCCACGACACGCTCCACACGATGCTGAGCCGGGCGGCGAACGTGGACCGGTTCGCAGCAAGCACCGACGAGTGACGGTACGTGTAGTCGCAGCCGAGTGGGGAGGGCAGTCCGTCGCCGAAACCGGCGAGCCACGGCACACCGGGACCGGCACACGACACCGTCCCACTCCCCCATCCGCCGTCGCCCGGGTCGAACTCGAGCCGTGTCGGCACTGCAGTAGTGGTCACCCACAGCAGACCTCCGGGTGTGGGAATCCACGCAGTCACGCTCACCGGTTTCCACACCGTGACATCGGTCCAGAACCACGTGCTCACGTGCACCACAACCCGGCGCGCAGGTGGCGCCATGCGCAGCGCAGGTCTGGGCAACCAGCGCGTGAGCAGGCTCGCGTTCCAGTGGTCAATGAGCCGTGGCTGTACCTGCGGCACCCACACCAGTTGATTGCCTGCGGGACACACACGAACGAACAGGCGGTAATTGATGCCAGCAATGGTGCGTGGAGGTGGAGCACCGCCTGGCAACCCTGCAAGGTCGGACGAACCGAGATACGCAGACCACGAGCAGTTCGATCTCGTGCCCACCCACTCGCCCCAGTAGTACGACACACCGGCCCAGATGCCCGACGAACCGATGGAACCACCTCCGGTGCTCGCACGCGCGATCACCGACACAGGAATGATGACCGCAGCGGCTGCAAGAACAGCCGACACCACGAGGGCAACCGCTGTGACAAGTGCGCGCCTCACACGGCCGTCGGGCGCGGACACCGGTTCTCCCCTGGCCAGAACTGCAGCTCGGAAATCTCGACGCGACGCCACACGCCATCCGTGAGTTCGATCATGTGCTTCGCCCGACGTGACACCAACCCGTCGTTCCACACGATGTCGTCCTCGGTGCGCAGCGTGCGGCGACTGTCCATCTGCCAACTGCCGTCAACTTCGCACAACGTGATCCCGGCACGTGTTGGGCTCAACAGTTGCACGCGCTCAGCGGTGACGTAGGTGAGTGCCGGGATGATGCGGGCCACGAGTGCGTTGGAGAGGTAGTAGTGCACGAGGTCGCTGAGCAAGCGGTGGGCCTGCGAGCCCTCGACAGCGATCGTGGACACCTCGCACTGGGCAGGAAGCGTGAGGCAGTCGTTCACACGCTGTTGGATCCCCAGCAGCCCGGCCACCGCATCGACAGGTGGCAGCGCCGTCGACGTAGTGACCGGGACTGTGGGGGCGGGGACGGTGGAAGGAGGGACCGTCCCCGCGGTGGGGGAGACCGTGGTGGGGGCGCTGCTACTGGAGCGAGCGATGGTGCTCGATGAGGTAGTTGCCTCCGCACCCTGCGCCGCACGGCCGGAGCAACCGCTGAGCGAGAGACCGACCAGACCGCACAGGCCAAACAGGCCCAGCGGGCCGAGCAGCGCCAAACCGTTCTTCTGACTGCGAACTCGAGGTGTTCCTGAGGATGTCATGCACCGCAGCGTGGAGGAGCGTGCACACAAGAGCCAGCGAACGGGCGAAGAATGGGCCGATCGGCCTAACCCAACGGAGTTGGAGGTGACTGGAGACGAGAGGTTCATACCCCTACTGGGTGCACGAACCCGCCGAAACGGAAATCAGATCTCGTCGAGGTGGTCGACCCAGCGGTTGTCGTGCACGATTCGCGCAACGAGTGCGCCACGTGCCTCCCGCACGGCCGGCCACACCCGCGCCGCCACTGCCCACCGTCCGAGCTGATCGTCGGGCAGGAACAGCGCCTCCCGACGGAAACTAGTGAGCAGCAGCACCGCGTTCAGCCGCTCGCGGTCCGACACGGCGAACACGTACGTCGCGCGGTCGTCCCCATCGGTTGCCTCCACGACAACCCGATCACCGATCGGGGCGAGCACGAACGGCAGCAGCGATGATCCGCCGTCGGTGTAGAGGCCGATGGCGAGGCGATCACCGGACCGCTCGACGAGCGCGCGCACCTCGTTCGCCCGGGAACCCGACTGCGCCCGCTCGAGCAGTGCCGGCCAGAACGCGCCCGCCTCCCGCGCGGTGAGCGCCCATCCATCCGGTGCGGCCAGACCTGTGAGTGCGCCGTCGTACTCGGCATACGCCGCTGCGGTCACTGCTGTGAGCGACCTTCGGGTAGCCGCCAGGCGAGCCAGGAACTCATCGGTCTTTGTGCCGAGTCCGGACAGCACCAGCGGGTCGAGACCCCGGACCGCAATGGTGATGCGGTATCCGTCGCGCACAACATCGTCGATGAGCGAGAGCGGCACCGATACCGGCGAGCCGTCTCGCTGTTCGGCGACGAGCACCTTGTCGAAGAGGTGCACGTCGACGAGACCGCGTTCGGTCCTCGCGAGGTAGGACTGCAGCGGCTCGCCGGAGGTGATGGTGAGCGCCGCATAGCGAGCGCGTCGCCGCGCCGTGCGCAGCTCGGACAGGAAACGATCGTGCGTGGCACCCAGTTTCGACAGCTCGATGCTCGACCCGCCTGCACGCTCGAGGAGCACACGGTGGTCGCCCTCGACCACGCGATCGATGTCTACCCAGTCCGTTAGGGAGCCGTCGATGTCGAGACCGGACTCGAGCACTGAGGCCGTGACGGGCACGCCCTGTTGCTCTGCGCGTTGGGGCCGCGGGGTTCCCGCACCGGCGTCCTGCTCGCTCACTCGATCGCCCTCCCCAGGTGTGGTCACATCTTGTGACCGCACTCCGCACAGAACTTGGCGCCGTCCTTCTGCTGGGCACCACACTCCGAGCAGAACGCTGTCTTTGCGAGTTTCTCGCCGCACTCGGGGCAGAACTTGCCGCCGTCGACCGTGGCGTTGCAAGACGGGCACTTCACCTTCGCCCTGTTCTCGATGTCGAGGTCTGCAGTCCAGTCCTTCTCCTTCACCTTCTCCTGGATCTGCTCGATCTGGGCAGCTGCCTGCGCCTTGGAGATCTCCTCGGCCACGAAAGGCGAGCACATGCTGCACTGCCCGATCTCGGGGTTCCAGCACACGTCGATACACACCCAGTTGCCGCAGCCTCGGCACTGCTTGAAGTGCGGCTTCACGGCCTCGACGGCATCGCGCAGCGCAGCGTCCTTCTGCTTGCTGTTCGTGCCGCGGTTCCACATCATCGAGTCAGCGGCGTTCGACAGGTCTCCAAGCTTGCCGCCGATCAGACCACCGGCGGCGCGCAGCAGTCCCCGGCCCTTCTCCTTGATGTCAGCGACGTACGGCGAGCGGTAGCCGTTGCCACATCGCTCGCAGTGGAACTCGAACTGGTATCCCTCCATGTTCGAGAGGTCGTCGAAGTTGTCGGTGAACGGAACGATCTCGCCCATGCGCGTATTGTGCCACGCCTGCCGAAGCCTGGGTAGTGCCTGACCGGGTGTTTGGCGGTCCGGGGTCGGCAGTTCGCTAGCGTCAGCCTCTATGCGTGTCGCCATGCTCTCGTGGGAGTACCCGCCGCTCGTCATCGGCGGCATCTCTGCCCACGTCGAGGGACTCGCCCAGGCAATGGTGCGATCGGGACACGAAGTGGTGGTGTTCTCGCTGCACCATCCCGACGTCGCAGATGACACCACGGTCAACGGCGTCCGCGTGCTGCGTGCCCGCACGGACCTGCCGTGGATTCCTGATAACGACCTCGTGGCACGCATGGCATCGGCCAATCATCAGCTCGTGCAACTGGCCGCGCAGCTCGGCGACTGGCGACCCGATGTGGTGCACGCACACGACTGGCTGGTGGGCTGGGCCGGCGACACCCTGAAGACGCTGTGGGGGGTGCCGCTCGTCGCCACCATCCACGCCACTGAGCGCGGACGTCACGGTGGGCACCTCCCGCCGGGCATGCCCGCAGCGATCAACGCGGCCGAGTGGTGGCTCACCTATCAGGCGCGAGAGGTGATCTGCTGCTCGCGTTTCATGGCGCGAGAGGTCGTTGACGGTTTCGAACTGCCGATGGACAAACTGCATCTCATCCCCAACGGCGTCGACCCGCAACTGTGGGCGCCCGCAACCGGCGAGACAGTACAACGCGAACCGCTCGTGCTGGCATGGGGACGCGTGCAGTACGAGAAGGGCTTCCAGGTGCTCGCCAGTGCCATGGCGATCCTGCGCACGAAGGTGCCGGGCATTCGCTGTGTCATCGCCGGTCGGGGTTCGTACCTGCCGGATCTGCAGTCGCACCTCGACCTCGAGGGAGTGTCCGACATCGTGCAACTTGCCGGGTTCGTACCCGACACCGACCTGCGCACGCTCCTGCACCGCGCCGGGTGTGCGGTGATCCCCTCGCTCTACGAACCGTTCGGCATCGTGGCGCTCGAGGCCATGGCAGCGGGAGCACCAACGATCGTCGCCCGAACGGGTGGACTGGCGGAGATCCTCGACGGCACCGGTGCCGGACTGCTCTTCGAGCCCGGATCGGCCGAGGAACTCGCTGCATCGATCGAACTCGTACTCACGGACTCCAACACCGCCGACTCGCTCACCGACACCGCGGCCCAGTTGCTCGCCGAGCACTACTCGTGGGATGCCATCGCTGCATCGACGGTTGCCGTGTACGAGCAATCACTTCGCTGAACAGGGAAACAGCGGCAGTCCGAGGCGTACCGGCACCCGGTATCGGCCGATACCGTTCGGTGGGATGCAGGCCGCACACCGTTTCTTCGTCGAACCGAGCATCCCGGCACCACTTGCCGGGCTGGCCCGCATCGCAGCGAACCTCCACTGGACGTGGGATGCCCCTACACAGGACCTGTTCTCCCGGCTCGAGCCCCACGTGTGGGCCGAGACCAGCGGAAATCCCGTCGAGTTCCTGCAGCGAGTGAGTCCGCAGCGTTGGGAGGAACTGGCAGCGGACCCGTCGGTGGTCGCGG
>CANIBN010000135.1 GCA_947465505.1 Acidimicrobiales bacterium | reverse complement strand
TACAGGGCGTTTCGGCCGATCCGGGCGTTCTCGTGAAGTCGATCCGGTGTTCAGGAGGTCGTTCGGTGAATCGTCGGTTGGTGCTGCTGGCTGCGGCGGCGGCGTTGGTGTCGGCGTGCGGTTCGGGTGATGACGGGGCGTCGCCGGGCGCGACGGATGCTTCGGTGACAACTGCTGCGGTTGCGGGTGCTAGCGAGAACGCGGTTGTGTCGGGGGCGGTGTGTTACGAGTGGCCGAGTGGCACGGTTGCGATGCCGTGTGGGGTGGGTTCGATGGGCCCGGGTGGTGGTCGGGTGTTCTACGACGCTGGCAGCGAGCAGCCGTGGGGCCGGTTCCTCGAGGTCGCACCGCAGAACTGGGGCGGCACGCTGGTCAACTGCAGTTCCTGCGGCGCAGCGGGGGTGACGAAACAGACCTCCGACAAGGGGGGCAGCGGTACCGGCTATTACCCGTGCACTGCGTACGCGCCAGCGACGTTGCTGTCTGGCGAGGCGGGCGACACGTTGTGGGAGATCGGTGGTGGCCGGCGTAACACCGAGGTGTTGATCCAGGCGGCCGCATGCGGCGGGGAGGCAGGTGGAGCAGTCTCGCTTGCGGCCGCCTATGCCGGTGGTGGCCTCTCGGATTGGTACCTCCCCTCGGGCGGGGAGTTGACCGAGTTGTGCAAGTACACGGGCCGCAGCGCCATCGGGGGCTTCGCAGCCGTCGACTATGTGTCGTCGACGGTGGGCAAGCAGTACGTCAACCTCGGCACGGGTGGTGAAGAGGTAACGAACTTCTTCATGGTCAACTTTGCCGGTAACCCCCTCTGTCAGCGGACAGATTCTGCGACCGGGAAGAACTCCTCGGTCCTCTACACGCGGAGCCCCGTCCGGCCGATCCGGGCGTTCTCCGTCCCAGACGTGACGGCTGCAGCGGCGAATTGACCGAACCGTGCGTGCGGGCGATGCACCTCGGTTCGCGCGTGGAAGCTCCGTGTTGCATCGATCGCTTGGCAGGGTGCGTCCCGGGGCACTAGAACCTCTGCATGGCCGTTCAACTCACCAAAGATTCCATTGACCTCGGCATTGTCGTCACCGACATCGAGGCATCGCTGAAGTTCTACCGAGACACACTGGGTTTCACGTTTGTCGCAGACGGCCCAATGCCGGGCGGTATGCACATGTGGCGCCTCATGTGCGGCACGTCGATGATCAAGCTGGTCACGTTCGACCCGACCCCCGAGGCCCGTCCGGCCAAGGGTGGCATTGGCGGCGCCACGGGCTACCGCTACTGGACGATGTCGGTCTCCAACATCCAGGAGATCACCGACGCTGTAGCGGCCGCTGGCTACAAGGTGCGCATCCCTGTCACCGAGATCCGCGCGAACACCTCGATCTCCATGGTCGAGGACCCGGACGGCAACTGGGTGGAGTTCCTCGCCGTCGGCTGACGTCAACCGCACCCAAAAACAACAACGTTCTCGGTCCCGAAACCGCACGAAACCGTGAGTTTCGGGACCGAGAACGAATTGGTCCTGGTGTTCTCGGTCCCCAAAATGCTCAAAACGAGCGTTTTGGGGACCGAGAACGTTTAGGGGTTGAGGTGTGGTCAGGCGAGCCAGGCGGGACGCTTTGCCTCGTACGCCGTGATGTCGTCAGCGTGCGACATCGTGATGCCGATGTCGTCAAGCCCGTGCAGGAAGCGCTCTTGGGTGGGTGCGTCCATGGGGAACGACTCCTTCACGCCAGCGGCCGGCACCTCGACGAGGAGACGCTCCATGTCGACGGTGATCGGCGTCTTCGGATCGGCCTCGATGGCCTGCCAGATCCTCTCGACAATCGGCTCGGCGAGCACGACCGGCACGAGGCCGTTCTTCGTGCAGTTGTTGCGGAAGATGTCGCTGAAGCTTGGCGCGATGACCGCGTCGAACCCGCCCTGCTGAATGGCCCACACCGCGTGCTCGCGTGACGAGCCGACGCCGAACGCAGGCCCGGCCACGAGCACCGAGGAACCGGCGTAGCGCTCGTCGTTCATCACGAAGTTGCGGTCGTCCTTCCACGTGGAGAACAGACCCTTCTCGAATCCCGTGCGCTCCACACGCTTCAACCACTCGGCCGGGATGATCTGGTCGGTGTCCACGTCGGAACGGCGCAGCGGCATCCCGCTGCCGGTGATGACTCGTACGGATTTCACTGGAGGTCCTCCGGGGTGCAGAAGGTGCCGGCCACTGCGGTGGCTGCGGCGACGGCGGGGGAGACGAGGTGCGTGCGGCCACCGCGGCCCTGGCGCCCCTCGAAGTTGCGGTTGCTCGTGCTGGCCGAGCGCTCGCCCACGGCGAGTTTGTCGGGGTTCATGGCGAGACACATCGAGCAGCCCGGCTCGCGCCAGTCCGCTCCGGCGGCGCGGAAGACCTTGTCGAGGCCTTCGGACTCCGCCTGCTCCTTCACCCGGTGCGAACCGGGGACAACCATCACACGCTTCGCAGTGACCTTGCGGCCCTCGAGCACGGCGGCTGCGGCACGGAGGTCCTCGATGCGGCTGTTGGTGCACGAGCCGATGAACACGGTGTCGACCGCGATGTCACGGATGCGCTGGCCAGCAGTGAGACCCATGTACTCGAGTGCACGGGCAACGTTGTCGCGCTGGGTGGCGTCGGCGAACGAGTCGGGCGACGGCACGACGTCGTTGATGGTGGCGACCTGCGCGGGGTTCGTTCCCCAGGTGACGTGCGGGATGAGTGCCGAGCCGTCGATGTCAACCACGGTGTCCCACTTCGCGCCGGCGTCGGTGCGCAGCGTGCGCCAGTCGTCGAGTGCCTGCTCCCACGCCTTGCCCTTGGGCGCGTGCTCGCGGCCCTCGAGGTAGGCGAAGGTGATGTCGTCCGGTGCGATGAGGCCTGCGCGGGCACCTGCCTCGATGGACATGTTGCACACGGTCATGCGGCCCTCCATGGAGAGCGAACGCATCACGGAGCCGCCGTACTCGATGACGTGGCCGATGCCGCCGCCCGTGCCGATGCGACCGATGATGGCGAGGATGACGTCCTTGGCGGTGGCGCCGTTGCGCAGTTCGCCGTCGACGTTGATGTGCATCCACTTCGGCGTGCCCTGCGGCAGTGTCTGCGTGGCGAGCACGTGCTCCACCTCGCTGGTGCCGATGCCGAAGGCGAGTGCGCCGAACGCACCGTGCGTTGCGGTGTGGCTGTCGCCGCACACGATGGTCATGCCGGGCAGTGTGCGACCCTGCTCGGGCCCGATGACGTGCACGATGCCCTGGTTCTTGTTGCCCATCGGGAAGAGGGTGACGCCGAACTCCTTCGCGTTCTCGCGCATCACCTCCACTTGGCGGGCCGAGATCGGGTCGGCGATGGGGAGGTGGATGTCGGCCGTGGGGACGTTGTGGTCCTCGGTAGCCACCGTGAGGTCGGGGCGGCGCACCTTGCGGCCGCTGATCCGCAGACCGTCAAAGGCCTGCGGGCTCGTGACCTCGTGGACGAGGTGGAGATCGATGTAGAGCAGATCGGGTTCGCCGGGCGCGCGGTGCACCACGTGGCGCTCCCACACTTTCTCGGGCAGCGTGCTTGTCATGTTCGCTGTCTCACTTTCTGGGATACCATTCCCGTCAGATGGACAGTGTAAGCGGCGTCGGGGTCTTGGACAAGGCGGTCTCGGTGCTGCGCGCGCTCGAAGAGCGCGGTCCGCTCGGCCTGCTCGATCTCCAACACGCCGTAGGGCTTCCCCGGGCTACCGCACACCGACTCGCTGTTGCGCTCGAGCAGCACGGACTGGTGCGTCGGGACCGCGAGGGCCGTTTCGAACTGGGTCTCGGACTTGTTGGGCTGGGCAAGGCCGCTGCCGAGCGCCTACCGGTAGCGACAGCGGCGCGTTCGGCGATGGAGGCCTTGAGAGATCGCACCGGCGAGAGTGTGCAGTTGTACGTGCTTGAGGGATCGGGCCGTCGGTGCGTGGTGTCGCTTCAGTCCACACACGGACTGCGCTGGATCGTGCCCGAGGGCGCCTTGCTCCCGCTCGACCGGGGATCGGCCGGCCGTGTGCTCACGGCCGACACACCGCGCCGCTCCGCGTGGGTGGAGAGCGTGGAGGAACGCGAGAAGGGTGTGGCGAGCGTGAGCGCGCCCGTCTTCGACGGCTCGGGCACGCTCGTCGCCGCACTCAGCGTCTCGGGTCCGGTGGAGCGACTGACGCGAGCACCCGGCAAGTTGCTCGGCCGCATCGTGGTGTCGGCCGCTGCCGACATCAGCACGAGGCTCGCCGGCTGACTCGTGGCGGCTGGCCTACCCGCAGTCGTCTTGCTCGCAGAGAAATCTTGCGACGCTTTTCCGTCCGGGCCGGTTCGTGCACCCAGTAGGGGCATGAACGACGCGAACAACTCATCCGAACCTGGCAACACGGGGGACCTCGAGACCCTCGACGATCTGGCGGCGTGGCTCGAGGTCCGCCTGCACGAAACGGCGGGGTGGACCTGCGGCAGCCGCCTGTACGGGCTCACTGTGCTCGACCCCGACGGAGTCGGTCGTAATGCCGATGACGCTGCCCGCTTCACGTTCCTGGCCGAGGGCGATGTCTATGCCCTGCTCGACGGCCCGGCAGCGGTGGCGGGCACGCTGTTCGATGCGTTGGGGCTCTGCTGTCTCGGCACCGCCACCCGTCTCGACACCGGCGAGCGCTTCCGCTGTCGCACGGTGCTCGTGGCCAACGAGGGAGGGCAGTCCACGGTGAACCGCATCAAGGGCTCGGCCCCCGAACGCATGGGCCGCGCCAGCGGACCCATTGCCGAGATCGTCGACGGGCTGTTCGGCCTGGTCCGTCAGCGAGAACCCCAGCCGGTCAAGACCCGGCCATCCCAAGTAGGCTGAACATCTAATCTACTCATAAGTAGACTAGCCATGAGTAGAATCAGGGATATGGGCGTGCCGGGTTTCTCCTGGGCAAGCGTGGACGAGTTCGTCAATCGGACGAGCGAACTGGCTCGTCTGGAGGACTGGTGGTCGTCAAGCAGTCGGCAACCACTCGCCATGCTCGGCAGGCGACGTGTCGGCAAGTCGTGGCTGTTCCGGCGGTTCGCACACGGAAAGCCTGCGGTCGTGCTGGTGGCCGACCAACTTCCGCTCGCCACCCAACTCGCTCGCTTTGCGGACGTGATGGAACCGGTTCTCGGCCTGCGTCCGCAGCTCTCGAGCATTGGTGACCTCGTTCGCGTGCTGTACCGGACCGCAGCCAGCGAGCGACTCCTCGTGGTTATCGACGAGTTCCCGTACCTGTTGGGATCGTCCGCCAATGAAGTGGCTGCGCTCTCGTCAGAAGTGCAAGCAGTCATGGAGGACGAGCGCGACCGGTCTTCGTTGAAGCTGCTTGTATGCGGCTCTCAGGTCGGCCAGATGGAGGCGATGTTCGGAAAGCGCAACCCGCTCCACGGTCGACTCGAGCGTCTCGAGGTTCAGCCACTCACGTACCGGGAGTCGTTCGGGCTGCTGTCCGGGTTGGCGGATCCGGTTGCACGGTTTGAGCGCTACTGCGTCAGCGGTGGCATGCCGATGTACCTGTCTCGGCTCGGCTCGCGCTCGCTCCGTGAGGCTGTGTGCCGCGAGGTGCTCGACCGCTTTGCGCCGCTCCGGGACGAGGGGCGCGCAGTCGTCGAGCAGGAGCTCCGTGAGCCCCGTGTGTACTTCGCCGTCCTTGAGCGCCTGGCGCGCGGGCCGCAGCAGGTGAACGAGGTTGCCCAGCATGCTGGCGTCGATGCCTCCCGGGCGAGCAAGTATCTCTCGGTACTCACGGACCTGCGCCTGGTGTCGAGGAGCGCGCCGATCGGAGCCGGGCCCGACTCACGGGCGGGACGCTGGCAGCTCGATGATCCATTCCTGAGGTTCTGGTTCCGCTTCGTCTTTCCCCACCAGGGCGATCTCGAGGGTGGGGCGGCACCTGCTGACCTGTTCGATGCCGCCATCAAGCCCGGCATCGCCGATCATTGTGCACCCGTCTTCGAGCAGTGGGCACTTGATTGGCTGCGGGTCAATCGGTCCGGCACCGCGGTGAACTGGGGGCGCTGGTGGGGCAATGCTGCGAATGCATACCGCCGGAACAAGGAGCGGAGCAGCGAGGAAGTCGATGCGGTCGGGTTGCTGGGCGGTCGGGTCACTGCGGTGGCGGAGTGCAAGTGGACGAACAAGCCGATGTCATCGTCGGTCGTTGACGACATCGCCAAGTACAAGATCCCGGCGCTGCAGGACGCCGGGCTGACGGTGCTCGGAGAACCGAAGGTCATCCTGATGTGCCGCTCGGGCTATTCCCCCGCTCTCGTCAACCGGGCCGCCGCTGATGAGCGAATCGAACTGGTCGATGTCCGCTCGGCGCTGGACCTTCGTTGAGCGGCGCCACAAACCGGGGCGGTATTCCGTTCCACGGAGTCGCGCCCGGGCACGTAGCCTGACGACGTGGCAGACGAGTCGACCATGACCGACACCGAGCGCGCTGCGTGGACCAGTGAGGTCCGCCGGCTCGCCAAGGAACGCGACGCCGTGATCCTGGCGCACAACTACCAGGTGGCCGAGATCCAAGACATCGCCGATCACGTGGGCGACTCGCTCGCACTCAGCCGCGTTGCGGCCACAGTGGATGCCTCGGTGATCGTGTTTTGCGGCGTGCACTTCATGGCCGAGACCGCGAAGATCCTCAGCCCGTCCAAGACCGTTCTCATCCCCGACGCAGCAGCCGGCTGCTCGCTGGCCGACTCCATCACCGCAGACCAGTTGCGCGCATGGAAGGCCGCCTACCCGGGCGCCGTAGTGGTGAGCTACGTGAACACCACGGCTGCGGTGAAGGCCGAGACCGACATCTGCTGCACGTCCTCGAACGCGGTTGACGTGGTGAACAGCATCCCGGC
>CANIBN010000134.1 GCA_947465505.1 Acidimicrobiales bacterium | reverse complement strand
CGGTACTCCGTGAGGATTGCTGCGTCCGAATCGCGGAACTTTGCAGCGATCTCGGCCACCGTAGCGACTTTCTCGGGTCGGGGATTCTCCATTGATTCACCTCCTCTCGCTCGACTCAGTGGTGCTCGCTTACGCGAACACCACGAGGAGCAGAGAGGATCTGCGTGCTCTTGGAGTCCGCCTCGTCCGGCGGGACACTCCGTGCTGTGTCCCATTGTCCCCTGCTGCGGGCAGGTGGACCGGAGGTCTCTGGCGAGAACCGTTTCGGTTGTAGAACTGAAAAACTACCTAGTGAGCTGGCTTACTGCTCAGGCTTCAGGCGGTTCAGGTCGACCTTGATGCCGGGGCCCATGGTGGAGGCCACGGCGATCTTGCGCAGGTACTTGCCCTTCGCCGAAGCAGGCTTTGCACGCTGGAGCTCGTCGAGCACGGCGCGGAAGTTCTGCTCCAGTTGCTCGGGGGCGAAGCTCGCCTTGCCGATGAGCACGTGCACGTTGCCGTAACGATCGGTGCGGTACTCCACCTTGCCGCCCTTGAACTCGGACACAGCGCGACCAACGTCGTTGGTGACGGTTCCGGTCTTGGGGTTCGGCATGAGGCCACGGGGGCCGAGCACTCGACCGAGGCGGCCGACCATCGGCATGAGGTCGGGGGTTGCGATGGCGAGATCGAAGTTCATGTTGCCCTTCTCGATCTCGGCGTAGAGGTCGTCGGCACCAACCATGTCGGCGCCTGCCTCACGAGCAGCCTGGGCAGCGTCGCCGGCGGCGAACACTGCGATGCGCAGCGTCTTTCCGGTACCGGCGGGCAGGGCCACGGTGCCACGCACCATCTGATCGGCCTTGCGGGGATCAACGCCAAGACGGGTCACCATCTCGATGGTCTCGTCGAACTTCGCCGAAGCGAGCGACTTGGCCAGGCCGAGTGCCTCGGTCGGGGTGTACTGGGCATCCCGGTCGAATCGCTTCAGCGCGTCTGCGTACTTCTTGGACAACGGCATGATTGCCTCCCTCGTTGGTCAGCTCTGCCGGCGAGGTTGTCCGGCGAGAGGATGTGGTTGGTTAGTTCAGCCCTGGACCTTGAGGCCCATGGAGCGTGCCGTACCGCGAACCTGCTCCTTGGCAGCCTCGAGGTCGTACGCGTTGAGGTCGGGCATCTTGATCTTGGCGATCTCTTCGACGATGGCATCGGTAACGACACCGGCCGTCGCCTTACCCGGCTCCTTCGAGCCCTTGTCGATCCCGACCTTCTGGCGCAGGAGCACCGGGGTGGGCGGGGTCTTCAGGATGAACGTGAAGGTGCGGTCTTCGTAGATGGTGATCTCGACGGGCACAACGGTGCCCACCTGGGACTCCGTGGCAGCGTTGTACTGCTTGACGAATTCCATGATCGGCACACCGTGCGGTCCGAGCGCGGTACCAACCGGCGGCGCAGGCGTTGCCTTGCCGGCCGGAATCTGGATTTTCACAATTGCAGCGACCTTCTTCTTGGCCATGGCTGCTTCCCTTCGTGACGTCTGAGCGGGCTCAGAGCTTGGAGACTTGGCTGAAGTCGAGCTCGACCGGGGTTTCCCGGCCGAAGATGTTGACCAACACCTTCAACTTCATGTGGTCGGGGTTGAGTTCGACGACCTGACCGGAGAAGTCCGCGAACGGACCTTCCTTCACGCGAACACTTTCGCCAACCTGGTATTCGAGCTTGGGCTTGCGGCGCGGAGCGAGATCCTGGCCGCCCTTGACGGACAGGAAGGTCTCGACCTCACGGCGCGAGAGCGGAGTGGGCTTCTGGCCGAACTTGTTCTGGCCGACGAAGCCGGTGACACCGGGCGTGTTGCGGATGCAGTACCAAGACGAGTCATCCATGTTGCAGCGCACCAGCAGGTAGCCGGGGAACACCTTCTTCTGGACGGTCTGCTTGCGACCGCCCTTGAACTCGACGACGTCTTCCATGGGGATGACGATCTCGAAGATCTCATCCTCCATGTTCATCGACTGGATGCGAGCTTCGAGATTCGCCTTGACCTTCTTCTCGTAGCCCGACTGGCTGTGCACGACATACCAGGCGCCGGCTCGCAGCCACGGGTTGTCGTACGGCGCCTCGTCGGCAGCAGCATCGTCATCGGCAAGATCGAACGAGGCGTCGACCGAGTTGGTCGCTTCCGTTTCGACGGTGTCGGCCGAATCGAGTTCGGAGAGGTTCATTGCGTCATCAGTCATGTCGTTCACCCGTACAACCAGCTCGAGAGTTCGCCAAAGCCGGTGTCGAGGCCGAACACCAAGGCCGTGACCACCGCAACGGTGACCAGCACCACGATTGAGTACTTGCGCACCTCGGGCAGCGACGGCCATGCCACCTTGCGCATCTCGGACCGGACCTCACGGAGGTACTGCGGCGGAGTGGTGCGAGGCTCGTCGTGTCCACGAGTCGCGGTAGTGCGCGCCTGACCACGGGTGGGGTTGCCCTGCTCGTTGAGGGTACCCATCCGTTTCATCTGGCGCTTCTGTTCGCGATTCATGTCCATCGACATGGCTTGGTGCTCGATTCCAGAGGTGTGTGTAATGGAGCAGGGCAGGAGGGACTCGAACCCCCAACCTGCGGTTTTGGAGACCGCTGCTCTGCCAGTTGAGCTACTGCCCTCGGTTTGGTGAAGTGTTCAGGCTAGCAGTGGCTTTCCTGAAGGCGACCCCACCGGGACCGGGTTGACTGGCTTATCGGGTTTCCTTGTGCAGAGTGTGCTTGCGCTCGTGCGAGCAGTACTTCTGCATCTCGAGACGCTCACGATCGTTGATCTTGTTCTTCATCGTGATGTAGTTGCGTCGCTTGCACTCTGTGCACTCGAGGGTGATCTTCACCCGCTTGTCGTTCTTCGGCATGGTCGCTCCTGTCGCGTCGCCGGGCGTTCGTTACTTAAGGATCTTGACGACTCGGCCGGCGCCCACGGTACGCCCACCCTCACGGATGGCGAAACGCAGACCCTCGTCCATAGCGATCGGCTTGCCGAGCTCGACAGTCATCGTCACGTTGTCACCAGGCATCACCATCTCGGTCCCCTGCGGCAACTGCACCGTGCCCGTCACGTCAGTCGTGCGGAAGAAGAACTGCGGACGGTAATTGTTGAAGAACGGCTTGTGACGGCCACCCTCGTCCTTGTTCAACACATACACCTGACCCTCGAACTGCGTGTGAGGAGTGATCGAGCCCGGCTTGCACAACACCTGACCGCGCTCAACATCTTCCTTCTTCGTGCCACGAAGCAACGCACCGATGTTGTCACCGGCCTGACCCTCGTCGAGCAGCTTGCGGAACATCTCCACACCCGTGCACACCGACTTCTGCGTGTCACGCAGACCAACGATCTCCACCTCGTCACCGGTATGAACACGACCCTGCTCCACCTTGCCGGTCACCACCGTGCCACGACCCGTGATCGTGAACACATCCTCGATCGGCATCAGGAACGGCTTGTCCAGCTCACGCTCCGGCTGCGGGATCGCCGTGTCACAGGCATCCATCAGCTCCATCAGCTTGTCCTGCCACGCCGCGTCACCCTCAAGAGCCTTCAACGCGCTCACACGCACCACCGGCGCATCATCACCGGGGAACTCGTACTCGTTCAACAGCTCACGAACCTCGAGCTCCACCAGATCCAACAGCTCCTCGTCATCGACCATGTCAGCCTTGTTCAAAGCCACAACGATGTACGGAACACCCACCTGACGGGCCAACAGCACATGCTCACGCGTCTGGGGCATCGGACCATCAGTCGCAGCCACCACCAGGATCGCACCATCAACCTGCGCAGCACCCGTGATCATGTTCTTGATGTAGTCAGCATGACCAGGCATGTCCACATGCGCATAATGCCGATTCGCGGTCTCGTACTCGATATGCGCAATCGAGATCGTGATACCACGAGCCTTCTCCTCAGGCGCCTTATCGATCTGATCGAACGGCGTGAACTTCGCCAACCCCTTATCCGACAACGTCTTCGAAATCGCAGCCGTCAACGTCGTCTTACCATGGTCAATATGACCCATCGTCCCAATATTCACATGGGGCTTCGTACGCTCGAACTTTGCCTTGCTCATGACGGTTTCTCTATCTCCGTGGTTGTGTAGGGGTTGTCAAGGATCGACTCTGGGGAACCGATAGGTGCCCAAGTGCTGCCGAAGCAGTTAGGACGGTGAAGGGTAGCGCGGGATTACTCCCCGCGCACCCGCTTGGTGATCTCCTCGGCGACGTTCTTGGGAACCTCTTGGTAGGAGTGGAACTGCATGGTGTAGGTGGCACGACCCTGGGTGCGCGAGCGCAGGTCGGTGGAGTAACCGAACATCTCGCCGAGCGGCACCTGAGCACGGACGACCTGGGTGTTGCCCCGGGCCTCCATACCCTCAATGCGACCACGGCGGCTGGAGAGGTCACCCATGACGTCGCCCATGTATTCCTCGGGGGTCACGACCTCGACACCCATGATGGGCTCGAGCAGGATCGGGCGGGCCATTTCGGCTGCCTTGCGGAAGCCCTGGTTACCGGCGATCTTGAACGCCATTTCCGAGGAGTCGACGTCGTGGTACTGACCGTCGACGAGGCTCACCTGAACGTCCACCGTGGGGTAGCCGGCGAGCACGCCATTCTCGAGTGCTGCCTGGATTCCCTGATCGACTGCCGGGATGTACTCACGGGGCACGCGACCGCCGGTGATCTTGTCCTGGAACTTGTAGCCACCACCGGGGTTCGGCTCGACGGTAAGGCGCACCACGGCGAACTGACCGGTACCACCGGTCTGCTTGATGTGGCGGTACTCGACCTGGTCGACCTTCTGGGTGATGGTCTCGCGGTACGCAACCTGCGGCTTGCCGACGGTGGCGTCAACGTTGAACTCACGCTGCATGCGGTCCACGAGGATCTCGAGGTGCAGCTCGCCCATGCCGGAGATGATGGTCTGGCCGGTCTCTTCGTCGGTGCGGACACGGAAGGTGGGGTCCTCGTCGGAGAGCGACTTGAGCGCCTTGCCCAACTTGTCCTGATCCACCTTGGTCTTGGGCTCGATGGCCACGTGGATCACGGGCTCGGGGAACTCCATGCGCTCGAGCACGACCGGGTTCGAGCGGTCGCAGAGCGTGTCGCCCGTGGTGACTTCCTTGAAGCCGAGGCCCGCAACGATGTCGCCGGCGAATGCCGTGTCGATGTCCTCACGCTGGTTTGCGTGCATGAGCAGCAGTCGGCCGACGCGCTCGCGCTTTTCCTTCGTGGAGTTGTAGATCTCGTCGCCCTTGCTGACCTGACCCGAGTACACACGGAAGTAGGTGAGCTTGCCGAACGGGTCGGCAACGATCTTGAACGCAAGGGAGGCGAACGGCTCGTTCTCGTCGGCCTTGCGGACGACTACTTCCTCGGAGTCGAGGTTCTTCACGCCCGTGGTGGACGGAATGTCGAGCGGGCTCGGCATGAAGTCGATGACGCAGTCGAGCATGGGCTGAACACCCTTGTTCTTGAACGCCGAACCGCAGAGGATCGGGACGAAGGAGAACGCAAGCGTTCCCTTACGGATGCCGTTGCGAATCTCGTCCTCGGTGAGCTCCTCGTCGTTGAGGAACTTCTCCATGAGTGCGTCGTCCTCGGAGGCAACGAGGTCGAGCAGGCGGGAGCGGTACTCGTCGGCCTCGACTGCGTATTCCTCCGGGATGTCGACGATGTCGAAGGTCTCGCCCTTGTCGTCACCGGTATACATGATGGCCTTCATGCGGATGAGGTCGACCACGCCGCGGAAGTTGGCCTCCGAACCGATGGGCAGCTGCACCACGCAGGGCACGGCCTCGAGGCGCTTCTCGATCATGGCGAGGCAGCGGTAGAAGTCTGCGCCGGTGCGGTCCATCTTGTTGATGAAGCACATGCGGGGGACCTTGTACTTGTTGGCCTGGCGCCACACCGTCTCGGTCTGGGGCTCCACGCCGGCGACTGCGTCGAACACGGCGACAGCACCGTCGAGCACGCGGAGGCTGCGCTCCACCTCGATGGTGAAGTCCACGTGGCCGGGGGTGTCGATGATGTTGATGCGGTGGTCGCGCCAGAAACAGGTGGTGGCAGCGGAGGTGATGGTGATACCACGCTCCTGCTCCTGCACCATGTGGTCCATCACGGCGCCGCCGTCGTGGACCTCGCCGATCTTGTAGGTCTTGCCCGTGTAAAAGAGGATGCGCTCGGTGGTCGTCGTCTTGCCCGCATCGATGTGGGCCATGATGCCGATGTTCCGGTAACGGTCGAGGGGGTACTCACGCTTTGCCATGTCTCTTCACTTCCGCGTCGTCGAGAATCCGTGGGGGGACCTGCCCAAACGTCCGGCGCGCTGACGCACGGACGGCCGAGGCACAGCCGATCATGCTACCGCTGGGTGATACGTCTCCCACCGGGCTGAATCGGCCTGTCACCGGCTTGTGGCCGGCATTTCACCTGCGCCGCGCCCTGCGGCGACCTGCTCAGTCCTTGGGCAACGGCACGCAGGCGTAGAGCGGTTTCTTGGCGTCACAGAAACCGGGGCCATTGACCTGCGTGCGGGTCAAACGCACACAACCGAACGGTCCGGTCGGGCACTTCAAGAGCTTCAGGGCATGGACCTCCGGCGACAGCGGCACCCAGTCGACGAGGTGGACGAAGCCATTCCTGGCTCGGTATGAACCGTAGATATACGAGAGCGGGCCACCTGTTGCGACAACTCCGCTATCGGCACTGCCGAATGGGTTGAAGCCGGGAAGGAGCACCTTGCCGAACTGATCGCTCACCTTCAGCTTCGCCCCGCCCATCGTCGTGATCTCCTGACCATCCATCGTCAGCAGGTCGTCGTCGGTGTATCGGTTCGTGGTCACCACGAGGTACGGGATGATCTTGTCCAT
>CANIBN010000133.1 GCA_947465505.1 Acidimicrobiales bacterium | reverse complement strand
CTCCAACTCACCCCAGCACAGCTTGAAGCCATCGGGCAGGACTCGTTCTACCCAGTGCTCGGCGGCCACGAGGGTGCAGGCATCGTGGTGGAGGTCGGCCCCGGAGTCACCTCCGTGCAGCCCGGAGATCACGTATCGGCGAGCTTCGTGCCGTCTTGTGGTCGCTGCAAGTTCTGCTCCACCGGTCGCCAGAACCTCTGTGACACCGGTGCAGGCACGCTCACCAAGGGCATGATCACCGACGGCACATCGCGGCACAATCTCGGTGGCGAGCCCATCGCTGTGATGGCCGGTCTCGGAACCTTCTCGCAGTACGCGGTCGTATCCGAGAACAGCCTCATCAAGGTCGAGAAGGATCTTCCGCTCAACGTTGTCGCACTCGTGTCGTGCGGCGTTGCCACGGGCTGGGGTTCGGCCACGAAGCGTGCAGATGTGCAGCCCGGCGACACCGTTGTGGTGATCGGCATCGGCGGCATCGGCATCAATGCCGTCCAGGGCGCAAAGATGGCTGGCGCAAAGCACGTCATCGCCATTGATCCGATCGAGTTCAAGCGTGAGAAGGCCATGGAGTTCGGCGCCACGCACACCTACGCGTCGATGGCTGAGGCCATGGCGCCCGTCACCGACCTCACCTGGGGCCAGATGGCCGAGAAGGTCATCATGACGCCCGGCATCATGTACGGCGATCTCGTCGAGGGCGCAAACCAGCTCTGCCAGAAGGGCGGCACCATCGTCATCACCGCTGTTGCCCCGGTGCAGCAGGAAGATGTGTCGCTCAACCTGTTCAACTTCGCCATGTCGAACAAGGAGATCAAGGGCACCATCTTCGGATCGCTCAACCCTCGCGCTGACATCCCCAAGTTGCTCAGCCTGTACCGCGAAGGCCAGTTGAAGCTCGATGAGCTCATCACCCGGGAGTACTCGCTCGACGACATCAACGTTGGTTACCAGCACATGCGTGACGGCGTGAATATTCGTGGAGTCATCAAGTACTAATGCGCGAACTTCTTGAACGTCTCGGTTCCGATGTCGTTGGTCGGCACCGAGAGCTAGAACTGGTTGTCGCCGCGCTCGGCGCCGATCGACACATTCTCCTCGAGGGCCCTCCCGGCACGGGCAAGTCGACTCTCCTGCGGGCGGTTGCCCGTGAACTCGGAATCGGGTTCGAGTTCGTCGAGGGCAATGCCGAACTCACCCCCGCTCGTCTGGTCGGCCACTTCGACCCGGCACGGGTGCTCACCGACGGCTACTCGCCCGACGTGTTTGAGGACGGCCCGCTCACCTCGGCGCTCCGTGACGGCTCGCTGCTGTACGTCGAGGAGATCAACCGCATCCCCGAAGAGACGCTCAACGTGCTCATCACGGTGATGAGCGAGCGTGAACTCAACGTGCCGCGCCTCGGCCGAATCCCGGCAACGCCTGGCTTCCGCCTTGTCGCAGCGATGAACCCGTTCGATGCCATCGGCACTGCACGTATCTCGTCGGCGGTCTACGACCGTGTGTGTCGTCTCGCGGTCGACTATCAGGGTCCGGACGAGGAGGAGGCCATCGTTGCCCGGGCAGTTGAGGGCGCTGCTTCGTATCCGACGGACTGGCTGTCGAAGGTCGTCAAGGTGGTGCGCCTCACTCGCGTGCACGCCGATCTCCGCGTGGGTTCGTCAGTGCGCGGCGCCATCGACTGTGCACTTGTTGCTCGCTCGCTGTCGGGTCTGCGCAATCTCCCGATCGATCACCCGTTGGTCGGTCTCGATGCAGCACTCGTTGCGCTGTCGGGCCGCATTCGGTTGCGTGAGGGGTCGGTTCGCCGATCCGAGGACATCGTCCGTGAGATCTGGGCCGACGTGTTCGGGACACAGGTCGAGGACAACCGCGAGGGAAAAGTTGGCGCCCCGACTGGGGCCACGACATCCCACTCGTAAAAGAGGGGGCGGAGGCCGAACAGGCCGTCGCTGAGGCACAGAAGAAGACGACCTCTCGTCAGGAACTGTCGCGCAACAAGAACTTCGAGCAGATCTCGCCCGAAGTCGGCGAGCTCGACGAGAGCGCGCTCGAAGACGCGATGAAGGAAGACGCCGACGAGACACTGACCCTTCTTGCCGATCTCGTGGCAGCAACAGATCCCAAGTTGCGCGAACTGGCGCGCCGTCTCGCCGGCCGTCTCATGCTCGACGTCAGTCGACGCGGCAAGGCCAAGCCCCGCGGCATCGGGAAACTGGCAAAGCAGAAGTATCGACCCGATGGCGGTGACATCGATATCGACGCAAGCATGGAGGCAATCGTCGAGAGCCGTGCCGCAAAGGAGGCAACCGATCCCGACGGGCTGTACCTGCGTGGTTGGGTGAAACCCCACACGGCCCTGTGCCTCCTCGTGGACCGCAGCGGCTCTATGGGCGGCAAGCCTCTGGCGACGTCTGCGGTTGCAGCAGCATCGGTGGCGTGGCGTTCGCCTGACGACTACAGCGTCCTCGCCTTCGGCAACGACGTTGTGGTGGCCAAGAGCCAGGATGCGTCAAAGCCGGGTGAGAAGGTCGTCAACGACGTGCTCTCGCTCCGGGGCTTTGGCACGACGGATCTCGCTGGCGCACTGCTAGCCGCCGGAAACCAACTGTCGCGTACTCGTGCCGGCCGCAAGGTGACCATCTTGCTCTCGGACTGCCGGTCCACTGTTGACGGCGATCCGGTCGCTGCTGCGAAGGGTCTCGAGGAACTCGTCATCATCGCTCCCGAGGGTGACGACGAGGAGGCCAAGGCGTTTGCAGCGCGAACCGGTGCTCGGCTTGTCACGGTGGACGGTCCGAGCGACGTACCCGAGGCGATTACTGCAGCACTCGGGGACTGAGACCCGAGGTCGTCAGCACTTCCCTTCCGGGTCCGGGAGGATGCTCTTTGTGCCGTACACGTTGTTCTGGTTCACCTGGGGAATGTTCTTCAGGTAGGTGTCGCCACGGAACGCAGTGAGGATGGTGCGCATTCGCGAACCGGACAGTTGCGGGTCTACCACGGACTGCGGCCCCTTGTTCGTGATCTTGCCCTCGACAATAAAGCTGCGCGTGGTTGCCGGGTCGAAGTTCTTCAGTGCGCCAGCAAGCGACAGCACGTCCTGGGCAGTGAGGTTCTTGTCGACCACCACGCGCTTCTCGAAGGACCTCACGAGTTTGGTGACGAGACCGAGGTTCAGCGCTCCCTTTGAGCGCACGGCATTCATCACTCGGCGGATGAAATCCTGCTGGCGCTTGATGCGGCCGATGTCAGCGGTGCCCTCGCTCTTCCACGTACCGGCCGAGTTCTGGTACTGCAGATGACGGCTGCGTACGTATGCAAGCGCGTGGTCGCCGTCGAACTTGAAGCAGCCGGCCTTCGGCACGCTGAGACGGGTATTCCGATCGCGGAGGGGTGTGAGGAAGGGGATCTTGATACCCCCGACTGCGTTCACGAGATCCTTGAACACGCAGAAGTCGATGCTCACGTAGTGATCGATACGCATCTGGAAGAAGCTCTCAATGGTGGCGATAAGCCGCGATGGGTCGTTCTTCGTGAACGTGGCGTTGATCTTCGACATCCGGTTCGTGCCGGCCACGGGAACCCAGAGGTCTCGGGGGAACGAGAGCATGCCTACCGAGCCGGTGGTGGTCTCGATGTGCAGGAGCATGATGGTGTCGGGGCGGTTGCCACCAGCGCCACCACCGAGGAACGTGCTGGCGAACTCCGAGTTCGGGTCGATACAAGTGCGGTTGTCCGAACCTGTCATCAGGAAGTTGACCGAATCGAGGGTGCCCGGCGCGACGGTGCTGATGGGTGCCAGGGTGTTTGCAGGGTTCATGTCGACCACCGAACTCTTCACCAGACCCTCGGTGAGCGACTCGATAGTGAGCGGTGTGCTGCTCGCCGTCTTGACCTCACCAACCGGGGTGGCTGAGATGTCGACGCGCTTGATCTGGTTGAGGTTGTGCTGCACCACGATCATCACGAGGGCGACGATGAGGCTCACCGCAGCGAGCGCGACGCTTCCGATGAGCACCAATCGCTGCGACCACGAACGGCCGGCGCCACCGCGGTATGCGCCGCCTGAGTTCGGGTACGCCGCCATCGGGGTCACACGCTAGTGCCCGGCTCCGGGTGTGCCGGGTCAGGCGTCGGTGGGGGCGAGTTCGACCCGCACCTCGAGAGCGTCGCCGCCTGTCTCGAGTCGGAAGTCCATCACGGAACCTGCGTCGCAGAGGTCGGGTACGCCGGCGGTGAGGGCCTCCAACAGCGCTTTCGGTCCGCTCACGGTGAGCACTGATACCTCGGCACGCTGGGAGATCTTCGCCTCGGTCTTGGTGCGGCGAACTGCGGCGAGCACCTCGCACGTGGCGTCGAGCGCAGTGAGGTCGGCGCCGGTGACGGGCTCGGAAGGCCAGGACTGGCTGTGTACCGAGCCGTCCTGCCACCAACTCCATACCTCTTCGGTGGCGAACGGGAGGAAGGGGGCCAAGAGCCGCTGGAACACGCTGAGCGCCTGGCGCAGTGCGCCGATCGACGACGGGTCTCCTGCGTACGCACGGGCCTTCACCAGTTCGACGTAGTCGTCGCAGAACCACCAGAAGACGGCTTCGGTGCGCTCAAGTGCTCGTGCGTAGTCGAACTCGTCGAATGCCGCAGTTGCCTCGGCCGCGACGGCGTTGATGCGCTCGAGCATGAGCAGGTCGAGCGGGGACGTTGGCTCGCCCGCTGCTGCGTCGTCGAAGCCGAGCACGAACTTCGAGGCGTTGAGCAGTTTGGTGGCGAGCTTGCGGCCGATCTTCATCTGGCCCTCGTCGAACGCCGTATCGACCCCAGGGCGACCGGAAGCCGCCCAGTAACGCACCGCGTCGGTGCCGTACTGCTCGAGGAGATGCATGGGCGTGACCACGTTGCCCTTGGACTTGGACATCTTCTTGCGATCGGGGTCGAGGATCCATCCGCTGAGCGCCGCGTTGCGCCACGGGACGCAGCCGTGTTCGTGATGGCTGCGCACGACCGTGGAGAACAGCCAGGTGCGGATGATGTCGTGGCCCTGCGGCCGCATGTCCATGGGGAACACACGGCTGAACAAGTCGGGGTCGTCCTCCCACTGGCCGGCCACCTGCGGCGTGAGCGACGACGTTGCCCAGGTATCCATGACGTCGGGGTCGCCGACGAATCCGCCCGGAACGCCGCGCTGGGACTCGTCGAAGCCCACCGGGCAATCGGTGGACGGGTCGACCGGGAGACGGTCCTCGGTGGGCACGAGAACCTGGCTGTAGTCGGGGTTTCCCTCGCTGTCGAGTCGGTACCAGACGGGGAGGGGGACACCGAAGTAGCGCTGGCGGCTCACGAGCCAGTCGCCGTTAAGGCCGCCGACCCAGTTGTCGTAGCGGTGCTGCATGAACGATGGGTGCCAGTTGAGTTCGCTGCCACGTGCCACGAGCGTGTCGCGCAGTTGCTGGTCACGGCCGCCGTTGCGGATGTACCACTGCCGGGTGGCAACGATCTCGAGCGGACGACTGCCGCGCTCGTAGAACTTGACCGGATGGGTAATCGCCCGGGGATCGCCGATCATCTCGCCCGAGGCTGCCAACTGCTCGACGACGAGTCGCTGGGCCTGCTTCGGGGCGCGCCCCGCTATGGCCTGATAGTTCGCCGTGCCCGTTTCCGACGTGATCCATTCCGGGGTCTCGCGAGACAGCACGCCGTCGAAGCCGATCAGTGCTCGATTCGTGAGGTTGAGTTCCCGCCACCACGTGACGTCGGTGACGTCGCCGAACGTACAGATCATGGCGATGCCGGTGCCCTTCTCGGGGTCGGCAAGTCGGTGTGCGAGCACCGGCACGGCAACCCCATAGAGCGGCGTGGTGACGGTGGAACCGAACAGCGGCTGATACCGGGCATCATCGGGGTGGGCTACGAGCGCCACGCACGAAGCGAGCAGTTCCGGGCGTGTGGTGTCGATGAGGATGTCGCCTGCGCCGTCGGTGCGGTGGAACGCCAGCTTGTGGTAGGCGCCGGGCATCTCCCGATCCTCCATCTCTGCCTGGGCCACAGCGGTGCGCTCGTCGATGTCGTAGAGCGTGGGTGCGTCTTGCTGGTAGGCCTCGCCCCGGGCAAGGTTCCGCAGGAACGCCCGCTGGCTCACCCGGCGGGCAGTGTCGCCGATGGTGGTGTAGAGCAGCGACCAGTCCACCGAGAGCCCGAGTCGGCGGAAGAGTTCCTCGAATGCCTGCTCGTCGATGTGGGTGATCGAGCGGCAGAGGTCCACGAAGTTCGGGCGGCTCACCGGGATCGCCCGGTGGTCCTTGGGCACGTCACCGTTGTACGGGGCGGTAAAACCGGCCTCGAACGGCAGGGAGGGGTCGCAACGCACGCCGGTGACGTTCTGCACCCGGCGCTCGGTGGCGAGGCCGTTGTCGTCCCAACCGATGGGATAGAAGACCTGCTTGCCGCGCATGCGCTGGAAGCGGGCGATGGTGTCGGTGTGGGTGTAGGAGAACACGTGCCCGATGTGCAGGCTGCCCGACACCGTGGGTGGCGGGGTGTCGATGGCGAAGACCTCGTCGCGTGAGGCCGATCGGTCGAAGCGGTAGGTGCCTTCGGCATCCCAGCGCTGCATCCAGCGGGCTTCGATACCGTCGATCGACGGCTTCTCCGGAACGTTCGCCATAGGCACGCCAGAGTATCGGGGGAGGCGTGTCCGTACCCCTAACCTGTCCGTCGTGCTCCACCTCTACGACAGTGCAACCCAGGAGGTCCGTGAACTGGCACTTCGCCAGCCCGGTCAGGTGAGCATTTACCTCTGCGGCCCAACCGTCTACGGCCCGCCCCACCTCGGTCACGGCCGGGCCACCATCGTGTACGACGTCCTGCGCCGCTACCTTGAGTGGACGGGGCTCTCGGT
>CANIBN010000132.1 GCA_947465505.1 Acidimicrobiales bacterium | reverse complement strand
GAGGAAGTCGCCCGTCACAAACGGGGCCCCCTTCGAGATATGTGTGTGACGAGACGCACGGGATTTCACGTCCGGGAAGTACTTGAGCCAGATCGGCTCGAGCGCCGGTCGGTCTGCAGCGTCGGCGAGCCAAAAGTTCATCTTGGCGACGTCGTCCCACGTTGCCCCAGCAGCGGCGAGCATCTTGCCGACGCTCTCGAAGATCTGCTCAATCTGCCCCGCTGCGTCTGGTGCGTGCTCACGCGTGCCGGGCTTGAACGGAGCGATGACACTCGACACCACCAGTGGCCCGATCTTCGTGGCAACTGGGATGGCCGTGAGGTGGCTCAGACCCTCGATTTCGATGGAGGTACGACGTGTCATGTCAGTCCTTCTTCCCGCGCGCTGCACGCCACGCTTCGTAGTCCGCTTTCCTCGACTCCGCGAGCGGGAAGAGATCGAGCGTGGACTCACCCGCGGCGACGCGCTCGATCGCGAACGCCTCGACGTCCTCCTGGGCGAGACCTGCCTTGGTGACTTCTTCAACGAGAGCCATGGGGATCACGACTGCACCCTCGGCATCGCCCACGATGACGTCCCCAGGCTCGACAAAGACGCCGGCACAGGTGATGCAGTCATCGGTGGAGTAGGGCATGTGGTAGCGACCGAGTGTGGCCGCATGCGAGCTCTGGTGGTACACCGAGATCGGAAGCGACGTAATCGCCGGGGTATCGCGGAGAGCACCGTCGGTGATGACTCCCACACCCCCGAGTGCATGCACTCGGCCGACGTAGATGTCACCGATCGTGCCGGCATCGGGGACGTTGCGTGCCTCGATGACGAGGATGTCCCCGGCCTCGATGCCCTCGGCGGCCCGCTTCTGGGCGTTGACGCCTCGCTGGAAGCGCGGTGCCTGGTCCTCACGCAGAGCGACATAGCGAAGAGTGCGAGCGCGTCCCACCATCCGGATTTCAGGGTGCGTGGGGCGAAGGCCGGAGAAGAAGCTCCCGCGGATACCACGCATCTGTAACTGGTGGGCGAGCGTGGCGGTGGAGATGGTGGCGAGCTGCTGTCGAAGTTCGTCGGTGAGGACCTTGGGGATGTCGGTCATGGGTGTGCTCCTGGTGTGACGTTGGAGTCACGTGCGCTGAACCCCCGTGTACCCCGAGGCGGAAGTGTTGCACCCCGGATAGCACCAAGCAACGCTTTGGAGCAGTCCGGGGAGCCAAGGCGCCCCTCACGCTCACCGGCTCTGACCGCAGCGTTGCCGCTCTTTGTGGCACCGAAGCGCGGAATGTGGTCAATTGATGAAAGCGGCCCCGCGTTATGGGTACGTCTTTACTGATCTCCGGCAAAGTCGGCGTAACTGCCACCGGTACAGGCGTACCAGCATTAGCGTCCTGTTCATGCAATCGCAGGCTGCGTTCGGAGGATTTCGAGAACTGTCCGGCCTCTCCGAAGAAGATCTCCTGGAGATCTTCAACGACCTGCAGGATTACCTCTGTGTGCACCGTGTTGAACTCGACGAATTCGGAGATGTGCTCGATGCCCGCCTTGTTGCGTGGAATCGTGCGTATGAGCAGGTTCGCACCAAGCCGGTCGAGCGGAATCAGTCACTGCGCGAAACCTATTTCCAGCCAGAACTTGCCCTCGACTTCGTAAATCGTGCATGGCATGACGGTGTGGCCAAACAGGCATTTGAACTCACGCCCTCTACCCGTGACCGCTACCGCCCGGAAGGCGCAGTTGTCTACATCAACGTGCTCTGGCAGCGAGTAGGGGATCGAGTTGTGGAGGTGGGCAACGACCTGAGCGAACTACGCCTTTTGCAGTTGCAACTCGCGAACGAGGAGTCGGCGGCAACTGCAGCACTGCACGCCCGCATCGTTGCGGAGGAGCGCGAGCGCATCGCCCGAGACCTGCACGACTCGGTGATCCAGCAAGTGTTCGCCTCGGCGCTTCTGCTCAACACCGTCGCGGACAACTCACCGGACGAGCGTTGTCGCTCCGCCACCCGAGACGTTGCGGACACTCTCACCAACGTCATTGTGGAGATTCGTCGGGGAATCATCGACGTGCGCAGTGAGGTGCCATCCTCGCTCGAGACCGAATTGAACGACACGCTTCAGTTGATCGCCCGCGGCTCGGGTGCGTTCTTCCACGTCACAGTCGCCGATGGCGCTGACTGCGAGGGCGAGATCCGGTCGAACCTCCGTATCGCAGTGCGCGAGTCGGTCACCAACGCAGTGCGCCACGGCCACGCCACCCAGGTCAACGTCTCCGTCGTCCGAGAGGGTTATCACGTCGTTGTACGGGTCACCGATGACGGTGTGGGACTGCCTGCAGAACTGGGCAGGGCCAGTGGTCTGGCGAATCTCCGTCGTCGGGCCGAGCAATTTGGCGGGTCGATGTCGATCACATCGGGAGCGTCGGGCGGAACCGTCGTGACGTGGCAGGTTCCATTACCAGTAGGGGAGGATCAATGACAGAGGCGTCGACGATCAGGGTTGCGATGTGCGATGACCATGCAATGGTTCGCAGTGCGCTCGCTATGGTGCTTGACCGGGAACCGGACATCGAGATCGTCGGTGCCGTGGCCACTGGTCCGGAATTATTGACACTCTTGGCCACTGCCAAGTCCGAGGTGGTGATCCTGGACGTACGGCTGCAGGACGAATCAGGCGTAGAACTCGCCCAGCGCGTCCGTGTCGACTTTCCCGATGCCAAGATCGTGATGCTGACGTCGTTCGAATCGGACTCGGCGCTCATCAGTTCGTTTGAGGTCGGTGCTGCGGCCTATCTCCTCAAGACCGGTAACGCAGAAGAGCTCGTCAGCGCGATCCGTGGTGCTGCGATGGGCCTTTGTCTCATCAACCCAGTGGCGGTACGGGATGCGCTGGCGCGCATTCGTGCTAACGGTGTCTCGCTCATCGACAAGCTCGACGAGACCGATCGACAGATTCTTCGGCTTCTGGCCGATGGACAGAGCGACAAACAGATTGCGGAATCGGTGTTCCTCAGCGTCCAGACCGTGCGCAACCGTGTCTCGCGTCTGCTGAACCGCTTCGGCAAGGAGAACCGCACACAGCTCGCAGTATTTGTCGCTCGGGTACTCGCCGAGGCGGCCTGAGTCCGTCAGCGATGCAGTAGGTGAGTACCGGCTCCGCGGTATGCGCGGGTCTGGCAATTGGGGTATTCGGGCCATTGACTTTCGGTTATGGCGCAGGTGGTCATCCCGATCCGGGAACCGATTCAACTTCGAGAACATTCCGCTGGCGGTATCCACACATGGTGTGTTGTTATCCGTCGCGTGGCCTTCGGGGTCGTCGGACTACTCCTTCTCGTTGCGCTCGCGCTGGGCGTACTCCAACGAGTGTCCGGTGATGGAGCACCACGGCTGTTTGGTTATGAGTTTCGGGCGGTTCGTTCGGGCTCGATGACGCCGAGTATCGGTGTCGGCGATGCAGTGATTGTCCGCAGTCCCTCCACAGCCCGGCTGGATGATGTTCGCGCTGGATCGATCATCACGTTTCGGGTCCCCGAGCACGAGACGATGGTTGTCACTCACCGTGTGACAGCGGTTAGCCATGCAGCCGATGGCCGGCGATTGTTCACGACCAAGGGCGATGCCAACAGCTCGGTTGACGGTGTCCCCGTGGATGACGCACACGTCGTTGGGGTCTACGCGTTCAGCATTCCGTTGCTCGGCCGCGTCATCGTGGGGCTGTCTCGTTGGCGAGTGCTCGCGACACTGCTTTGCGCCGTGCTCCTTGCGTGTGCCGCCGTGGCGATGTCGCGCCGCGCAGTGCTGCTGGCAGCGGTGCACCACCTGCCTCACCCACACCTGCCGCACCCTCATCTCCATCATCACGAATCCACCCCCGGTCAGCAGGTTGCTGACGTTCCCGTCACCCAGGAGTTCACAACATGAAATTCATTCGATCCGCACGCTTCTTCCAGAGTGCCGCAGGAATCACGGCTGTGGCTGCAGTCGGGACCCTGACATTGGGGGGAACCTGGGCCCTCTTCAGCGCCTCCGAGAGCAATGCGAGCGACTCGTTCACTGCGGGCACCGTCGAGGTGGGTACGGTGGCAGGGAGCACCACCTGCAACGTGACTGGCCTGATGCCAGGTGACTCGTCCACGGCCTACGGATCGGGGTCCGCATCGCTCACACCGTGTTCCTACAAGGTGAAGTACACCGGCTCGGCAACTGCCTGGCTTGCCGTTGACATCACGATCGGCAGCGGGACGCCCTCGTTGTTCTCGGGTGCCTCCACCGGTCTGCAACTCGTCATCAAGAACGGGTCCACCACGATGTTGAACGGCACGACCTACAAGACGATCGGCGGTGTAGACACAACGGCTGTCACGAACGTCGCCGTGGAGAACATCTTGTTATCGACGACGGCGGCCGCTACGAACGATCAGGCACAGTTCGACGTGAACTATCTCCTGCCCCTCCTCGCCCCGAACGCGCTGCAGGGTGGATCTGCCACCGTCACACTGACCTTCCACGCAGTCCAGAGCGCAAACCAACCAATCGGGTCGTGTGTCGCCGGTCGACAGTGCAACACCATCGTTTGGGCATAAGGAGACTGCCGCGGGTGGTGCCCGCGTTGATCCTCGTTGCTGCCGTCTCGGCACCGCTTCCTCTCATTGCAGGCGGCGGTGTCGAGGCGTCGCAGGCCTCGACACTGGCATTGTTTCGGGGGGTGCTGCCGAACAGCAACCATCAACTCGGGGCTGCGACGTTCGTCCCGTTAACGGCGCCGGCGATCACCCGTTCCGGATTGGCATCTACGCCTACCCTCACTTGGAGCACGGTGACACTGACCAACGGCGCTCCGGTTTCCTACGTCGTGATGCGGGTGCCGAAAGTCGGTACGCCCGTCGAGGTGTGTAAGGGTGCTGATGCGCCGGCGCTCTCGGGCTCGACGGTGAGTTGTGTGGACCGAGTGCATGGAGCAAATCCGAACGACAGGTACACGGAGCAGCCGTATCTCCTGCGCTCCGGACAGGTCACCTGGACATTGTCCGCCAGCGCACCGTCGGCTTGATCGTGAGAGCGAACACCCGCTGGCCCATCTCGGTACCTTCGTACCGCTACGCAAGGACAGATCGGTCTGGCGCTGCGTGCCGACCCGATATTTACTGAGATCAGCGTTTGGGGACATCGGCGCTGGCAACGGCCCCTCGCCCGTGCCGGTGTCCCCGACGCAAGAACACTCAGCACTGCCGGAGTGTTCCTCCCCGCTCGGTTCCATCGGAGATGATGGGGTCGTGAGCGACGGACTGGGATGGCTGGGAACCCGTGGCCGTGACGGCGGGATCGACACGATCCCGCTGCCGATTCCGACCGGCGGTTTGTCGCTCTGCGGCAAGCACGCCATCGGGCCGAACCCGCTGCGGGCCATGGAGCGTTGCGGCGCGACAACTGTCGTGTGCCTCGTGGAGGACCACGAACTCGCCGCTCGGTACCCGGACTACGTGCGCTGGCTGCGCGAGAACGAGGGAAGCACCGCCCTCTGGTTTCCCATCCACGATCTTCACGCTCCGCCCCTGGATCGGGCCGAGGAGATCCTTTCGTTGCTCATGCAGCGACTCCGAGCCGAGGAGCATCTGCTCGTGCACTGCGGAGCGGGTATCGGCCGTGCCGGCACGATCGCTGCCTGCCTGCTCATTGCGCTCGGCATGCCGGCCAAGGAAGCGCTGGAAAACGTTGCTGCGCATCGGCCGATGGCTGGACCCGAGGTTGGCGCTCAGCGTGAACTTGTGGAAACCGTCGACCGTATCTACCGGCCCCGGTAAGGTCACCGCCCGATGTCCGACGGAAATGGGGCGTGACATGGCGAGAACGCTGAAGCGATGGGGAGGCGGTGGTCTCGCAGTAGTCGTTGCTGCCCTATCGCTCGTCATCTCGGCACCCAGCCCGGCCGAGGCGTTGGACATACCCGAGGGTCATGGCGCAGTGATCGCCATCGTGATCGACGACGTGCTCGACAACCGCAAGCTCGACGCATTCCTCGAACTTGATGCGGCGATCACCTATGCCGTCTTTCCCTTCTCGCGTGGTGGCGCACATGCCTCCGAGCGCATCCGCAAAGCCGGCGGCGAGGTCATCGTGCATCTTCCCGTCACCTCCAGGCGCTCAAGGACCTCGGGTCGCAAACTCGGCCCGGGTTGGCCTGCAGCAGCGGTCGAGGCGTTCGTGGAGCGGGCGCTCGCCTCGGTGCCGGGAGCCGTCGGCATGAATAACCACAAGGGATCGACTACGAACGTGAGGTCGATGCGCCGGCTGATGGCTGCGCTCAAGGAACGCGATCTGTTCTTCCTCGACAGCGTGACTGTGGAGAACACGGTGGGTTACGCGGCAGCGCTGGAGGCCGGCATGCCTTCGCGTATCAACAACATCTTCATCGACGGCCAGGGCTCGGTGCTCTCGGCGCGGCGTTCTCTCGTGAGGCTCGCACGTATGGCTGCAGCGGCCGGTTCCGCAATCGGTATCGGCCACCTGCAGCGACCGTCAACGGCCGCTGTCCTGCGGGAGTTCATCCCGCTGTTGAAGGCGAAGGGATACGTCATCCTCCCGCTCTCGCAGGTGACGAGCGTTCCGAATCACTGGACGAGAAACGTTCCGAGGACGCTCCCGAAGTAAGAACCCGCGCTACTTGCTGAGCTGAGCAGCGAGTGCGTCGAACTCCTGGGCGAACTGACGGCGCATCGTGCGCTTGGTGGGCTCGTCCATGAAGGATCCATCGATGCCGTTGAGCATGCAGTTCCGGAAGTCTTCTGTGGAGAATCCCATGTGGTCGGCGCACATGATGTAGTCCTTCGTCGGGTCGGTCTGGAACATCGGCGGGTCGTCGCAGTCGATCATCAGCTTGATGCCGAACTCTTTCATCCGACGGATCGGGTGATTCGCGAAGTCGTCGCCGAAATACACCCACGCCGTGGACACCGGTGTGCAGGTGAACACCACGCCCTCGTCGCGGACGCGCCTCATGAT
>CANIBN010000131.1 GCA_947465505.1 Acidimicrobiales bacterium | reverse complement strand
CCTCGTCGAATAACCCACTGTTCTCGGTCTCCAAACTGCACGTTTTGAGCGTTTTCGGGACCGAGAACGAAGAAGGTGTGTTGTTCTCGGTCTCCAAACTGCACGTTTTGAGCGTTTTCGGGACCGAGAACGAGGGGGGTTAGGGGTTGAGGCGGTTGATGACCTCAGGGTGCAGGCGCCCGTTGGTGGACACCGCGCTGCTGCTCAAGTAGGTGTTTACACCCAGTCGATCGGTGAGCACACCGCCCGCCTGCTCCACGATCACCTTTACCGCAGCAATGTCGTAGGGCTGCAGGCCGATGGCGTCAACGGCAACGTCAAGCGCACCCTCGGCGACGAGCATGTGCTGCCAGAAGTCGCCGAAGCCACGCGGGCGGTAGGCAGCCTGCTGCAGGGCGACGAGATTCGGCGTGAGCCCGAGTTCGTCCCACCCCTTGTTGAACGTGACGCTTACCTGTGCATCGGTGATCGCCTCGGTAGCGGACACCTGGAGTCGATGACTGCCGACGAAGGCACCGATGCTCGCGGCACCGTGCCAGCGACGACCGAGCGCAGGGGCCGACACCACACCTACTACGGGGCCGAAGTCCCGGTGCACGAGCGCAACGAGCGATGCCCACACCGGGATGCCGCGCACGAAGTTCGAGGTGCCATCGATGGGGTCAACCACCCAGCGCCATTCGTTCTCTGCGTCGCCGCGCAGGCCGTGTTCCTCACCGAACAGTGCGTGGTGCGGGCGGGCGACGGCGAGTCGTTCTGAGATTGCGGACTCTGCGTTGCGGTCAGCCTCGGTGACCTCCGTGCGGTTCGACTTCCAGTCGACAGAGAACGCACGCGATTCGTAGAGCGGCAACGCGATTGCGTCGGCCAGGTCTGCGAGCTCGAGGGCCAGTTCCAGCTCCGGCTGCAGGTCGGGGAGCGGTTCGACGGGCACGGAACTCAGCGTACGAGGAGCCGGCGTGCGGTGGAGGCGATGCCCTCGGCGTCGAGGCCGATCTGGCGCAGGATGACGTCGGGCTTGGCCTGGGCGAGGAAGTCGGTGGGCACGCCGAGCACCTCGACGTAGGGCTGCGCCGAACCGGGCGTGCACCGGTTCGAGAGCGCATCGGCGATGGACATGCCCACGCCGCCCTCGCGAATTCCGTCCTCGAGCGTGATGACCACACCGTGACGTGCAGCATCGTCGAGCATGTCGGGGTCGAGCGGTGTGCAACTGCGTACGTCCCACACCGTGGCGTTGATGCCCTCGGCTGCAAGTGCATCGGCGGCACGCTCTGCAGCGGCAACCATCTTGCCGACTGCGAGCACGCACAGGTCGGTGGTGCCTCGACGCACACACCGCGCGTGCAGGCCAACGCCCACCTCGTGCTCGGACACCTGCCGGGCTGCACCCTTGGGGTAACGGATCATCACTGGACCGTCGTCTGCCAACGAGATGGCGTCGTGCAGCATCTGCTGCAGGTCTTGTGCGGATGACGGTGCGAGCACACGCATACCGGGCACCTTGCAGAGCAGGGCCATGTCGTAGATGCCGTGGTGGCTGGGGCCGTCGTCACCCGTGATGCCGGCTCGGTCGAGACAGAAGACAACCGGAAGCCTGTGCAGGGCAACGTCGTACACCACTTGGTCCCATGCGCGGGAGAGGAAGGTGGAGTACACCGCGACGACGGGGCGCAAGCCGCCCATGGCCATGCCGGCCGCTGCGGTAACGGCGTGCTGCTCGGCGATGCCGACGTCGAAGAAGCGGTCGGGGAATCGGGCCTCGAAGGGGATGAGGCCGGTCGGGCCGGGCATCGCGGCAGTAATGGCGACCAGGCGGGGATCGGCTTCAGCCTCTTTCACCACGGCCTCGGCGAAGGCTTGGGTGTATCCCGTGGGCACGGCCTTCGGCGGGCCGACCGACGGGTCGAACACCGGTGCGTCGTGCAGGTGCTTCTCGTCGTCGTGCTCGGCCGGTGAGTAGCCGCGGCCCTTCTGTGTGAGCACGTGCACCACGATGGGCCCCTCGGCAGAGAGCGCCTCGGCGTTGTGGAGCGCAAACTCAACGTCAGCAATGTTGTGGCCGTCGATGGGGCCGATGTAGCGAACTCCGAGCGCCTCGAAGAACGACGGTGGCTGCAGGAACTCGCGCACTGCGGCCTTGAAGGCCTCGACACCGCGCTCGGCCTGCTCGCCAACCACCGGAATCTCGCGTACGAAGTGCTCGAAGCGTCGCTGACGACGCACGTACACCGGGTTCATGCGGATCGACGTGTAGGCCTGGGCGAGCTTTTCGGTGAGTCGCTCGGGCAGCGTGGGCTGGTCGCCGCGTGGGCTGCGGTCGAGCTCGAGCGGGCGTGTCTCGGTGAGGTTCGAGATGGTGGGGGCATACGAGCGGCCGTTGTCGTTGAGCACGATGATGACGCGTCGCTTCGAGTGGCCGAGATTGTTGAGCGCCTCGTATGCCATGCCCCCCGTCATCGAACCGTCGCCGATGACGGCGACAACATGGCGGTGGCTGTTCTGGCCGGCGTCACGAGCAACGGCGAGGCCGTAGGCGTAGCTGAGCACCGTGGACGCGTGGCTGTTCTCGATCCAGTCGTGCTCGCTCTCGGCACGGTTCGGGTAGCCCGACAGCCCGCCGCTCTGGCGCAGGCGAGTGAAGTCTTCCTGACGGCCGGTGACGATCTTGTGGATGTATGCCTGGTGGCCGGTGTCCCAGAGGATGGCGTCGGTGGGCGAGTCAAAGACGCGGTGCAGCGCAAGCGTGAGTTCTACCGCTCCGAGGTTCGAGCCGAGGTGTCCACCTGTCTCGCTGACGGCCTGCACCACGAAGTCGCGAATCTCACCGGCAAGCTCGTCCAACTCCGGATAGGAGAGAGGCTTCAGGTCTTTGGGCGAACGGATCGACGACAACTCCACAGCGAGGGTGAACGCTACCGCTCGGTAGGTGGCCACCGACCTCGGACTAGGGTCGGATCCATGACCAATCTCTTCGATCTGACCGGAAAAGTGGCCCTCGTCACGGGCGGCAACGGTGGGGTGGGGCTCGGCTTCGCCAAGGCCCTCGCCGAGCACGGGGCAGACATCGCCATCTGGGGGACGAACGAGACGAAGAATGCGGCGGCGAAGGCAGAGTTAGAGACCACCGGCCGCCGTGTGCTGGCGCTGAAGTGCGACGTGGGCGACCACGAGGCCGTGCACGCCGCCATGGACGAGACCGTCGGATTGATGGGCCGCCTGGACGGTTGTTTCGTGAACGCCGGTGTGCCCGGCGCCGGCGTGCCCTTCGTCGACTTCACGATGGAGGAATGGCACCGGGTGATGCGCATCAACCTCGACGGTGCGTTCTCCACGGCGCAGGCTGCCTGTCGGGTGATGAAGGCACAGTTCGAACGCGAGGGCGTCGGCGGCTCGATCGTGTTCTCATCGTCCGGCTCGGCCTTCCAGGGTCAGCAGAAGGGTGAGCACTACGGCGCTTCGAAGGCGGGCCTGAACGCCATGATGCGAGCAATTGCCGTGGAGCATGCACGTCACCGCATCCGTGCCACGTCGCTCGTCATTGGCTGGACGGAGAGCGAGATGACCGCACCGTCGTTTGCCTACAAGAAGTTCGCCGACAACGTGATCCCGCGCATTCCGATGCGCCGTTGGGGTCAGCCCTCCGACCTTGGCGGCATTGCGGTGTACCTCACCAGCGATGCGAGTTCGTGGCACACCGGCGACATCATCACCCTCGACGGTGGCTACAGCATCTTCTAGGCGCTAGGCGCAAGTTTGCGTTCGATGCGCCTGTCGTTCCACACGTCGAAGTAGTGGCCGACGAGGAACCCCACGCCCAGTGTGGCGAGGCCTCCGAGGCCGTCTATCCAGTAGTGGTTGCCGGTAACGACGATGCAGAACAACGTGCAGAACGGGTAGAGCACGAGGAGCGCCCGGGCCCAGCGGCGGCGTGTGAGGCGCCAGCCGACGAGTGCACACCACGTGGCCCAACCACAGTGCAGGCTCGGCATCGCGGCGTACTGGTTCGACAGCTTGCTCATGGTGCCCGAGCTGAACGACCACAGTCCGCCTACTTCCTCGAGCGTGTCGTGGAAGCCGTAGGGGGAGATGTTGCGTTCCGCTTGGATGGCGGCTCCGCCGTAGCGGGAGGCGTTGTCCAGCAGGCGTGGGGGCATCACGGGGAACAGCGAGAACCCGATGAGCGCGAGCGCCGTGGTGGCGAGGATGACGTTGCGCCACTTGGTGAACATGTGGCGCGCACGGAGGTACATCCACACGAACAGGCCGATGGTGACGATGAAGTGGAACGTTCCGTAGAACACGTTCCAGAACCAGATGAACCAGCGACTCGAGAGGAAGAAGTGCTGGATCGCCTTTTCGTGGAAGAGCCCAACCGCGTTCTCGATGCGGATGAGGTGTCGAGCGTTGTCGAAGGCCTGCGTGGGCTTGCTGTCGCCGAGCCGTGCTGAACCGAAACGGTTTCGGGAGAACGTGTAGATGCTGTAGAACGCCCCGATGAGCAGGGCTTCTTTCCACCAATACAGCCGGGGTGCCGACTTGGCAGGGGAGCGTTCCTGAACCTCGGCGACCACGGATGTCCACAGTACGCCGTTGAGAGGCCCTCGGCAGGTGCATCGGGGGTGTCGGCGGGTGCGGCGCACCGAGTACGGTCGGTGCATGACCGGAGCGCAGGACTCGTCGGACTCCTCGCTGCCCCCGCCGCCGCCCTCGGCCGAACCGGTCGAGATGCCCCTCTACGCAACGTTGGGTAGCACAGAAGTGCTTGCAGAACTGCCGCCTCGCCCCCGGGTGTGGTCCGCGGTGCTGCTCATGCTCGTTGGCGCCGCCCTGAGCGTGTTGGGGGCGTTCCTGCCCTGGTGGGCCGATGGAGCAGGCTTCTCCCGGTCCGGCAACGACGTGTTGTTCGGTCGTTCGGGTACCGGATACCGCCAGATCCACGGGCCGGGTCATGTGGTGATCGCCCTGGCCATCGTGCTCGCCGTGCTCGCCATGCTCATGCTCGTGGTGGGCAAGGTGCTGTCAGCGGCCATCATCGGCATCGTCGCGTCCGGTGTCGGGTTCTTCTACAGCCTCGCCTGCCTGAGCATCGTGCAGGACACGCGCGCCGTGGTGGGTGGCGGGACCATCTCGTTCGGGGTCCCCACGGCTGTGGTCGGCGCCTCAGCGAGCCTGGTCGGGTCTGTCCTTGCTACGGCGAAACGCCGGTACACCAGCGATTAGGCTCCGCTTATGAGGGAAAAGGGATTCCACCACGTCGCCTACGCCTGCAAGGACGTCGAGGCCACACGCCACTTCTACGAGGACCTCATGGGCTTCCCGCTCATCCACGTCGAAGGTGCGGCATTCGACGATCCCAAGCGCGGCTCGGGCTACATGCGTCACCTGTTCTTCGACTGCGGCGGTGGTGAATCCATCGCATTCTTCGACGTGAACAATGTGGGCGAGACCAGCGACTGGCACGCCGACATCTCCACCGGCAACGGGCTACCCGTGTGGGTGAACCACTGTGCCTTCTGGGCCGACGAGGAGCAGCAGAACACCACCCGTGAGCGCATGGCAGCGCACGGCGTGAAGCCGCTCATGGAACTCAACCACGACTGGTGTTTCTCGTCGTACTACCTCGACCCCAACGGCATCATGGTCGAGTTGTGCCGAGACACGCCCGGCTTGCCGATTGACCAGGAAGCCGCACGCGAGGGTCTGAAGGTCATCCCTCAGGCGCCGCCTCGTCAGTTGCAGGACCGCTAGCGCGCCTTCTCGAGGAAGCGCTCGGTCTCGACCACCACTCGCGTCACGCGACCGGTGGCTACGAGACCACGAGGGTCGTTGACGTTCACGTGAAACGTGAGCCGACGGCCCTCTACCTTTTCGAGCACGGCCTCCACGAACACCTCGATGCCCACCGCAGTTGGCTGCAGGTGGTCGAGTTGCACACGCATGCCGACCGTGGTGTGCCCGGCCGGGAGCATGCCCTTGATGGCAAGCACGGAGGCTTCCTCGCAGAGCGCAACCACCTTGGGCGACCCGAGGACGGGAACCGATCCCGTGTGGAGTGCAATCGCGGTGTCGGCGTCCACAACCTGGTGTCGCAACTCACCGCGGGCTCCTGCCTCCACTGCCATGTACGCGAGGCTACGCCGGTGCCGTCCCGTCGGGCGCTACTGGCGCCCCTAACCTTGTGACATGGCCGAATCGCTGATCGACCCCGACGTCCTCTCTCGAGTGCTTTCCGGGGCGGTGAGTACCGGCGCGGGGTTCGCCGAGGTCTATGCCGAGGACCGCAGGGTCACCGGCCTCGGCCTCGACGACGGCAAGGTGGAGCAGGTGTCGAGCGGGCGGGACCGCGGCGCCGGAATCCGGGTGGTGAACGGCGAGACCACTGGCTTTGCGTACACCGCAGACCTCAGTGAGGCCGGTCTGATGGCCGCTGCACAGGCGGCCGCGAGTGCGGCGGCCGGCGGTGGAGGCGGTGTGCGCCAGGTCGGGCTCGTGCAGTCGCCGGCGCGGCGCGTGAGCCCCATCCAGGTGTACCCAGACACCATCGCCAAGGCGACGAAGGTCGAGATGCTGCTGCGGGCCAACGACGCTGCCCGCTCTGCTGGCTCGTCCATCGTGCAGGTGTCGGCAGGTATGGGTGACAGTCGCAAGCGCATCGTGGTGGCGAACACCGACGGTCTGCTCGCGTCCGACGAACAGGTGCGGGTGAACTTCCGTGTATCGGCCGTCGCAAGTGGCGACACCGGCATGCAGACCGGTGTGCAGTCCATCGGTGGCACCATCGGGTTCGAGTTGTTCGACCACCACGAGGTGTCCGCACTCGCGCAGCGCGCTGCGGAGCAGGCGCTCACCAAGTTGCGTGCACGTCCCGCACCGAGCGGCACGATGCCGGTGGTCATCAAGTGCGGCACCGGTGGCGTGTTGTTCCACGAAGCGTGCGGGCACGGTCTCGAGGCAGACCTTGTGGCCAAGGGCGCGTCCGTGTACGCAGGCCGACGTGGCGAGATGGTTGCGTCTCCGCTCATCACGCTCGTCGACGACGGCACCATGAGCGGTGAGTGGGGTGCCATCGGCATCGACGACGAGGGCCATCCCAGTCAGCGCAACGTGCTCATCGAGAACGG
>CANIBN010000130.1 GCA_947465505.1 Acidimicrobiales bacterium | reverse complement strand
CTCTGCGGCCTACCCGAGGGTGCCGTGTTGCCACGGCGGACGGGTCGCCCGTCCCTCTGCTCGACCTTGCTCCTGGAGGGGTTTACCAGCCGCCCGGGTCGCCCCGGACGCTGGTGCGCTCTTACCGCACCGTTTCACCCTTGCCTGTGACCACCGGAAATCCGGCGGCCCATCGGCGGTTTGTTCTCTGTTGCACGTCCGTCAGGTTGCCCCAACCTGGCTCTCGCCAGCTCCGTACCCTGTGGAGTCCCGACCTTCCTCAGCACATCGGCGTTGCCGCCGCTGGCCGCGGTCACCCGGGCGACTCACCGTCCCGGCCAGTGTACGGCTCGGCGGCACAGGAGGGCAGCGGGGATGAGACAGCGTCAGGTGGCCGGGTCGAAGAGTGTCTTGACCTCGGGCTTAAGCACCTTGCCCATCACGTTGCGGGGGAGTGAGTCGACGAGGAGGAGCAGGCTCGGCAGTTTGTACGGCGCCAGTTCGGTGCGCGCCCACTCCCGCAGCGAAGCGAGGTCGAGGGTTGAACCTGGGCGAAGTACCACGGCCGCCCCGACCCGTTCGCCCCAGGTGTCGTCGGGGACCCCGACGACTGAGCACTCGGCGACCGCAGGGTGGGCGAGCAGCACTCCCTCGATCTCGAGCGCCGAGATCTTGTAGCCGCCGCTCTTCATGATGTCGGTGGACAGCCGACCGGTGATGCGAAACGCACCGGCGTCAACTGTCACCTGATCCCCGGTCATGAACCAACCGTCATCGCTGAAACTCGCCGCCGTCTCCTCGGGTCGCCGCCAGTACCCGACGAACACATTTGCCCCGCGCACCTGCAGTTCCCCGGTCGCTCCGTCGCCAGCGAGCACGTTGCCATCGTCGACGATTCGCACCTCCATGCCGGACAGTGGCCCTCCCACAAAGCCGGGGCGTCGCTCGCCGTGGAGCGGATTCGTGAGTGCGATACCGATCTCGGTCATTCCGTAGCGCTCGAGCAAGGTGTGGCCGGAGATCGTGCGCCACCGTTCAAGGACGGGCACCGCGAGTGCTGCAGACCCGGAGATCATCACGCGCAAGCGCCTGAGTGCTTGCGACCAGCGTTGTTGGGTGGCGTTGTCGGCGGCTTCCCACGCGGTGATCGCCTTGGCGTAGATCGTGGGCACTGCCATGAAGACCGTGTAGGGCTCTGCAGCGAGTGCTTCGAACACCGTTGCAGCATCGAACTTGGCGAACATGTCGCATCGCGCTCCGACCCACAGCGGGCAGAGCAGTTTGTTCACGAGGCCGTGTACGTGATGCAGGGGGAGGAAGTGCGGGATCCGGTCGTCCGGTGTCCACTCCCAGGCCGTGACCAGACACACGATCTGTGCAGTCGTCGTTGCATGGGAGTGCACGACACCCTTTGGCCGCCCGGTTGTGCCACTGGTGTACAGCATCAGTGCGGGCGTGTCGTCAGTCAGCACCGCAGGACTGAAGAGTGCTGCCGTATCCACGGACTCACGCGTGGCGGGCAGGGAGACCACCACGAGGTCGGTGGCGGGGAGGAGATGCTCCAATTGCGGGTCGACGAGCACCAACGAAACGTCGGCGTCCTGGAGTACGTACGCAAGTTCTGCGGTCGGGTGGTCAGGACACAACGGGATCGCCATGGCCCCGCGCATCCAGATGCCGAGCAGCGCCGCTACATAGGGGAACCCCGGCGCTGCGAGCATCGCGATGCGCTCACCCGTCTGGCCGACCGCGCCACACCGCTGGGCGACATCACGCGCTGCGGCCAAGAGGTCAGCACCGGTGTAGGTGCCGAAACGATCACTGATGAGTACCCGGTCAGCGTGGACGCCGACCCGATCGACAATCGTGCTCAGCACGCCTCGTCTTCGTAGAGGAACGAGTTGAGGCTCGGGGTCTCGAGATTTGTCGTTGCACGGACGCCGTTCTCGTTGGCAGGTCCGACGGTGAGCGGAATCGGCGCAAGCGAACCGAACGCTGTCGGGATTGCGTAGATGCTGTTGGCAACCGAAGCAGCCGTAACCGTCGTGGTGGTCGAGGCCGGCAATGTGGTGGGCAGGCCTGCATCAACGGTCGTGGAGGTCGTGGCTGCCGCTGCTGCCGGAGCAGCCTTGGCGTCGGCCGGCACCAACTCGGTTGGGTTGATGATCATGCCCAGCACCGCAGCGTGACGAGCCTCGACCGAGCCGACGGACATGGCTGCTGCACGCAGGGCAGGTGTGGTGAGCACCGGCACGACACCTTGGTAGGTGGCGGCTGCGATGGACTCGAGCGAGAAGGCCAGCGCCTTGACATCCTCGGCCTGATCCGGACCCGAGTTGGCGATCCGCAGCAACAACGGCTCGATGACGTAGGAGGTGATCTTCGGGTTGAGTTTGGTGCAAGCGGTTCCACCGAGCGCCGTCGTCGCCGCTGCCATCGCTGCCGCGTGCGCGGCGTGGTGCTCGCTGAACAACTTGATGAGATCGACAAACACGCTGTCGGTGATGAAACCGTTGTCGAGAACGCGCTGATACGCATCGATGACGGAGTATTCGAACGAGGCAGCGGTACGGAGCAGCACGACGTCGTTGACCGGTTGGTCGGTGAGTGCCTTGTAGCCGGGGTTCTCTCCGGAGATCGGCAACTGCTCTTTCGGCTTTGCCTCGCGGCAGGCGGCGAGCAGGGTGAGTGCAGCGACGCCGATGCCGCCTGCGCGCAGGAAGTTGCGGCGGTCGAGACTGGGGAGGAACAGCGCACCGCGCTGGCCCTCGGGAACTTCCTCGACGATGGCGTCGGCGAGAAGGTGTTGGTCTGCCTCTGCTGCGCGCTGTGCGCGGTCGAGGTCGCGGACCTGGCGGCGGAGTTCGTCACGGTTGAGTTCCATGTCGGTCACTTCCCTCCCGTGATCTGGTCGAGGGTGAGCGCATCAGCCGCGTCCTCGATGGCGAGTTCTTCTGCTCCGTAGGCCTGCCCCTGCAGAAGTGCGAGTACCGCACCGTGTCGGGCTTCTACGACCTGGATGGACGCCACGAGAGCGGCAGCGTCGGTGGAGATGAGGAGCCCAAGAAGCGTCTGGTGGGTGTCTGAGCAGTGGTGCTCGAGTTCGTGAAGCGTCTTGAGCACGTCGGCAGGTGAGCCGTCAGCGAGCGTCTTGGCTCCAAGCGCCTCGAGCAGGGTGCTGTTCGAAGTAGACGGCGAACCCGGACCGTACAGGGCGCTGAGTGCCTCGGCGTACGCCCGGTGGTGGGCCGCAAGCGACGCCATGAGCGCCGTGGCGGCCTCGTCGAGTCCGAGGCTGTCGATGCGGGCCGCAGCAATGCCGTAGGCCTCGCTCGCCGTGAGTTCGAGCACCTTCGCAGCACCCAACAGCGGCAGGTCTTCGGGCTGCACCTTCTTCGGCGGAACGGTGGTGTCCGTGCCGGCGGCTGCGGTGAGCAGACGCGGCTCGGGCGTCACGGAGGTGTCCGTCGGTGCCTCAGTAACGAGCATGGGCTCGGTGCTGGGGGTGGTGTCGGCAGTTGCAGTAGCGGCCACGGTGGTGTCCGTGGTCTGCGCCTGCGCCGGGCGGGCTGACGTGATGAGTGCCGTTGCGGCACTGCCCAGACCGAGGGCGGCCAGAATTCCGCGTCGGCTGGTACGGCCACTGGAGGCCTGCTGGATCATGTCCGGGTTGTCCACTGAGGGAGGTGTCCTTTCTCGGAACCGTCACTCCAGCCTTGCCAGCCGGACGACAGCCATGCAACTTTAGAAGTCCAGAGCCGACAAAGCGGGTATCCAACGCGAAGAACGCTCTACGGCCTCCGCCCAACGCCCCCGTCGGGCCGAGCGGTCAGCCAGCGTGGGCTCGACGACCCTGCTCGGGCGCCAGGTCTCGCCAACGGCATCGAAGTCACGCCAGAGCCCGACCGCAAGCCCGGCAAGGAGTCCGGCGCCCAGCGTGGTGCACTCCGTGTACGGAGCGACCTCAACGGTCTTGCCGGTGGCGTCGGCGAGTGCCTGAACGAAGGTGGGGTTGGCCGACATGCCGCCGTCGATGCGGAGATTCGGGATGGTGAGCCCAGAATCGGCCTCTGCCGCCTCCACGAGGTCGGCCCCTCGGTGGGCAACGCCCTCCAGCACTGCACGAACGAGATGTGCCTTGGTGGTTCCTCTGGTGATCCCGACGAGGGTGCCGCGGGCGCCGTAGTCCCAATGAGGGGTTCCTAGCCCGATCAGGGCGGGCACGTAGAACACGTCCTCGGTGCTGGTAACCGAGGCGGCGATCTCGTGGGAGCTGGCCGCGCTGGGGAGCAGGCCGAGATCCTCGACGAGCCAGTCGACATTGACGCCGGCGGTGAGCATGATCGCCTCGATGCCCCAGGTGATCGACGCTTGGTCGGACCAGGCCACGACGGGAAAGGAGCCGTGCGTAGTGCGTCCGACCTGGGTAGGGCCGATTGCGCCGGTGACCATGTCGAGCATCCCTCCGGTGCCGAAGGTGCACTTGGCGAGGCCGGGTCGGACGCATCCCTGGCCGATAAGCGATGCCTGCTGATCGCCAGCGATTCCGGCGATCGGCGGCGCTCCGGGGAGGGCGGTGGCGTGCCCCACGATCCCCGTGGAGTCGACGAGTGTCGGCATGGCCTCGCGGCGTACCCCCATCAGGTCAAGGGTGTGGTCGGACCAGTCCTGACCGTCAAGATCGATGAGTCCGGTGATCGCAGCGTTGGAGCGGTCGGTGACGTGCACCCCACCCTCGGTGAGTTGCCAAATGAGCCAGGTATCGATGGTGCCGAAGCACAGGTCGCGCTTGCCGTCGGGGTCGTACGTCTTGAGGAGCCAAGCAACCTTGGTTGCGGACTGATTCGGTGCAAGCGGGAGACCGTGCTCTGCCTTGGTCGAGATGCACTCACCGAGCGTTCGAAGGTCCTGCCAACCGAGGGCGGGCCCGATGGGGACGCCCGTTGCTCGATCCCACACAACAGTGGATGCCCGTTGGTTCGTGATCCCTACCGCATCGACGGGACCGGCCGAAGCGATGACCTCACGGGCAAGTTCGAGAGCAGTGTGCGCAAGCGCGGCTGCATCAAACTCGATCAGTCCGGGGAAGGGGATGTCCGGCGGCGTGTTGCGGTGCAGGACATGGGTGACGGTGGCATCCGCGGTAACGATGGCGGCACGCGTGCCGGTGGTACCGATGTCGAGAACGAGAATGCGGCCGTACAAGGCGTCTACCTCCTGGGCTGGACACCGCGTCGCAGCAGTACCGAGCCGAGCATGCCCCCACACACGCCCGCGACGAGCGAGAGTCCGAGGCTGACGATGATTCGACCCCACGCAATGCTGTCGCCCTGGATCGCCTTCACGATGCTGAAGACAGCTTGGACGACGATGAAGACACCACCCGAGGTCACCACACCGTGGCTCAGCGGGGTATTGCGCTGCTGGTGCCACGCTGCAACGCCGGCCCCGAGGACGAGCCCACCGAGGATCAGCAGTGTGAGCAGAACGCTCCAGCCCGAGCGCTCGTTCTCGTCCACCGCGAGACGAGCGATGACCTGGACAGGGACAGCGATCATGGCGGCGGTGGTGGCGCCGTTCCAGAGTGCACGTCGGTCGAAGCGCGAGGGGGAGGACATACAGCGACTCCAGCATCCCTGAACGGAGAGGTGGTCCCCAACTCGCCGTGCACCCAACGGGCCAAGGGTGCAGAGGCAGAGTATTTTCATCTATTTCTTGTTCGCAAGGGTTGCAAATTGGCAGACAGTCTCTAACGTGCTCCCCATGCGTTGCCCCACCGAACTCGCAGCAGCGTTCCGAGCGCGTGGCCTCAAAGTCACTCCGCAGCGCCAACTCCTCTTTCGACTGCTCGACGGCAACGACCACCACCCCTCAGCAGAGGCGTTGTACGCCGTTGCGGCGGACCAGATGCCCGGCATCTCCTTGCGAACCGTGTACCAAACGCTCAACGATCTCGCCGAGATGGGCGAACTCTTGGTACTCGATCTCGGCACCGGCGCCTCGCGGTTCGACCCGAACACCGGCGATCACCATCACCTCGTTTGTGTGGAATGCGGAGCATTGCGCGACGTCCAGGTGCACGGCGCTGCGGCACTCGTTCCCGACGGAGGCACACAAGGTTTCGTCGTCGATGCCGCGCAAGTGGTGTTCCGCGGCCGGTGTGCGGAATGCACCACCGATCGACAGCGTTCATAGGGGAGACAACGTTCGGTCGCTCAACCCGGGCAGCGAACACCCAAGATTTCCGACCCATCCATTGACCCCGACAATTCCATCAACCCAGACCCTTACATGAACAAGGAGCAACACACCATGAGCCTCAAGGGCACCAAGACCCACGAGAACCTCCAGCACGCGTTTGCTGGCGAGAGCCAGGCCAACCGCCGTTACCTGTGGTTCGCACAGAAGGCAGACGTCGAGGGCTACCCCGATGCCGCAGCACTGTTCCGCTCGGTCGCCGAAGGCGAGACCGGCCATGCTCACGGTCACCTCGACTACCTCGCACAGGTGGGCGACCCGGCCACCGGCCTGCCGATCGGCGACACCGAGGAGAACTTCAAGGCATCCATCGAGGGCGAGACCTACGAGTACACCCAGATGTACCCGGGCTTCGCGAAGACCGCACGCGACGAGGGCTTCACCGAGATCGCTGACTGGTTCGAGACGCTCGCCCGCGCCGAAAAGAGCCACGCCGGCCGTTTCGACCAGGGTCTCAAGGCGCTCTGATTCAGATCCTCGCGATCTAACCGGTGGGCGGCCTCGGAAGGGGCCGCCCACCACAACACGATTCTCGATCCCCTCACCCCCGAATCGAAGTGCGATGACCATCACGTACGACCCCCACCACCCGAAGTACACGGACGAGAAAGACGTCCGCGACGAAATGACCAGAGTGTTCGATCTCTGTCACGGCTGTCGCCTGTGCTTCAAGTTCTGTACGTCGTTCCCGACGTTGTTCGACATGATCGACAAGCACGAGGACCAGGACGCCGGACGCCTGACGCCTGCACAGCAGGACCAGGTGGTGTCGGAGTGCTTCCAGTGCAAACTCTGCTACGTCAACTGTCCGTACATCCCGGGTCTCAGCGAGTGGGAACTCGACTTCCCGCGCCTCATGTTGCGTGTAGACGCGATGCGGCATGCCAACCAGCAGGTGAGTCTTCG
>CANIBN010000129.1 GCA_947465505.1 Acidimicrobiales bacterium | reverse complement strand
CTCGTGGCCGAGGCCCCCGCAGCGATCCGCTACCTCATGACGCTCGGCGCAGCATTCGACCAGGGCGGCGACGGCATGCCGTCGCTCACCCGAGAGGGCGGGCACAGCGCCAACCGCATCGTGCACGCTCGGGGCGACCAGAGCGGCCGCGAGGTACAGCGCACGCTCGACCAACGGGCGCTTGCCTCCGGTGTCGAACTGCTCGACCGGGCGTTTGCGCTCGACATCGTGCTCGGCGAGAACTCGTCGGGCGATCGGCAGGCGGCCGGCGTTCGGGTGGCGCGTATCGACGAGAACGGCATGCCCCTCTCGGTGGGCCTCGTCACGGCACGGGCGGTCGTGGTAGCCACCGGCGGGTACGGCCAGGTGTTTGCCTCCACCTCGAACCCGCCCGCGGTTACCGGTGATGGATTGGCCGCTGCGCTGCGAGCGGGTGCCGAGGCGGTCGACCTCGAGTTCATCCAGTTCCACCCCACCGTGCTCTACACGGGGCCCGACGCGGTTGGCCAACAGCCACTCATCAGCGAGGCGGTCCGCGGCGAGGGAGCGGTGCTGTACGACGCGCTCAGTAATCGTGTGATGGCCGGCGTGCACCCACTGGAGGACCTGGCGCCGCGTGACGTCGTCGCCGCCGCGATCTCGCGGCGCATGGCCGAGGCACCCGGCGGTGTGGATGACCACGTGTTCCTCGATGCCACCCATCTCGGTGCCTCGTTCGCCAACCGCTTCCCGTCCATCACCGAGTCGTGCCGGGCGAATGGCATTGATCCCGTCACACAGCGGATCCCGGTAGCGCCCGCAGCGCACTACGCATGTGGCGGCATCCGCGCAGACCTCGACGGTCGCACGAACATCGCAGGGCTCTACGCGATCGGCGAGGTGGCCTGCACCGGACTGCACGGCGCCAACCGTCTCGCATCCAACAGCGTCACCGAGGGACTCGTGGCCGGAACCCGATTGGGGCGGGAGCTTGCCTGGCGCCTGCCCGAGCAGGTACAGCCTGTCGACGACACCTCGGGCGCTACGGGGCTGCTTGGTGCCAGTCGCCGCGCCGCACTGCGTTCGGAGATGTCGCGACACGTCGGGGTGCTGCGCAGCGCAACGGGTCTGCGCACCTGCATGGAGGCGCTCGCAGAACTCACCTCCGAGGTGTCCGCTGACACGCCTGCATCACGTCGCTCGTGGGAGGCCACCAACCTGCTCACCGTCGCAACGGCAGTGGTAGCGGCGGCACTTGCCCGCACCGAGAGCCGGGGCTGTCACCGACGGTCCGACTGCCCGGAGCCGAGCGACACCTGGAAGCGACACCTCGGTATTCACCTCGACGGCACCGGTCTGCATCTCGAGGGATTGTCCGCTGCCGCAAGCAACAGTCGTCAGGGGAGGAACTGAGATGTTCGCTTACCATCCGCTCAGCGAGGCCACGCGTTCCCGACTCCTCTCGGGTGGGATTGACCCCGATGCAGTTTCGGCCCTCGTGCGCATGGCGATCGCAGAGGACCTCGCCGGTGGCATCGACGTCACCTCCACCGCCACGGTGCCGGCTGGTCAGCGAAGCACTGCAACGTACGGAGCACGCCGCGCAGGAACCGTGTCGGGACTTGCAGTGGCCGCTGCCGTGATCGACACCGTCTGCGGAAGTGCAGCCTCCGAGTTCGATTACCGGGTTGCCGATGGCGATCGAGTGGCTGCCGGCACCGTGCTCGCAAGCGTTACCGCACCAACGCGTCTGCTGCTCACCGCAGAGCGCACCTCGCTCAACCTGCTCTCGCACCTGTCGGGTATCGCAACGATGACTGCACAGTGGGCGGATCAACTCGCAGGAACCAACGCCCGCGTGCGCGACACCCGCAAGACCACACCGGGCCTTCGTGCACTCGAGAAGTATGCGGTGCGCTGTGGTGGCGGAGTGAACCACCGCATGGCGCTCTCCGACGCTGCGCTCGTGAAGGACAACCACGTCGTGGCCGCCGGCGGTGTCGCCGCAGCGTTCGCAGCAGTGCGCGCCATGAACCCAGACATTGCTCTTGAGATCGAGGTGGACGGACTCGACGAACTCGGCGAGGCACTCGAAGCCGGCGCAGACCTGATCATGTTCGACAACTTCAGCGTCGACCAGATGCGCGAGGGCGTGGCCCTTACCTCAGCGTTCGCAGCGCGCACCGGTCGGCGAGTGCTGCTCGAGGCAAGCGGTGGTCTCACGCTCGACCTTGCTCGCGCAGTGGGCGAGACGGGCGTCGACTTCATCGCCGTGGGTGCGCTCACGCACTCGGCCCCAATCCTCGATATCGGCCTCGACCTCGCCGCTGCTCGGGCCTAGCCGCCGCTTCGCTTCGGCACAGCCCCGGCTAACGCTGGTGCTGAACGACGTGGCGAAGCGCCGCCACGAGTGCCGGAGCAAACGTCTCGGCCTCGGCGAAGCACGCATCGTGGTCACCCTCGATGGTGTGCACATTCACATTCGGGATGTTGTCGGCGAGCACCTGTTGGCGACGTGGCGGCACCACCGTGTCCTGCGTGGTCATGATGACCGAGGTGGGCACGTCGATCGACGCGAGCCAGGGCCGGGCCTTGAACGTGCCCAGCGTGCCGCCCGCCTGAGCAATGGTTGCCCAGTCGTGGTTCGATACCTCGCGCACAGCCCATGGCTGCCACACGCCACGCTTCCTGTCGAGGAACACGGTGTCGGCGATGCGGTCGCGGATGGCGTCGGGGAGCAGACGTGCGCTGATGCCGAGGGCCCGCAGTATCTGGAGTCGACGGTGCTCCCGCGTGGTCTCTGCATATTCGGCAGCGGTGGCGGCGAGGACGAGTCCGCGTGTGAACTCGCGATGGCGACGCCACACGAGTTGAGCGATGGAGCCACCCATCGAGTAGCCCACCACGATGGCGTCCTGCACCCCGAGGTGCCTGCACAGCGCCACGGCATCATCGGCTGCATGCTCCATGCGGAAGATGCTCCGGTTACGGATGCCGTTGCCGTGTCCGTGGTGATCGGGCGCAATCACTCGGAAGTGTTCGGCGAGCGGTTCGTACACGCGGAACCAGTTGAGATCTGCCGTCGCCGTCCAGCCATGCAGCAGCAGAACGGTGGGCGCGCCGGGCGGCCCCTCGAGATGGCGGTAGAAGGTGGTGCCACGACCCGGCAGGGCGAGGCGGAACCCGGGCGGAAGCGGTGGTACCGGGATCGAGTGATCCGTGTCGTTCATCAAGGTGCCAGGTGGCGTGGGGTCACGCCGGTTCGACGTGGCGGACGTGCACCTTCAACGAACCGCGCGGTCCCTGGTACTCCACCCAGTCATCGACATTCCTGCCGATGAGTTCCTTGCCGATGGGGGAGTCGGGGGTGATGATCGTGTGCTCGGACTGCTCCTCGGTGTGCCCGATGAGGAAGCGCTCGGCATCGCTCTCGTCGTCGCCGTCGTAGAGGATGGTGACGATGGTGCGCAGGTTGACTTCTTGGCCGTCGACCAACTTGTGGTCGTCAAAGGCCTGCTCGAGGAACTCCTGGTGGTGTTCGGGCAGGTTCTTGGCTGCGAGCTGTGCCTTGATGTCGTCGCGCTCCGAGGCGCGCAGCACGAGCGAAGCGTTGTCGAGGATGGCCTTCAGGGTGCCGATGCGGGCCTCCATGAGGCCCTGCTGGTCCTTTGCGGCGTGATAGTCGCCGTTCTCCTTGAGGTCGCCCAGTTCGCGGGCGCGCTCGATGGCGTCTGCGATCTCGATGCGACCGCGGGTGGTGAGGTCGTAGTACTCCTCGACCAGACGGCCGTGTGCCGCAGGTGAGAGGTGGTGGATCTTGGCCATAGCAGGTCATCGTAACCGCACCGTGTAGGGGTTCATTCCGGCAGGCGGGCCCGAAATCTGGCAGAACGCAGGTCAAACGTGCCACCGTGGTGACCTATGACTCACAAGATCGCAGTGATCGGCGGCGACGGAATCGGTCCAGAAGTGACCGCCGAAGCACTCAAGGTGGTCCGCGCCAGCGGTGTGGCCATCAACACCACAGATTTCGACCTCGGTGGCGCACGCTTCCTGAAGGACGGCGAGATCCTCTCGGACTCCACGCTCGCCGAGTTGCGTAAGTTCGACGCAATCCTGCTCGGCGCGGTCGGCTCACCGGACGTCCCGCCCGGCGTCATCGAGCGCGGACTGCTGCTGAAGATGCGCTTCGAGCTCGATCTCTACATCAACCAGCGTCCGTTCGCCGGCACGGCACCCGGACACTCCAAGCCGCACGACTTCATCGTGATCCGCGAGAACACCGAGGGTCCGTACGTGGGCGAGGGTGGCGTGCTGCGCCGAGGTACGGCGAACGAGGTGGCCACCCAAGGCAGCGTGAACACGCGTATGGGCGTGGAGCGTTGCGTGCGTTACGCGTTCGAACTCGCCAGCAAGCGCGAACGCAAGCACGTCACACTCGTGCACAAGACCAACGTGCTCACCTTCTCGGGCAACCTTTGGGAGCGTGCGTTCAACGAGGTGGCAGCCGAGTACCCGCACGTGGGCACTGCGTACAACCACGTCGATGCTGCGTGCATCTACTTCGTGCAGGACCCCCATCGCTACGACGTCATCGTCACCGACAACCTGTTCGGCGACATTCTCACCGACCTCGGTGGCGCCGTGAGCGGCGGTATCGGGGTGGCTTCCAGCGCAAACCTCAACCCGGCGCGCACCGGCCCGAGCATGTTCGAGCCCGTCCACGGCTCGGCGCCCGACATCGTGGGCACCGGCAAGGCGAACCCCACGGCAGCAGTGTTGAGCGCTGCCCACATGCTCGAATTCCTCGGAGAGCACCAGGCCGCCGAGCGTGTACGGGCCGCCTGTGTGGCACCGACTTCGGGCACCACCTCTGAGGTGGGCGAGGAACTCGCACGGCGCGTCGCCGCCGGCTGAACCGGGCGCCACGCCCGGACAGCGAATATCGTTGACCCAATTCGATTGACGGGCTCCCCGTAGCCCCGAAAGACTCGCCCAACCCCGACGACGGAGCCGATCCGTCCCGGGCCTCTGAAGGGGACCCTTATGCCCATTACCTCAACACCGAAGATCTGGATGAACGGCGAACTCGTCGACTGGGACAAGGCCCAGGTTCACGTCCTCACCCACACACTGCACTACGGCACTGGCGTGTTCGAGGGCATCCGTGCCTACGAGACGCCGAACGGCACAGCGATCTTCCGCCTCACCGAGCACATGAAGCGCCTCGTCAACTCGGCGAAGATCCTCGGCATGGAGATCCCCTACTCGGTTGCCGAGTTGGTGCAGGCCGCAAAGGACACCGTGCGCTCCACCGGTCTTCCGGCTTGCTACGTGCGCCCGATTGCGTACTACGGCTACGGCGAGATGGGCCTGAACACCATGCCCTGCAAGACCGAAGTGGCCATTGCCTGCTGGCCGTGGGGTGCCTACCTCGGTGACGACGCCATCGAGAAGGGTGTTCGCCTGAAGACCTCGTCGTGGACGCGCCACGACCACAACATCATGCCGCCGGCCGCCAAGGCCACGGGTGGCTACATCAACTCCTCGCTCGCCAAGGTGGAAGCGCTGAAGGCCGGCTACGACGAGGCCGTGATGCTCTCCCCGAACGGACTCATTGCCGAGTGCAGCGGCGAGAACCTCTTCGCCGTGCGCAACGACGTCATCATCACCCCGCCGCTGTCGGCCGGTGCCCTCGAGGGCATCACCCAGAACTCGGTGATCACCATCGCCCGTGATCTCGGCTACGACATCCGCGTCGACAACCTTGCCCGCTCGGACCTGTACATCGCCGAGGAGATCTTCGTGTGCGGCACCGCCGCCGAGATCGGCTCGGTGAACTCGGTGGACGATCGTGAGGTGCCCTGCCCCGGTCCGAAGACCCGTGCACTGGCCGACATCTACGCCAAGGCCGCCCGCATGCAGGACCCGCGCTACGCCCGCTGGTGCGAACTGGTCGGCTGACCCGGAACGCCATTGCCATCACGCCGGGAGGTCGCTAGCCTTCCCGGCGTGACGACGCAGCAGTCCAGCATCATCATTATTTCGTAGCGCACGTGGACCCCACGTGCGCTCAGAGCCGCCCCTACGGGCGGCTCTTTCGTTTCCCGGGACAATCCGGGCAGCGCCCCAGCGAAACCGACGAGCCAGAACCCCGCCCCCGAGGCAGACCACACGAGACACGAGGCAGACGATGAGCAACCAGCGTGAACACGTCGAGATCTTCGACACCACCCTGCGCGACGGCATGCAGGTGGAGGGCGTGTCGGCAACGGTCGAGGACAAGTTGCGTATTGCCGAGCAGCTCGACCACCTCGGCGTCTCCTACATCGAGGGCGGCTGGCCCGGTGCCAACCCGAAGGACATCGAGTTCTTCGCCCGTGCGGCCGTCGACCTGCGCCTGTCCACCTCGAAGATGGTCGCCTTCGGGTCCACCCGTCGCCCGATGGGCAAGGTGGACGACGATCCCACCCTGCGCAATCTGGTCGAGGCTCGCACCGAGGCCGTGTGCATCGTCGCCAAGAGCTGGGACTACCACGTGCTCAATGCACTCGGCACCACGCTTGACGAGGGCGAGGCGATGATCGCCGACTCGGTGGAGTTCCTGAAGGCAAACGGCCTGCGTGTGATGGTGGACGCCGAACACTTCTTCGACGGCTATAAGCGCAATCCCGAGTTCGCCATGCGTGCGCTCGAGGCTGCTGCAGTGAAAGGTGCCTCGCACCTCGTGCTCTGCGACACCAACGGAGGTTCGCTGCCCCACGAGGTGGAGTCCATCGTGGCTGCCGTGAAGGCGCACTTCCGTAACGACGTCACCATCGCCATCCACTGCCACGACGACACGGGCTGCGCGGTGGCCAATGCCATGGCAGCGGTGCGCAGCGGCGCCCGTCAGGTGCAGGGCTGCATGAACGGTCTCGGCGAGCGCACGGGTAACACCAACCTCACCACCGTCATCCCGAACCTCGAGGTGAAGATGGGCTACCAGTGCCTCCCGGACGGACGCTTGACGCGCCTCACCGCCGTGAGCCACCACATCGCCGAACTCCTCAACCGGCCGCTCAACCCGCAGGCCCCCTACGTGGGTGCGAGCGCGTTTGCCCACAAGGCCGGTCTGCACGTGAGCGCTATCCGCAAGGCCAAGGATGCCTACGAGCACGTCGACCCAGAGACCGTCGGCAACG
>CANIBN010000128.1 GCA_947465505.1 Acidimicrobiales bacterium | reverse complement strand
TTCTACCTCAACTTCCTGCGCCAGCAGGCTGGCGTGCAGCCCGTGGCTCGTCATGCGGTGCTCGACCGTGAGTCGGTCTTGTGGAGCAACAAGATGCTCAACGGCGCATGTGGCCGGGCGACACTCTGTAACCGCAGCGATTCCCGAGACTTGACGAAGGCCGCGGTCGGCGCCGGGAAGACGCGCTGGTGGGGCGGGGCCGTCGGTGCCACGTACGCAACCGATGTCAGTGCGCAGATCTCTCAGCTCACCCAGACAGCAGCGATGCGGGCCGTGTTCCTTCGCCCCGACGTCAATCTCGTGGGTGTCGGATATGCCGTCACTCCCGAGGGCAGGCGTCTCATCACGGTGATCCTGCTGAATGCCCGAAACGCCCTGACACCACTTCCCGCAAGCGGTTCGACCTGCGGTTGGGTTACCTCGAACCTGCGGTCGCGAGCCAAGGGACCAGAGGTGCGTGCGGCGCAATGCGCGATGGCCGAGAAGGGTGCCTGGACCGGACCGATCGACGGTGCGTTCAACGCCACCTTTGCCAAGGCGGTCAAGGCCTACCAGAAGTCGATGAAGCTCCGTGTGAACGGAACACTCGACAGCAAGACCCGCAGGGCACTCGGCGTCAGCTGAGCATGACTCACCCGCACGGCGGGTTCAGCGTCAACTGGCTAGCGTGAGGCCGTGGGTCTCGTCGTCTTGCTGCTCGTCATCGGCGTGCCGATCGCCGAGCTGTACGCCTTCGTTCAGATGAGTCACGCCATCGGCTTCTTCACCTCACTCGCTGTGCTCGCAGCGGTGTCGGTAGTCGGCGCATGGATCGTGAAGCGACAGGGCCTGCGAGTCTGGCGTCGCTTCAACGAGCAGGTTCGCTCGGGCAATATCCCGTCCAACGAGATCGCCGACGGTGCACTCCTGCTCCTGGCAGGTGCGCTGCTGCTCACACCCGGATTCCTCACCGATGCGCTCGGTGTGCTGTTGCTGCTCCCACCAGTGCGGGCAATCGCACGTCGTGTGACGCTGCGGCGTTCACGTCATCGCAAGGTCGTCGTCGCTACCTACTCCGGCCCCTCAGGGCATCCCAATCATTCCTCGCCTCGCGCCGTCATCGACGTCGGATCGGATGAACGTGACTAACCAACCCGAAGCCCTCGACTACGACCCCCACGCAGTACCGACACGGCCTGCAGCCACCGTGATGTTGGTGCGCGACGCAGAGTCGTCCGGCGTCGAGGTGTTCATGATGCGTCGCACGGCCGCGGCCGTCTTCGCCGCCAGCCAATACGTGTTCCCCGGTGGCAAGGTCGACGATGCCGACCACGCCATCAACATGGAGCCGTGGTGCACGGGTCGCACCGATGCCACGTCGAGCGGACTGCTGCAGGTCCCCGCAGGCGGGCTGAGTTTCTGGGTTGCGGCGATTCGTGAGTGTTTCGAGGAGGCCGGTGTCCTGCTCGCACGTCCCGCCTCGTCGAACCACATCATCTCGTTCGACGAGTCCGAAGTTGCTGCGCGCTACTCGACCTACCGCGACGAAATGAACGCTGGTCGGCTCGATCTCGGCGATCTCTGTCGGCGTGAAGATCTGCGTCTCATCACCGACGCCATTGGGTACGTGAGCCACTGGATCACCCCCATCGGCCCGCCGCGCCGCTTCGACGCGCGCTTCTTCATCGCCCGTGCGCCGCAGGCCCAGGAGCCATTGCACGACGACAACGAAACGGTCGAGAGCCTGTGGGTACGTCCGGGCGACGCCCTCGATCGCTTCCGGTCCGGCAACCTTGCGATGTTCCCGCCCACCGCCGCAAACCTCGAGTTCCTTGCAGATCACTCGACGGCCGATGCCGCACTCGCTTCCGCAGTCGCCCACGACCGCACGCCGCCGCCGGTGCACCCGAAGGTGAAGGCGAATGACGACGGCAAGGTGGTCGTCACGCTGTTCCCCGGCGACGCAGGCTACGACGAGGCACCCGACTACGAGGTCATTGCCTAGGAGGCAGTGGCAGGCTTCCTGCCCAGCGTCAACTCGATGGACTCGAGCATGCGCGCCGAACAGCCAGCGAGTGCAATGGGAGGCACGGTCTCGTTGACGAGACGCTCTGCCAGCGCCCGGAATGCTTGGGCTGCCTCACCCTGACCGTCGATAGCGACCGGCGCACCGGAATCGCCGCCTGCGGCCACCGCGGCCTCGAGCGGAATCTGAGCGAGCAGTTCGGCGCCGATGGTCTCGGCAAGTTCTCTGCCGCCGCCCTCGCCGAACAATGCGTAGTGCTCACCGTGGTTGCAGATGAACGTGCTCATGTTCTCCACCACGCCAGCGACACGCAGGAACGACCGGCGCGCCATGTCGGCGGCGCGCACCGCAACCTTCTGTGCTGCGCGTGCAGGTGTGGTGACGATGAGCATGTCGGTGCGCGGCAGCATGCGTGCGAGGCCCATCTGCACGTCGCCGGTGCCGGGCGGCATGTCGATGAGCAGATAGTCAAGCTGCCCCCAGCGAACGTCGTTGAGGAACTGCTCGACGGCCTTGGTGAGCATGAGGCCGCGCCACATCAATGCCGTCTCCTCGTCGACGAGGAAACCGGTGGACACCACCTTCAACGTGCCAGCACCCACGCGACGCTCGTTCGGGATGATGAGCGGCCGATCGGAACCGTCAACCTTCTGGGCCTCGAGGCGATCGGAGATGCCGAGCAGGCGCGGCACCGAGAACCCCCAGATGTCGGCATCAAGCACTCCCACGGTGAATCCCCGCGCGGCGATGGCGGCAGCCAGGTTCACGGTGACCGACGACTTGCCCACTCCGCCCTTGCCGGATGCAATGGCAAGAACGCGGGTGTTGGCGGGGATGGCCGTGTCGGGTGCGTTCTCTTTCGCGTTCCACCGGGCCTTGCTCATCACGGCAGACCGCTCGTCGGGGGTCATCTCGCCCCACTCGATCTTCACCTTCGACACGCCGGGATGAGCGCCCACCCGGGTCTCGACGTCTTTCTTGATCTGGGCGCGCAGCGGGCAGCCCGAGATGGTGAGCTTCACGGTGATGAGCACGTGTCCGTCGTCGGCCACGGTGACCGCCGGGACCATGCCGAGGTCGACGACGTTGCCACCCAGTTCGGGATCGATGACCCCGCGCAGGAGACCGAGGATGTCGTCGACGGTGGGGGGTGCGGCGGGAGGCACACGCGAATTGTACCGGCGCAACCCTTGTTAATTCGTGGCTAGGCTGGCCCGGTGCAGCAACGTCTTGACGTCCTAAAGACGCTTGGCGACAACACGCGCTACGCCATCTACCTCGAACTGGCCCGTTCACCGCAGCCGGTGTCGACTGCCGAAGTGGCCGAAACGCTCGGCCTGCACCCCAACACCGTGCGACCCCACCTCGACCGCATGCGTGACGTCGGTCTGCTCGAGGTGAACATCGAGTCACGTGGTGGAGTCGGCCGTCCGCAGCATCTCTACTCCCTTGCACCCGACGCCCCGTCGCTGGGGTTCGAGCCGCCGATGATGCCCATGCTCGCCTCGATGCTCGTGCGCCTGGTGGAGCAGGTGGGTGGGTCGGGTGCCGACGCCTACGAGGTAGGCCGAGACCAAGGTCGCTCCGAGGCTCGTCGCTACGCCGAGGCGCCGAGTTGCGTCGAGGCACTGGTGTCCGAACTCGACCGAACCGGTTTCGACCCGGCCGTTGGCGCCTCTGCCGACGGCGACAGCGCACTCGTGGCGTTCGCCCACTGCCCGTTCCGATCGCTCGCCACAGACCACCCCGACGTGGTCTGTTCCCTCCACCGGGGCATGGTGGAGGGGTTTGTTGACGAGCTCGGCGATGCGGAGGTCACCGACTTCCGCACGCTTGCCCACCAGCCTTCGTGCCAGGTCGCCCTGAGCACGAGATAACTTGATCCCAGCCGTTGCTACTTCGTCCTCGAGGAGACTTCCATCATGATTACCCTCACTGATTCAGCGGCCGCCAAGGTCCAGGAGCTTCTCCAGGCCGAGGGCGAGCCGGAACTTGCACTCCGTGTTGCCGTGAAGCCGGGTGGTTGCTCGGGCTTCCAGTACGAGATGTACTTCGACGGCGACGTGGCGAATGACGACAACCTCGCCACCTACGGCGCCGTCAAGGTGCTCGTGGACCCGGCCAGCGCACAGCTGCTCGCAGGTGCCACGCTCGACTACAAGAACGGTCTGCAGGACGCCGGGTTCCACATCACGAACCCGAACGCAAGCCGCAGCTGCGGCTGCGGCCAGAGCTTCTCCTGAGCGGCTCGGGCCACTTGCCCGAGATCACGTTCGACCTGAACGGAACAGCCGTCGTCCTCGAGGACGACGGCTGTTCTCTGTTGGAGGCACTGCGCGACCGGTTGGGAGTCCGTTCGGCAAAGGACGGATGCAGCCCACAGGGGCAGTGCGGCTGTTGCACGGTGTGGGTGGACGGCGCGCCACGTGTGTCATGCGTTACTCCACTTGCACGCGTGCGCTCCCGCAAGGTCACCACCGTCGAGGGTCTCGATCCCATGGTGGCAACGCAGTGGGGGAACGCGCTGTGCGCTGCGGGTGGGAGTCAGTGCGGATTCTGCACGCCCGGAATCGTGATGCGGCTCGAGGCCCTGCGTCAGTCTGCTACCGCCCCGCTCACCGTGGAGCAGGTGGACCACGCGATGCTTGCTCATCTCTGTCGTTGCACCGGCTGGCAGACCATCGAGGAGGCTGCTGGCATCGTTGGCGGGCATGAGGATGTCGAAGTGCTGGCTTGGCCCGGCACACGTGATGCTGTGGCGGCCGAACGACGCGCTGCAATAGAGGGTGGCACGGCACAACGCGTGAACCCCGATGTTGCGTTGGGCCTCGGCGGCTTCGCCGATGACACTGCACCTGCCGACGCGCTCATCGCGGTACGGCGCGCAGATGGCGAGTGGGAGGTTGCAGAAACGCTCACCGAGGCACGAAAGCGCGCCGGCAAGGTGCAGGGCAGGCGAACCACCGAACCCCTCTCCTGGCCCATTGAGGTTCCGCCGGGAAACTGGGATCGCGTGCTGCAGACCACCTGGGTAGAGCCCGCGTATCTCGAACCCGACGCGGCGTGGTGTGTTCCCGGCGGTGAGCCGGTGAGTCCCCTCGGGAACGGTGGAGCATTCGGCGGAAAGCTTCGATCACCCGTTGGTGTCGTCGCTCGTGAACTCGCAGACCGTCACGGCCGTCCTGTGCGCGTGCTGCTCTCTCGCGAGGACGCAGTGCGCCTCGGTCCCAAGCGCCCGCCGCTCTCGATGGGCGTACGCAACGACGGCACGGGTGTCGTGCACGTCGCCCGAACAGCGGGAATAGCGACGGCGATCCACTCGGTGGCACCGCAGATTCAGGTGGTGGAGGTCGACGTCGACGGACCGTCGACGTCGGGTTCGATCCGTGGTGCAGGCTGGGCAGAGGTGACGGCCGTGCTTGCGTCGCTCGGCGAGGCGGACGAGGTGCGATCCCCATCAGGCGCTGTGGCCTCAGCGCACATCGACACTGACGGAACGGTTCGTGTTCGCGTGAGTGCCGGCGAGGTACTCGATGCCATCGTGCTGCGCTCGTACTGCATCGGCGCTGCTCACATGGCACTCGGCTGGGTGCGCAGCGAGGCCATCAACGTGGATGCGGCAGGCGAGGTGCACGACCTCACGATCCGGTCGTTCGGTGCTCTGCGCGCTGTCGACACGCCGCGCATCGAGATCGAGATCCTCGAATCTGCGGGGCTGGCCGTCAACGGCTCGGATGCCGTCTTTGCAGCCGTTGCTGCTGCTGCCTGGCGCGCTGCGGGACTTCCGGCCCGGTGGCCGACTTCGCGCACCGCCTAATCTCTTCCCGAGGAGAGGTGACGTGCATGTGGGTTGTTGACTCGAACAAGGTGATGTCCGAACTGCTTGACGGCGAGGCGGTCATCGTCGATCTCGCAACCGGCCGGTATCACGCAGCAGTCGGTGTTGCTGCCACGGTGTGGGAGGGAATCCTCTGCGGGCACTCGCTCGAACTCATCATGAACGACGTCCAACGAGCGCACACCGGTGTTCCCGAGAACGCCGAGCACCACGTGAAGGGTTTCATCGTGAGCGTTGTCGACGCAGGGCTGGCAATGCCGTCCACCGAGGTGCTGTCCACCAGCGACACGCGCTCGCCGATCACGGGGGAGCCGACAGCGTGGTCGGTGCCGGTGCTCGAATCGCACGACGACCTTGCGGACCTGATGCTCATCGATCCTGTCCATGACGTCACCGAGCAGGGTTGGCCGCACACGCCACCGCAAGACCAGTGAGCGGACTCGAGGCGGTTGCCGAGCGACTCTTCGAGCGATCACGCGCCATCGCCGCAGCGGACCCGCGGGTGATCACCCTCGCAGTTGCAGGCTGCGTGATTCGAGTGGTTTCTGCAGGCCCGGCGATGCTGGACTTCATCCGCCCCGGCTTTGCGCATCTGGAGCGAGCACCCGACGATGTGCCTGCGGACCTCACGGTCACGGTCTGGGACGCAACCTCGACCGGCGAGAACTACCCCAACCTGCCCCTTGTCGACGTCGGCCCACTGGCAACCGGTATCGTCACCGCACCCGGTCTCCTGATGTCCTACTACTCGGTGGGCCGTGCGATGAGCGTCCTCGATCGAAACGAAGATCAGGCGCTGTTCATCGTTGATGACGCGGCAACCCTCCCACCGTGGGAACGCCCCTCGCCGCTGCGGACGATCCTGTCGTGGTGGTTCATGGATCGCGGAAAGCTGCTCGCACACTCGGCGGCAGTAAGCACCGACGACGGTGCAGCACTGCTCGTCGGGCCGAGCGGCAGCGGCAAGAGCTCCACCTCGCTCGCCTGCATGGCGGGAGGTATGGGCTACCTCGGCGACGACTACGTGCTCATCGATCTCGCCGCGAATGAGGTCTGGTCGCTGTTTGCCTCGGGAAAGCTGGTGGCGGACCACCTGGTGAGGAATCCCGGCCTGATGACCAGTGACGGCGTCATCGTGCACGAGGTCAAGTCGGTCAAGCATTACGGATGGCCCTCCACAGAGTTCCCCGATCGCGCGCGTCTGCGTGCACCGATTCGTGCGCTGGTGCTCCCTACGGTGACACGGGGACCCGAGTGCCGGCTTCTCCCAAGCACGTCAGCGAGGGCACTCCTTGCACTCGCACCGTCCACCATGTTCCAGTCCCC
>CANIBN010000127.1 GCA_947465505.1 Acidimicrobiales bacterium | reverse complement strand
TTCAACATTTCCGGGCCCGCACGCTGTTCGTCGGCTAGTCCAGCGAAGGTTCGGATTCGGGGAGCGCCACCGGGGTCGGATCGTCGCCAAGGAACCGAGCAACCGTCAGGAATGCGGTGTGAGCCACCATCCGATGGTCCGGTCGCACCGCCTGTCCCTCAATGTGCCAGGTTCTGTGAAGGACCTCAAGCGTGCGCTGCTCGATCCAGCGGCCACTAGCCAACGCCTCACGGGTACGGGTGGCCTGTGTGATTGACGGCGTATAGGCAAGCAGGATCCCGCCCGCACGCAGCGACCGTTCGGCGTGAGGAACTACCTGCCACGGCTCGGGAAGGTCGAGCACGACTCGGTCGAGGTCGGTGGCGTCGATGCCCTCATAGGCATCGCGAAGGTGGGTGTCGTACCGGCTCAGGGCGTCCGAGCCCAGGAACTCGCGCACATTCGTGCGGGCCCGATTGAGGAAGTCCTCGCGAATCTCGTAGCCAAGAATCTCGGCCCCGTAACGCAACATCGTCATGCTCAGTGCACCCGAGCCGAGTCCGGTCTCGAATACCCGAATTCCCGGTCCGATATCGGCAAGCATGCAGATCGGTGCGAGGTCCTTCGGGTAGATGACCTGGGCGCCTCGGGGCATCTGAAGCACGAAGTCCTCGAGGGTCGGACGCAGCGCTCGGTACTTGGCATTCTTCGTCGACCAAAGCAACGCTCCCTCGGGCTGGCCCGAGATATTGGCGTGAGGGATGAAGCCCGCATGGGTGTGGAACTCAGCACCATCCTGAAGGGTGATGAGGTACCGACGCAGCTTGTTGTCGAGCAGCACCACTTTCTCGCCGTAGTGAAATTCTCTCATCATCGACCCTTCTTGCGTCCTGCACGCGTCATGAACTCGACCGGAACGGGCTCGTGTTTCGCTGACTTCTCCACCAGCAGACAGAACGAGCAGACCTCGTTCGGAGTGGGCGAGCCGCATCGCTGGCAGGCGCCGAGTTCCTCGTCGGAGCCGCCGCTGTGCCCCACGAGCAACGGAGCCATACGCTCGATGAAGTTGAGGTAGAACGAGGCCTTGCTCCCCGGGGACTGATCCTCGATGGCGTTGAGAGCGTTCTTGTACCCAAGGTGTCGGTTACCAACGGCCATGGGGCACTCTTCGACGATGTAGTCGATGTTGCGCACGATGCACCAAGCCGCCATCTCTCGCTCGGTCAGCCGAACGAGCGGTTTCACCTTCTTGGGGAAGCCAGCGCGTGCGGGGAGTACCGGCAACTGGCGGGCCAGATACTCAATCTCCCAACGCAAGGTGTTGCCGAACAGCACTGCGGCCTCGTCATCGAGGTTGTGGCCCGTTGCGACGAGGTCGTATCCACCCTCCAGTGCCGCCCTGTCAAACAGGTGCCGCTTACTCAGGCCGCAGGCCGAACAGGGAACCCGTCGGGTGGCCGCAGCAGCGGTGGGGATGTCGTAGCCGAGCTCCCCACGAAGGGAGATCACCTTCAGAGACAATCCACGTTCGTCGGCAAAGCGCTGTGTGTATCCAAGGCTCTCGTCGCTGTAGTCGCCGATTCCGAGACCGATGTAGAGACCATCGGCGGAGTAGCCAAGATCAACCAAGAGATCCCAGAGAGCAAGCGAGTCCTTGCCACCGGAAACCGCCACGAGCACCCGATCACCGGGTTTCATCATGTCGAAGTCCTTGATGGCCTTCTCTACCTGGCGGCGGCACAGTTGTTGGAAGTGTTCGGCGCAGAAGTTCGCGTTGTGGCGCGCGAGATCGATGATTGCCGGCTCCCGGCAGACGCGGCACTTCACGTCAGCCTCCCGAAATCACGGGGCGGATCTCGACAACGTCTCCGTCCGCAAGCAGGGTGTCTCCGGGCACGAGCGTGCCATTGGCGATCACCAGATGTGACTCACGGTTGAGCCCGAGACGGTCCAACAGGACGAGCACGCGCAACGGACCATCAACGTCCACCTCTCGCCGCGGGTTTCGCAGAAGAACCTTCACCACGGCGCTCCGACTGCATCGAGGCGACGGCGCGCCTGGCCTCTCGAGAACTCAGCCACGCTTTGCTGCACGACGCTGACGACGGGTAGTACGAGGGACCGTCTCGATGATGAGTGTCTCTCCCGGCGCAATACGTTCGGCAGCGACAACGCCGTCGGCACGACGGGAGATACGTCGCACCACCTTGATGAGCGAGTACACACCACCAACCGTCATCCAGACGCGGTTGCCACCGAACAAACCTCGTTTGACGCTCTGGCGCCGCACGAGACGTGCGGCCGATCCGAGAATGCCCACGTCAGACCCTTCGAATCTGGACGATCGCTGAACGCTTGCGTCCTCCGCGACGACCGAGGAGGTACATCACGAGCAGCAGGAGCAATCCCCCGGCAATCCCTGCCGTGATAGCGGGCTGCTTCTTCGCATCAACCTTCTTGGTGACCTCTTCCTGCAAGGAACGGAACTGGTCCTCGAGGTTCTGGCGGGAAATCTTGGTCTCGGTGGTCACGAGGCATCCTCCTTGCGCTGGAGCGAGGTACGGCGGCTGATCTGCCAGACCGTCAGTGCAATCACCACGAGGCAGACAGCAAGCGTGATGAGATAGGCAACGATCGAGGTGCTCGGACCGGAGAACGCAGTGGTCTCGGTCTGCAGGAGCCTCAGAACGCCCACGGTCGCAATGACGAACCCAATCCCGAGCACGAGGGATCCGGCTGCACCAAAGCCGAGGTAGCGGGCCCAACCCTTGAGAGGGCCGAGAGTCTCCTGGCGGGCGTACTCCTTGACCATCTGAACGGTCTCGGCGAGCGGGTTGTCCGCCTTCGACTCCGATTTCTCCGACGGGAATTTCACGCCCATAGTGTTACCACGCTTCGGGTGGATTGGACGTGGACGGACCGTCCCCGAGGCGGAATCTCAGCAGCGGCTCGAGGTCCTCGCTGAGCGAGGTCAGCAGGTTCAGTCGATCCTGGGGACCTGCACAACAGAGCAGCCGAAGGCGGTCCACCGGCCCGAGTGGGGCGAGGTCAGCCAGTGCGTATGAGCACTCGATCAGTTGCTCCGGCAAGTCCTGGGTCGGATCGCCGGCAGGATCCCCCAGTTCGCGTGCCAACGCAGCGAGCGACCGCACACGGGCAGCCAGCGGAAGTAGTCCTTGGTACGCCAGGTCGTCGGTATCGGGCCACTCGCTCACCTCCGCTCTCGGGTACGGATCATCGGGCAGCCAGCGCACCACCCGGATCCGCTCCGCTCCCAGACAGATCACGGCGAAACGGCCATCGTCCAGAGCAGCAACCTGCAGTATCCGAGCGCACACGCCAACGTCGTTCCGCAGGTCGCCCCCGCCCACCTCGTTGCCGCGTGCGATGAGCACCACGCCGAACTCGCGGTCGCCCTCGAGGCAATCACGAACAAGGGCACGGTACCGGGGTTCGAATACGTGGAGAGGCAGTACCGAGCCGGGCAGGAGCACCGAGCCCAGAGGAAACATGGGAAGGGTCTTCAGCGATGTCATCGGGACGAGGGGGTCTCGAACTCGGGCGTTGACTCGCTGGGGCTCACGTGGACTCGACAGGCGCTGGACCGAGGTCCTGTGGAGCCGGGCCCGACGGATAGGTGGCGAACCCTCGCACCAGATCGTCCCAGAGGCTCTCCGCCCGGGTCTTGGCTCGGTTGCCGTTCACGATGAAACTGAACTCGATGGTCTCGCCGTTCTGTGCCGGGAAGTAACCGCTGAGCGCACGGGTGAGCTTCAGCGTCCCCGTCTTTGCTCGCATCTGACCCTCCGCGGCCGTTCCCTTCAACAGAGCCTTGAGCGTGCCAGTCTTACCCGCTACGGCCATTCCGTCGAACATCGCCCCGTTAGCGCCTTCACGTGCCAACACTCGTACGAGGGTCATGCAGGAGACCCGGTCCTGTTCGCTCAGACCCGAGCCGTCAGCGAAGACGTGACCGTCGAGCGGGATTCCCCACGACTCGATCTGCTCCTTCATCGCTCGAGCGCCTGCGGCAGTCGATCCGGTCTTGCTCACCTTGCGACCGATCTCCTTCAGGACGAGTTCCGCGGTGTTGTTGTCGCTGGTCGTGAGCATCTCGCCCACGATGGTGGAAAGGGGCGCAGAATCGATCGAGGCAATGACTGCAGCGCTGGTCCCCTTGCCCTCCGACGCGGACCCGACCTCGACCCCTCGTGCTTTCAGCAGATCACGGAACACCTCGACTGCTCCCTGTGCGCTCGATGAGCGGCGGGCCGACCCGGTGCCGATGTAGCCATCGTTGATCATCAAGGCAGAGAGCGCCGAGGCATCACCTCGCGAGATCGCATTTACCCAGCCTGGTGCGTCGACCTTGCGGTCGTACCGACTGGCGTCGGCGACCAGTTTGTCCACGCGCTTCACTCCCGCCGCGACCACGTCGTCCGCGAGCTTCTCGACGCGAGTGATGTCGGTCGGCGGATAGTGGTTGAGCCCGAGCTTGGGATAGCGATCCGTCGACAACAGCGGGTCCCCTCCCCCAACAAGGACCATTCGTGCTACCGAGCCGTCGGCGGCAACCTTTCCCCGCACCTCGGTGCGGAAACGGAACCCGTCGCCAAGCTTCGCAAGGGCCACCGCTGCAGTCAGGATCTTCTGATTGGAACCGGGGAGGTAAGGGGTGTTGGCATTATCGGCTACCACCACTCGGCCGCCCACGGCGACGCTCAAACATGCTGATGACTCCACGGCGTCGGTGACCTTCTTCAGCGCTTGCGACAGCTTCGACGATCTCACCGTGACGACAAGAGGACCGGGGAGTCTGCGTACGGAGAACACCGGGGTCACTGCCCGGGGACCCGACGGGGACACTCCCGCCCCGGGAGCCCGGCCCGACCTGGTGGCTGCGGCATGCGCCACAAACACGACGACAAGTACCACCACCAGTGGCACGAGGAGGACGGACGCGAGCAGGCGCCGTCGGCGAGGACGTTCGCGACGACTCAGGAGAGACCTCTGCGGTCTCGGTAACGGCCATAGCGATAGAGGTGACCGAGTGCGGTAACGGCGCGATTGCCAGATGGGTAGCACAACCTGCCCTGCGAGCGGACAGTGGCCGGACCGGCGTTATTCGGGTCGGCTACTGCCAGTTCAGTAGCGGTGAGGATCGGCTTACCCGTGGCGAGCGAGATCTCGTAGGCAGCCTCAGCAAATCGCTGATCCTGACGTTCGTGATACTGAACAATGCGCTCGAGGCCCTGACCCGGGAAGAAACCGCCCTCGCGCATGAGACGAGCCTGGTTCGATTGGATGCCGAGACCGAGGTACACGATGGCATGGACGTCGGGGTGTGCGGCAATGAGTTCCATGATCTCCGGAATCGTGTCACGGGTTTCGCCGCCAGCGCAGTCAACCGGGTTGTTCCGGCTCCAGCGAGGCGGAAGTTTCGTGTCGATGTCACGCCGGAGCGAATCCGGAAGCGCCATGAGTTGAAGGTCAGGATCGCGTGTGATCGCATCAGCGGTCACCACGCCCCAGCCGCCTGCCGTGGTGAGAACAATCACGTTCGGACCGGCAGGAATGGGCTGGGTTGCAAAGGTGGCTGCAGCCTCAAATGCTTCCTCGACGGTGGCGGCCCGGGTGACACCGGCCTGACGGCAGGCACCGTCGAACACCTTGTCGTTGGCAGCCAGCGCGCCGGTGTGACTCGCTGCTGCACGGGCACCGCCTTCCGTGGCGCCGCCCTTCACCACCACGAGTGGCATCCTGCGGGTTACCTCGCCGAAGCGTTCGATGAGTCCCCGACCATCGCTGATCCCCTCGACGTAGGCGAGGCCCACCCGCGTGGCCGGATCGTCGGCGTACCAGTCGAGATAGTCGGCAACGGTGATCGCTGCGGCATTTCCGGCCGACACGGCACGGCTGATGCCGACACCGGTGGCGCGGGCGAGGTTGAGGAAGCTCGACACGAAGTTTCCACTCTGGCTCGCGACCCCGATCGAACCGGCCGGAGGGTAGGGAGCGACGATCTGTGCACAGAGCTTGGCCGGCGTCGACACCACTCCCTGACCATTCGGGCCAGCAAGCAGAATGCCGAGTTCGTCCGCAAGCGCAATCAACTCATCCTCCAGACGTCGGCCCTCGTCGCCCGCCTCGCCGTAGCCCGCGCTCGTGAGGAATGCAGCCTTGATCCCCTTCTTGGCGCAGGCGCGAAGCAGGGCGGGGTTGGCGGACGCGGGGGTGCAGACAAACACGAGGTCGAGCCCGTCGGGAAGCTGCTCGATGTCGGCCACCGTTCGAACGCCAAGAACCTCCTCGCCCTGCAGGTTGGTTCCGGCGACCACGCCTTCGTAGCCGCTCGCCATGATGTTGTGTAGGGCCACGAAGCCGAACTTGCCCGGATGTGTGGACGCTCCGGTCACCACGACACCGCGCGGCTCGAACAACGCGCGGAACTGGGCGTCGGTCGGGCGTGCCCGTCGAGCCGCCGCCGATTCGCTCGAGGAGGTGTCGCCAAGTTCGACGAGGGCATCTACCGCCACCGGTTGGCCGTCGCGTCCGACGATGAGTGGATTGACGTCCACCGAGGCGATGTCTGGACGAGTGGTTGCCAGCGAGGACAATCCGGTGAGTACGGCGATCAAGGCGTCTCGATTCACCACTGCCTCGCCGCGGAATTCGCCCAGCAACTTCTGTGTGGCGAGACCGTCGATCATCTCGCTCGCGTCGACCCAGGACAGCGGCACCGGACGGAACACCACGTCGGCGATTGCCTCGGCCAGTACACCGCCGACGCCGAGCATGACGTTGGCGCCGAACTGTGGGTCACGCACGACCCCGGCGATGAACTCTCGACTCCCGGAGATCATGGGTGCGACGAGGAGCGTCACGTCGCCGTCGTCCGGGGTCGCAGCGCCGAGCAACTCCTTCGCTGCTTGTTCAACCGCCTGTGGGTCGCCGAGCTTGAGGCGCACCAAACCGCGCTCGGTCTTGTGGGCAATCGCGTCGCCGCAAAGCTTCAACACGACCGGAAAGCCCAACTCTCCCCCGGCGGCAACCGCCTCGGCAGCGGTGCGCACTTCGCGCTCCGGCGCCAGGGGAACACCGAACTCCCGGAGGAGCGACTTGGATGCTGATTCTGAGAGGGTCCGACCCGTGCTAGCCACGGCAGCGAACGCTAGTGCCGCGGGTGGGACACCTTGTAGGTCATCTGG
>CANIBN010000126.1 GCA_947465505.1 Acidimicrobiales bacterium | reverse complement strand
TCGAGGCGCACCGCACCGTGCTCACCTCCCTGATGCAGCAGCGACGCAGGAGAATGCGTGAGGAGGGACCGCTGACGGACTCACTTGCCACGCAGATCGTCAACGATGCCTTGATGCTGCGGGCGGAATCGGACCTGCGTTGGCTGGACCAGTGCGAGGCACGACTGCAGGCAACGTCATGAGCGAGCACAGCCCCTCGACGGGCACACCTGTCCTCGAGTTCATGGACGTCGTGAAAAGCTATGGCTCCGGCACCACCGAGACACGCGCACTCACCTCCGTGGACCTGCGTGTGGCACCCGGAGAGTTCGTGGCCGTCATGGGCCCAAGTGGCTGCGGCAAGAGCACACTCCTGCACCTCGCCGGCGGGCTCGAGCCGGTGACCGCCGGGCGAGTGCTGGTGAACGGACGGGACGTCTCCGAGATGTCGCCCGCGGACCTCGCAACGCTGCGCCGGCGCGAGGTGGGCTACATCTTCCAGCGCCTCAACCTCATCCCGTCGCTCACCGCCGTGGAGAACGTGATGCTGCCGCTGGAACTGGACGGCACCGGCCGCAGGGAGGCCCGAGATCGGGCCACCGCCGCCCTGCAGGATGTGGGCCTCTCGCACCACGTGGACCGCTACCCCACCGAGTTCTCCGGCGGCCAGCAGCAGCGCATCGCCATCGCACGCTCCCTGGTGGCGCAGCGCTCCCTGCTCCTCGCCGACGAGCCCACCGGCTCGCTGGACACCGTGAACAGCGACGAGATCATCGAACTGCTTGCCGGCCTGCCCACCAAGTTCGGCACCGCGATCATCCTCGTCACGCACGAGCCGCGTTTTGCCTCGTGGGCGGACCGCGTGATCTTCCTGCGCGACGGCCACGTAGTGGACGAGGCCCGCTGATGTCGCTCGGCCTCGCCTCGCGGCTCGCACGACGCGAGGTACGCCGTCGCCCCGGCCGCACGCTGCTCGTGGCACTGCTGGTGGCGCTGCCCACCATCGCGCTCGGCGGCGCTGCCATCATCGCCGCCACGGAGAGGAACACGCCCGCCAACAACTACCGCGCGCACTACGGCTACGCCGACTTTGTCGTGGATGTGGGCGGCCCGAGCGTCGAAGGCGCTCCCCTCGATCCCGCGGCCGCACTGCTCAAGGTTGCGCGGTCGGTCTTCGGTGATGCCACGCAGGTTGCCACGCTGTCGTACTCGAGCCTTGCTGCCCGCGTGCGGAGCACGACCGTAGGGCGCGGCCAGCGCAGCAAGTACCTGTACGTGCACACTGCGGACCTTCGGGATCCGCTGATCACCCCGCTGTACGACCTTCGTGCCGGTCGCGCGCCGGCGGCAGTTGGCGAGGTAGCGGTCAGCACCGAGCTCGCCGATTCGTGGAACCTCCAACCCGGCGACACCCTCACGCTCTCCCGTCCTGCGCTCTCTGCCACCGTGGTCGGCGTGGTGCGGGACCGGACGCAGTACTCATGGGTCGGCCTGATGAGCCTGCCCGGCAACGCATTCACACTGCCCGAGAACGCCGGTCGCTCGTTGCTGTTCGTCGACACACCGCAGCCGGTCACCTACTCCCAAGCCGCACGCGCGGTCGACGACAGTCTCGCCGCACTGCCGGAACGGCTCTACACGGCCGAGCGCAACGAGTTTGTAGCCCCTTCAGATCCGGTTCTCCTGCTCGGCAGTGTGTTCGCCGTCGTCGGCTTCGCCGTGCTGTCCATCATCGTCACCGCTGCGTTCGCCACCAGCGCACGTCGACAACTCGTCACCATCGGCCAACTCGTCTCCAACGGCGCGCCACGACGACTCGTGCGCACGTCGCTCGCGCTGCAGGGTGCGTGGAGTGCCGCCGTCGGCCTCTCCATCGCGACGGTAGTCCTCGGCCTCGGATTCGGGTTCAGCAGGTCGACACTGGCGACACTGGCGACAGTGCTCGGGCGAGACGTGGCGAGGCTGCGCATCCCCGTTGGGCAGCTCGTCGCCATCGCAGTGATCGCCACGGTCGCATCCACGGTTGCCGCATACCTCCCGGCGCGGTCGGCTACCCGAGTGTCCGTGCTCGACGCACTCGCCGGGCGCCGCCCGCTCGCCTCCGTGCCGCGCCGCCTGCTGCCGATCGGCATCGTCGTCTTCGCTGCTGGTGTCGGCCTTGAACTGCTCACCACGATCGCCGTCACCGGCCGGGACGGCGGCAGCGGCAGCAACTCCAACGCGTTCCTCGTGTCCGGCGCCGTCGGTGCACTGCTCATCCTCGGCGGCATGTGCTGCGCTTCCCCCACCATCGTCAGCGTGCTCGGCCCGCTCTCTCGAAAGGTGCGCGGCACCGCCCGCCTCGGCGCACGCAGCATTGCCCGCAGTCGACCGCGCACCGCTGCGGTCGTGGCATCAATCGCCGCGTTCGCTGCAGTGGGTGTCGCAACGTCCACGTTCATCATCACGGACCGTGCACACAGCGGGGTGACGAACGCCTACCTGCCCGACGATGTCGTGATCCTTTCGGCGAATCGATGCCCGAACCCGGTGACGGGTGGAGCAGAGATTGCCGACGTGGAGCAGACTTCGATCTCCGAACCTTGCGTGCTCGCCGCTCCTGATGCCACGGTCACCGGCGAGGTGGAGGAGATTCTCGGCAGCGCAACGAAGGCCGCCCTGCGGTGGGCAACCTTTGATCCCGCACCCATCGACCCGTCGAGCCCGCCCGTTACCGACGCCCTGGTACTCCAGGAGCCCGGGGCGATTCGGGTCGCTACCACCGAACTGCTCGACCTCATCGGTGTGAGTGGCGGGGACCGCGCCGGCCTTGCCCAGAGCGGGATCCTCGCCATCGGCGAGCCGGGTCAGTGGGCCTACGGACAAATTCAGGAGCCGGGGGCGAACCTGCTCAACCTCAGGCTCCGCACACGTTCTGGCGACGTGGACGTCCAAGCCGCTACGAACCGGGACCCCCTGCGCTACTACGGGCTCGCCAGTTTCCTCATCACCGAGGCGAAGGCCGGTGCGCTCGGGCTGCCGATCCGCGAGGCCGGTACGCAGTACATCCTGCCCAAGCACATCAGCGAGGCACAGCATGTCGAACTCAGCTTCCTGCAGTACGGCAATGCGGTGTACGACAAGGCGGGGACAAGTCTCAACATCGGTTACTCCTACTTCCGACCGGCCACAGACAGCGGCATCATCGAGGCCGCGATCGCACTCGGCGTGCTGGTCATCACACTGCTCATCGTTGCCATTGGTCTCGCCCTGAGCGCCACGGAGGGCAAGGACGAGCGCGACGTGCTCGTGGCCATCGGCGCGAGGCCCGGCACCTTGTCGTCGCTCAGCGGCCTGCGGGCGTTCGCGCTCAGCGCCTTCGGTGTGCTGCTCGCCATCCCGGTGGGGCTCGTGCCGTCGCTCGTCGTCATCCGCTCCAGCCAGGCCGGCGAGCAGATCCCGGAAGGACCGGTCGTCCCGTGGCTCACCATCGTGCTGCTACTCGGCATCCCCGTCGTTGCCTACGCCGTTGCACGCGCAGCGAGCAGCATCGGCAGACGGTTGCGCCCCGTGCGCATGTCGAACTTCGCCTTCGACTGAGCGGAGGCTCTCGCCTCAGGCCAGTGGGTGCTCCAGCAGTGACGTGGCCGGGTGAGCCGGATCGCGGTGGACCGTTGCTCGGGCTACGTCAACCAGCGGGACACTCAACTGCTCCGCAGCGCGGCGCAACTGCTCGAGCGCTGCGCTCTCGCTCATGTTGAACCGTTGCGCCAGCATCCCGCGTGCCTGCTCCACCGTGTTGCGCGACTCGACAGCGAGGTGAACCTGGCGTGCCACCACCACCGTGTCCTCACGCGGGTCCAACTGGAGCAGCGCAAGCGTTGCTGCATCGGCAAGCGCCCGTGCCACCACGAGTTGCTCGGCCGGGAGCGCCACGTCGCCGAACAGGTTGAGCGCACCGACCACGACACCTCGCGACAGCAGCGGCACCGCGTAGACCGCGCTGTAGCCGTGGCTCGAGGCCAGCCACGAGAACCGCGGCCACGGTCCGTTCTCGGAGAGTTCGGTGTCCTCCACCACTTCACCAGTGCGGCAGCACTGCAGGCTCGGACCCTCCATGTTCTGCACCTGACAGAGGTCGAGCAGATGCACGCTCTGGTCTGAAGCGCCGATCACCTGCAGGAATCCCATGGCGTCGAGCACAACGATGCCGCCCGCCTTCACGGGGAGCAGGCGTACACAGCGCTCGGCGAGCATCGAGAACACCTCGACGGTGTCGGCCCCCTCGAGCACCCCGCGAGCGAGGGCCACGAACGTTCGAGCCAACTCCTCGGACTCGGGCAGGTGGGTGGGTGCTAGACCCAGTGGGCTCCTCATTGCTCCTCCTTGACGGGCAGAACGAGTTTCCGGTCACAGATTTCGCGAGCCACGGTCCCGAGGGAGTGACCCAACAGATAGGCATGGCTGCGAAGGCGCACCATTGCCTCGAGAATGCTGATCGATTGCTGCTCGGCAATCATGCCTGCGGCCCGCTGCAGACGAGCGCTGTCGTCCACACCTGCGCTGAATACGTCGGCGAGCGGACCGAGGTGCTCACCGGTCTGCTCCGCCATCATCGCCGTAGTGGCGAGTGAGGCCACGGTGAGACCGTCCACGTACTCCGAGGCGCTCAAGGCCCCCGGATGATCTCGGTAGGCGGTGGCGACGGCGATGGTGGCGAGGCCCACCTGGAGCGGGAACGAGAACGCCGCACGTGCTCCGCAACTCTCTGCCACGGGGCAGAAGGCGGGCCAGCGAACGGCAGACTCACGAAGTCCGAGGTCGGCCGCCAGTACGGGGAGCGAGGTAGCAGCACATCCCCAGGCAGGCCCATCGCCGAGCGCAAACTGCTGTTCGTCGAGGAACCCCGCCACCGGATCGCTGCATGCGAGCAGGTTGTTCGTCCGATCGAGGCATAACACGAGGCCAACCCTGGACGTGCCGAGGCGCTCACCGAACAGTGTGCAGATCGAGTTGCCGAGCGGGGCTAACCCGACGAGAACGTCAAGCCGGGCTGCGAGGTCGCGCCAGCGGTTCTCGGTCATCCGTGAAAATCTGTGACGGACGGTCTGCCACAGGCCATACAGCACCGTACCGGCCACCGGCCGAGTAACAGCACCGAGCGAGTAATCGGGTACGAGCGTCCGGGCCGTTCGGCCTGTCGATGAACTACTTGAGCAGGAGGGATGTGTTGCCGGTCCGCGCAGCCGTCGCGGCAACCCACGTCTTGTATCCACCATCGAGATTGCGTGCGCGCAGTCCGAGGTCGTGAAGCAGGGCCGTGGCCGTGTGTCCTCGCTGCCCCACTTGGCAGTACACGAGGAACGGTCCTGTCCCCATGCCCGCTACCGAGTCACGTAGATCGTCGACCGACACATTGATGCCACCGGGGATCGCACCTGCGCGGTGCTCCGCCGCCGAGCGCACGTCAACGAGGGTCCAGCCCTGTGCAATCAACGTCTCCACCTCGTCGGCCTGCACCACGTCGCACTCGCCGGAAAGGACGTTCTCGCTCATGTATCCGAGCATGTTCACCGGATCCTTCGCCGATGAGAAGGGCGGCGCGTAGGCAAGTTCGAGATCGGCGAGTTCGGGGGCCTTGATCCCTGCGGTCATCGCAGTGGCGATGACATCGATGCGCTTGTCCACACCCGTTCCACCGACGGCCTGGGCGCCAAGAATGGTGCCGTCGACCGGATCAAAGAGCAGTTTCACAGCCATCGGCTCGGCGCCCGGGTAGTACGTGGCGTGGCTCATCGGATGCGAGTGAACACAGCGGTAGGGACGCTTTGCTGCCTTCAATCGGCGCTCGTTCCATCCGGTCATCGCCGCGGTGAGTCCGAACACCTTCACGATTGCGGTTCCGAGCGACGGAGCGGGCCGAACGTCGAGTCCGGCGATGTGATCGGCCACGCGTCGGCCAGCGCGATTTGCCACATTGGCCAGGGCAATGAGCGAACTCGCCCCGCTCACGGAGTCGATCTTCTCCACTGCGTCACCGACCGCGTAGATGTCAACATCGCTCGTCTGGTTCACCTCGTTCACGGCAATGCCCTTGTTGGGGCCGATCGCAAGGCCCGCCATCTCCGCAAGCCGCGTATCGGGCCTCACACCGATCGAGCCGACCACCAGTTCACCGGGAATCGCACGGCCATCCGCAAGCAACACAGTGTTGGCCGTCACCTCCGTGACCGCTACGCCCGTCTCAACGCGGACACCTTGGCGCTCAAGTTCGGCCCGCACGAGGACGGCCAGTTCCGCGTCGAGGGGCGTGAGCACCTGGGGCGCGGCCTCCACGAGCGTCGTCGGGATACCTGCGTGCGCGAGGTTCTCGGCGGTCTCCAGGCCGACGAAGCCGGCGCCGATCACCACTGCAGATGCCGGCCGCGCGGAGACGTCGCTGTACAGCAGCGCGGCATCCTCCACGGTGCGCAGCACACGGACTCGGTCGAAGCCGGGGATGGGTGGCCGCACGGGCAATGCGCCTGGGCTGAGTACGAGCTTGTCGTAGGCGATCTTCCATTCGCTCCCGTCAGCCATGGAGCGCACGGTGACGTGGTGGACTACCGGATCGATACCGACCACCTCGGTGTCCACCTTCACCTCGATACGGAACCGACCGTAGAGGCTCTGTGGTGTCTGGAGGAGCAACTTCTCCTCGCCCTCGATCACGCCCCCGACGAAGTACGGCAGTCCACAGTTCGCATACGACACGTGACCAGAGCGCTCGATCACGGTGATCTCTGCCGACTCGTCGAGACGGCGCATACGAGTGGCCGTGGACATGCCTCCGGCGACCCCGCCGACGATGACGATTCGCTTGGCACTCATGTGACCTCCTGGTGGACCTCAACAGGAGTATATACCCCTAGGGGTATTATGCGAGTGCCACCTCCATCGGCCGCGGCGAGAGTTCGTGGAGTGCGGGCAGCACTTCCTTGGCAAACAGTCGCATGCTCTTCTCGGCCGCCTCGATGGGCATGCTGCCGTACTTGAAGATGAACATGATCTCGTTCGTCCCGAATTGCTCGGCCAGTTCCGTCGCACGCTTGATCGTCTGGTCGGGCGTGCCCCAAGGGTGCGAGTTGAAGAACCCGCGCAGGAACGGTGAGGCGTCTGCCGCCATGGCCTCCGACCCCGCTGCATAGGCCTCGTATCCCTTGATGTTCTTGAAGTGGTCGCCGAGCAGTTCGTAGTGGCGCAGCGCGGAGTCCGAGTACTCCACCATGTA
>CANIBN010000125.1 GCA_947465505.1 Acidimicrobiales bacterium | reverse complement strand
TGCTCGATACGTACTTGGGACGGATGCCCGATGCGATCGCCGAGGTGGAGGCTGCAAAGTACGCCGGCGCAGGCTTGCACGGTCTCCATTTCGCCTGGGCCGGCGGGCTGGAGAAGGGCGACCCGCACTACTACCGAATCGGCGGGCCCCGTCTCATGGTGGAGTACGACAACGCACAGAACGGCGTCAACCACGTGCACTCCGTCTGGCGCGATCCGCTCGGGGACTTCGGCTTCGACGTTCTCGGTGCCCACCTCCGTTCGCACCACTGACCGGCCGTAGGCTCGCGCCCATGGACGGGACGCTGTGCGACAACGCGGTGCTCCGCGACTACTGGTACGCAGTCGCACGGGCTGACGAACTGCACAGCGATCCCCATTCGGTTCGCCTGCTCGGTGTGGATCTCGTGCTGTGGCGCAACGAGACGGGCACGGTGAGTGCCGCCCACGACCGCTGCCCGCATCGCGAGTCGCCACTGTCGCCCGGAACCGTGCGCGACGGTTGTCTCGAATGCCCCTACCACGGGTGGCAGTTCTCGGGGAACGGGGAGTGCGTCCGCATCCCCTCGGCAAGTGCCGGTACGCCGGTCCCGCCCCGCTCTCACCTCGCTGTCGTGCGGTGCTCCGAACGCTACGGCCTGCTGTGGGTGTGCCTCGGCACACCACGCGCCGAGATCCCGCACATCGTCGAAGACACCAGGGCTGACTACCGGCGCATCAACACACCAGTAGAGGTGTGGCAGGTGAGCGCCGGGCGCATGGTCGACAACTTCTGCGACGTCTCGCACTTCCCGTTCGTGCACACCGGCACGTTCGGCAACGACCAGCAGACCGAGGTGCCTTCGGTGTCGCTCTCCCAGTTGGACGCCGACTTCTACGGGTACGACTACACCGTCGAGGTGGCCAATACCGAACTGGCGAGCAGCGCCAGCGGACAGTCGGCTGGAGTGGTGCAGCGTCGCATGACCACCGGCTTCAACCTGCCGCTCACCGTTCGCAGCACGATCCACTACCACACGGGTCTCGACCACATCCTGCTGCTGCTGTCGACACCGGTAGACGACACGACCTCACTGTTCACGTTCGTCGTGTGGCGCAACGACGACTTCTCGGTTCCCGCAGAGGACATCATCCGCTTCGACCTCGCGATCGGCGCAGAGGACAAGCGGATGCTCGAGCGTGTTCCCGGTGTGATGCCGCTCGATCAGACAGCGCTCGTGAGCGTTCAGGCCGATCGTTGCAGCGTGGAGTGGCGGCGCCGTTTCCGTGAACTGCTTTCACCTTCCGCCACCTAGCCGACAGCAGAGGTGGATTCGCGTTCGCTGGTCAGCGGTCGACGGCGGCGGCAGCGCGGCGGCCTTCGAGCACCGCTTCGTGAACCGTGCGCGGCGCAACACAGTCGCCGGCCCGGTGATTGCGTTCGTCGAGAGCCGGCGCCGGGAGGCGGAATCCGCAGTCGATGACCGCGGCGGCAGGAACCCGGCGTATACCTGCACCGAAGCGGTCCTCGAGCACGACATGATCGGGGTGAACCTCGCGCAGTACGCAACGGCGCTCGATGGACACACCGCGTTGCTGCAGCCGGACGTTCGCGGGCGCGAGGTCTCCGCTGCGCGACAGTTCGTTGCCGGCGATGTTGTCCTGGGTGACCAGCACCGCCCGCTCACCGAGTTCCTCGGCGATAGCCACAGCAATCGGCCCGCCAATGGGGTCGTAGACGACAATTGCGCCGTCTGTGGGCACCGAGGCCGCGCCGCTGCGCACATCGGCGATGTCGACGATGACGGGGTTGCCCTCGGTGCGGTATGACCGTGCGCCGGGAACCGAGCCGGTGCACTCGATGACCACCTCGTGGGGCTGCGGTACTGCCTCGGTGCCGCGCTCGATGCACACACCGAGACGGTTGCACTCCGCAACGAGCCAGTCGACGAACACACCTGCCGGCCCGGCGATACGGGCCATGCCGCCCACCTCTTCACGTCGCTCGACGAGCCGTACCCGGTGACCGCGCAGTCGTGCGATACGTGCGGTCTCCAGCCCCGCCGGGCCGCCACCGATGACGAGTACGTCGCGCGGGTGTGAAGTGGGCTGCGCCCAACGTGGGTCCTCGGTCTCGCGACCGGTGGTGGGCTCCACCACACAGGTGATGATGGGGTTGCGCGCGTCGCGTACCTGACACGTTTGGTTGCACCGGGTGCACGGGCGCACCTGTTCAGGTGTTCCCGTCCGAAGCTTGGACACGAGATCGGGATCGGCAAGCTGAGCGCGGGTCATTTCGACGCCGTCACACACACCGTCGGTAATCGCCCACTCTGCCTGGCCGGGCTCGACCACCGAGCCCTGCAGGAACACGGGCACCGACACAGCCGCCTTCACGGAGCGACATGTGCCGATATTGAAGCCGGTTGGCTCGTGGAAGTCCGGTCGGGTTTTCTCTGCGGAGAAGATTGATCCACGAACCACGACGAGATAGTCGAGCCCACTCGCACACAACGACGCAGCGATGTCGGGAGCCATCTCTGGAGTGACTCCCGCCCATGGCGCGAGTTCGTCGCAGGACAGGCGCAAGCCGACCACCTTGGTTGGTCCGACTGCGGCTCGTACCCCGGTGATGACATCGCGTGCGAAGCGGAGACGGTCCTGCCCCCACTCGTCGCCGCGGTGGTTGGTGAGTCCGGACAGGAACTGGCGCACGAGGCTGTGCTGTCCGGCGTTGATCTCGACGCCGTCACAGCCGGCTTGTGTTGCGGTGGTTGCCGCAGTGACAAAGGCCGCGACAACGGCAGCAATGTCGTCGGCCTCCATCCACTTGGGAACTTCGCGGCTGTTCACCTCGGGAACGCGCGACGGCGAGAGCAGCGGTGCCTGGCTGTACGCCGAGGAACCCTGGCCTCCTGCGTGATCGAGCGACGCAATGACGAGAGCGCCATGCGGGCGGCAGGCAGCAACGATGTCAGCCCATCCTGCTGCACATCGCTCTGCCAACGGCAGTCGCTCGATGGGCCAGTCGCTTGCATGCACGCTTGCACCCTCGGTGACGATGACTCCGCACCCGCCTTCGGCGCGTCGCCGGTAGAACGCGGTGTGTCGCGCGGTGAAGCGCCGGTCGTCGTCGCCGAGGTTGGTGACGATCGGGCCGAACATCACGCGGTTCGGGGCCGTGAGCGGGCCGAGTGCCAGTGGGCTGAGCAGTTGCATGCGAGCCAAAGTGTGCCCGCTTTGGAGCACCTCTAGCCACCCGAAACGGCAAGACGCTCGGGCGGCGGGGCGCTAGCGGCCCAGACAGGCGTTCAGGCGTGTCGCTGGGAGGAGAGCGTGAGGGGCCCTGCACTGGCGGGAGGGCCAGCGGTGAGGGTTGCAACGTGGGACTCTCCGGCGAGGTAGGTGAGGAAGAACGCCACCGAATAGTGGCCGAGGACTCTCTGGACTGCGTAGGGGTCGGTGACCCCGGGGGTGCATCCGTCCTGGGCGAGGTCGACGAGGTTTTTCAGGAACGGACGCAGTTGCTCGAGGCCGCCGCGTTCGAGAATGACCGGGCAGGAATCGGTGAACGAGTTGTGGCCGCTGTTCTCGATCTCCACCAGATACTTCGGGCCGCCCAGAGCGTCGTAGAGCGCCAGACTCTTCGATGCCGGGACCACCTTGTCGTCGGCGGCGGCCACGACGAGAGCGGGCTTGTTAGGGACGGCAGGGCTTGGCTCGCCCATGAGGGACAGCCCGCCGGAGATCGACACGAACGCGTCGATGTTGTCGTTTGACCCGGCTGCGCGCAGCGAGGTCTGTGCCCCGGCCGAGTGCCCGGTGATGCCTACCGAGTCGGTGTTCACGACACCGGCGAGCGGGCCGTCCGCGCGGACGTTCTCCTTGCGAAGTGCCTCCAGGGTTCGTGACACATCGTCGAGGTCGATGCCCTTGTTCGCGTCGTCGAGCTTTCCGCTCGCCAGCGCAACGATTCCTCGCTCGAGATGGTCGGCCGAAGCGGCGACAAAGCCCCACGAGGCAAGGTGTGCCAGATAGAAGGTGGCCACCTGGCGGTAGCCGCCGAAACCGTGGCTGTAGATCACGAGCGGGAAGGGGCCCTTCGAGGAGCCCCGAACGTCTCGTACCGCACCCACATCGAACGAGCCGTTCATGGCGGGCGGGACCATCGAACGGAACGCTTCGGGGAACGCGTCAGCCGCCTCGTAGGAGTCGGTGGGCCGTCCTACCGTCGCAGACTCGTCCACCGGGTAGTACACGTCGACCTGGCGATCACCGAGATCGAGGGTGGTGACGCCGACGCTGTGCGGGCCGTGTTGATCAAATGATTGGGCTGCGATGGTGCGAGTCTCGCTGCTGGAGCAGCCGACCGCAACGGCCGCGCCCGACACCAGCGCAGTAGCCGTCAGGACTCGACAGAGCACACGAAGGTTGAGCCGTTCCATGTTGCCACCACATGGTATTCGACCTCGCCGCCGCGGAAGACGACGGTGATCTGGTTGCTCTCGATTTCCTGTTCGGACTTGTAGAAGCCTGCGGCGGGGGACACGTTGGTGATCGAGTTGCCCGCCGAGCGGTTCGCCGTGAATGCACCGCCGGTTGACGAGCAACGCTTGGTGACGAGGGCGATGGTGGTGGAACTGCCGGAACCCGAGCCTGAGCCGCTGCCCGACCCCTCTGAGGACTCCGACTCGCCGTCGTCGGATCCATCGTCGGAGCCGCCACCGTGGTCGTCAGTGGTTGTGGTGGTCGAGCCCGGCGGGGTGCTGCCGCCGCTCGAACCCGTGCCGGATCCGGAGTCGTGGCCGGATCCTGAACCGCCCGAGTCGCTGTCCGAACCCGAGGTGCCGTGGTCGGAGTCGTCGGTCGATCCGTTGCCGGCGACCGAGCCCGAGCCCGAGCCCGAGCCCGAGCCGTTGCCAGCGGGCAGAGCCGAGCTGGAGGGTGGGGTGCCGACAAGACTTGGGTCGACCACGGTGTCGACGATGGTGTCGAGCACGCCACTGCGGTCGGCGGGACTCACCGGGCCGTTGCTTCCCCGATTCGACAGCGCGAACGCTCCACCGGCGATCAGGACGACAGCTGCCGTGCTGGAGGCCGCCACCGAGATACGTCGGATACGCGCAACCCGTACGCGCTTGTGGAACGAGCCGAGGGCGGAGTCGGCATCGGGGGTGGAGCCCGACATGCGCCGCAGGGCGTTGCCGAGCGCGAGATCGTCGAAGTCGTCGAAGTCGTTGCTCACGGTCGGCCTCCTTCCCCGAGCAATCCACGCAGGCGCTCACGGCCCTGGTGCAGGTGGAATTTTACGGCTCCCTCGCTGATCTCGAGCGTGCTGGCGGTTTCGGCAACGCTCAGGCCCTCGAGGTAGTAGAAGGCAAGCGCCAGCCGCTGCTGCTTGGGAAGGTCTGCGAGTGCCTTCGCGAGTTCTTCGGTCTGTGTGGGCTCCGGCGCTTCCACCGTCCAGGTCTCGCCTGCGCCCAATCGCGCCACGGCGCGGTCTTTTCGGGTGTTGCGACGGTGGTCGTCTCGCAGGCGGTTGATGGCGACCCGCCGGATCCATCCCACCGGGTCGTCGTACTCGCTGACCGTTCGCCACTTCTGGTGCGCCTTCACGAAGGCCTCCTGAACGGCGTCAGCAGCGGTTTCCTCGTTGCCACAGACGAGTGTGAGCGCGCGCACGAGTCGCCCGTAATGGGCGCGGAAGTACGAATCGATGTCCGTCCGCAACGTGCCTGCGTTCCAATCCTTAAGGTCAACACCGACCATGACACGACGGATCGCTGTCCGTGGTTTGGTCGGCGACAATATTCACCGTGCGTGCTCATCCCGTCTGCTGGGGTGGGCGTTTCGGAGGTGCACCGTAGCGCATCGGACGGACACACTGAGGGGTTAGTACCGCACTCTCGGTAGGGGTATCCACCAATGTTGCGATTCTGTGTCGCTACTGTGACGACGCCGCAAGAATCGGAAGGAGTACTGCAACCGTGGACGTGGCTCTGGCAATTGAACTGGGCGGGGTGCAGAACTCCGTCGGACTGGTGGATCGGGACGGCAAGGTGCTCGATTCCGGTCTCTTGGAGGGTTCTGAGACCCTCGATGGTCTCTGGGAACAACTCGAGGCGTATCTGGAGCGGGTCGATGCCCGTGTGACCCGGGTGGGTGGCGCCCTCGCCGCCTGCGGCGTGTCTGTGGCACCGGCAGTGGAGCAGTTGGCCGGCCGAGCGTCCCGTGACGTGCTCGTGGAGGCCGGTCTCATCGTCGGTGAGGCCAGCACCGCGCCTGTCTTTGTCGACACCGTCGGACGGGCGTTTGCGCTCGCCGAGGGTTGGACAGGGGCCGCCCGGGGAGTGGGGCACTTCGCTGCGATGAGCATCGACGACTCGGTAGCCGGCGGTGTCGTGCTCGACGGTCGGTTGCTGGACGGCAACTTCTCGCATGCAGGCCGCGTCGGTCACGTCATCGTGGAACCCGATGGCCGTCGGTGCCCGTGTGGCTCGCGCGGCTGTCTGGAGGCAGAAGTGTCGGTGAGCGCCATCGAGTCCTCTACTGGGCGACCGCTCACCGAACCGAGTTACGACCACATGCGGCACGTTGGCCGGTTGGTCGGCCGCGCCGCAGCCTCGATCTCAAATCTGCTCGACCTGAAACTCATCGTGTGCGGTGGTCGGGTGGCGCGTGAATATGCGTCCACGATGTTTCTCGCTGCACAGGCCGAACTCGACGCCGCCTGCCGCCTGGCATTCAGCCGTGGTGCGGTGATCGTGTCGGCGAAGGTGCCACAGCCCGCTGGCCTCGTTGGCGCGGCCGCCGTTGCCTGGCGCGGCTTGCAGGAGAAGGGCTGACCATGGACACGGTTCTCTCAGTGGACATTGGTGCCACGAAGTTCGCGGCAGCGCTCGTCGATGAGACGGGTGCCATCAGTCGGCGGCGTCTCGTAGCGGTGGACCATGCGGCGGATGGAGAAGGCCTGTGGGGCCAACTTGCGGACCTCGTGGACGACGTGCGTGGTGAGGCCATTGAGGCGGGCGATCACCCACTGGCTGTCGGCATTGGTGCTGCTGGTCCGAGCACAGCGAATCTTGAGCGGGTGTCACCGCTCAACCTGCCTGCTTGGCGCGAATTCCCGTTGCAGGAACGGATGAGCGAACTGACGGGTCTTCCCGTTGCCGGAGACGGTGACACGAAGGCGATTGCGCTCGGCGAGGGTTGGCTTGGTGCCGCGCGAGGGCATTCGAACTACCTCGCGATGGTGGTG
>CANIBN010000124.1 GCA_947465505.1 Acidimicrobiales bacterium | reverse complement strand
TGGCGACGCGAGGCTGATGGATCGAGTCGCGACGATGCGTGCGTCCGGGCACAACTCGTCTCCGGGAAGGGCACCGGCAATCTCGTCGGGTGTCGAGCCCCAGTTCCGCAGCATCACCAGGCGACGGTACCGCAGAAGGGTTCTGTGCGGCTCGGGTTGCTGCTCATTCGATCTGAATCCTTGTGATGGGCCGACTGGGTACTCGCGAGGACGTCTCCTACGGCACGACGGGGACATCGTGCATGACCTGAACGAGATCGTGCGGATCACTCCCGCCGCCCGCTGCACGGCGAGGTACGCAGCGAGCCACGACCGCCTAGCTGCACCTAGCCGGTAGCGACGCGTCGTGTGCGCACCCGCCCGTCGCTCGTCATCGAGTCGAGTAGTTCGTCGATCGACAGGGTGACGATCCCGATGGACTGGTCGGCGATGCCGAAGGGCAGCACGAGCAGATCGCCGTGAGCGAGGGCGCCACACGAGTAGACGACGTTGGGCACGTAGCCGTCTCGGGTCAGGTCGCCGGGGGACAGGACTGGTTCTCGTGAGTAGCCGATCACCTGCGTCGGGTCCTCGAGGTCGAGCAGCAGTGCGCCGAGGTGATAGGTACGAAAGGCCCCGACACCATGTGTGAGTACGAGCCAACCGCTGTCGGTCTCGATGGGTGATCCGCAGTTGCCCACCTGCAACAGTTCCCACGGCCGCTGCGGTGCCTGGATGACTTGTCGGTCGTGCCAACAGCGGAGATCGGTGGAGAACGAGACTGCATTCGTCTCCCGGTCAGAACGCGAGAGCGCCGCGTAGCGGCCGCCGATCATTCGTGGGAACAGCGCAAGACCCTTGCCCGTCGCAGCGGCACCGCCCACAGGCGACACGTCGAAGTGCACAAAGTCCGTCGTGGCAGCCATCTGCTGACAGGTCCACCGTCCGTCCCAGCCCGTGTAGGTGGCGTAGTAGGTAACGACACCGTCGTCGGCGACGAAGCGCACGAACCTGGCGTCCTCCATGCCGTGGCTCTCGCGCGGGGCCAACGGCGACAGTACGCGTGAGGACACCTCGCTCTCGGGCCGGAAGGCAACTCGGTAGGAGGCGCGTGCGAAATCGCGAAGTCGTTCGAGTGTGGCGCCGATCTCGCCGCGGGTGGCGCGGTCGTCGATCAGCCGTTGCATGGCTGCTTCGAGTTGCCTGCTGTCAAAGCTGTCGGGGAGCATGCTGAGGACGAACTCGGCGTCGTCGGCGTCCTCCTCGTGGCCTGACAGGTGAGCGTGGGCGACGGAACGGTGGTGCAGGCCCGCCTCCCAGCGGGGGCCGGTGACGTGCCGTGACGGAGCGTCGATCCGTACCGCGCCAGTCCCGGATACCGAGCCGGTCCGGAAGCCGATGCTCGACCGGTGCCCCTCTCCGATACCTCGCACGCTCAGGACGAATCGGGCTGCACCGGTGCCGGTCCCGCTCTGCTTGCCCGCTTTGTGGACGGGTTGTTGGGGATGCAGCACGATCGAGGGGTTACACAGAGCGGCGGCCTCGATGGCGTATTCCTGCGTGAAGCACGCACCGAGCAGAAAGCGTCGCTCGGCAGACAGCGGGATCAAGGGGTCGAGCCTGCCGACGATCTGTTCAACGTGCTCGTCGATCAATTCGGCGAAGTAGTCGTGACGTCGTCGGAACTTGCGCCGAACCTCGGCGGCCGTCCGTCGCGTCTCGCCCTCGCTGAGCGCGAGGACGCGCTCGATGACGGCGCCGGCGCGGGACTCACCGGGTCCGAGCTCCTCCCGTCCTGCGACGAACAGCCTGCTGATCACCCTCGAGGGGTCGGGCCGGAGCACGATCCCGGTGTCGGTAACCGTGGGGCGTGTCACAGCGAACCGGCGAGTCGACGTGCGCACTGGTGAGTGGACGCGAGCGCCAACGTCGACTCTGCGCCTTGGTTCCGGTTGACCCCGTGGGCGTGCAGGCCGTCGAACGACCCACCCGAGTCGGGATCGTGCATAGGGTGCCCGGCGTCGTTCTCGCCGTCGAACCAACGCACCGCGGCGTCGACCCCGTCGAGCCAGGACCGGTCGCCTGTCACGTGATGTGCGCGGACGCAGGCGTCGGCGAGTGCGGCCACCTCGATCGGTTGTTGGTCGAAGCTCGGGTCTCGCGAGATCACTGCGCAACCGCCGGCCGGCGTGACCGAGAGGTGGCCGAATCGCAACTCGTTCTGCAGCAGCCAATCGAGCATCTGCAGGCCGCGTTCAATGTCGCCACCGCTGCCGAGCGCGGTGCCAGCGGCAATCACCGCCTCGGCGAGGGCAGCGTTCGCGTACGTGAGCCGGGCCTCGGGCCAGCACCAGTGAGGACTCAGCACCGGTCCGATCGTCGACAGTGCACGCCGAAGCAAGGTTTCGGCACCGGTGTGTGTTGGGTCGGCAGCGAAGACCTCCGAAGCACCCAGCGCAGCAAAGGCAGCGGAGCGCGGGGATGAAGCCCGCCCCGGTGCGCTTGCATCGAAGCCTGCCTGTGCAGCCGCCCGCACCGACGGGTCGCCGTGATGCGTAGCAGCCACGCCGAGGGACCACAGGCTCCTTCCCCAACAGTCGTCCGCCGTTGCCTCATCGGTCCAGGCGCCCTCCGGGTCGAGCCGATTGTGCGCCCCCCTTCCGGGGGACTGCGCAGCGAGCACGAAGGCGAGCGAGCGTCTGCTCAGGTCTGCACTGGCACCGGTGTCGTCCTCGCGCGAGGTCACGAGGAGCAACCTCGCGTTGTCGTCGGTGCAGTACCCGTGCTCGGTGCGGGGGCGCGTGTGCTCGGCATGCTCGAACAGACCGTGCGGTCCCATGAGGCGGGTGAGGTGACGAAAGGTGCTGTCGACGGTTGACGTCACCGTGCTACCGGCTCGCTCACCCGATCGAGTTGGAGGATGGCGCGCAGGTAGGAGCGTGCCACGGCACCCCAACTCAGGCTTGGAGCGATCCGACGCGCCTCCTGCGCCATCGCCTCCAGTCGAGTTGGATTGCACAGCACCGCTCGAATGGCGGAAGCAAGCGCCGATGGATCTCTGTGCGGTACGACGATTCCTGCACCGCTGGAGAGCAGCTCCGTTGCGTGTGGGAACGCAGTCGCGATGACCGGCCTACCGGCTGCCAGTGCATCGACAAGCACTCCCGAGGTGACCTGATCCAGCGAGTCGTAAGGAAGCACGACGAGCGACGAGCACGAGATGAACCTGGTGAGCGCGGCGACATCTCGGTAGGTGTCATCGAAGGTGACCGCGGAACTCAGGCCGAGTTGCCGTGTCCGCTCGATAAGGCTCTGGCGATAGGTGTCCCCGGCTCCTGCAAGCACCTTCGGGTGCGTAACGCCGGCCACCGTGTAGTGCACGGGTGGCACCATGTCGCTCAACAGGGCGAGTGCGTCCAGTACGTGCTCGATGCCCTTTCCCGGCCCGAGCAACCCCCACGTCAACAACTGCGGTGAACGCCTGACGCGGGCCGGGGTCTGCGTCGAAGACATGCCCGTGATCGGACCCATCCACACCGCAGCCCCATGGGGAATCACCGCTACACGACAGCGGTCGATGGGATAGGTGGACACCAGGCGCCGTGCCGCCATCGAAGACATCACCACGACGCACGCAGACCGCATGCACAGATCCACGAGGATCGAGCGCTGGTGCTCGCTGGGGTGCAGCGGAACGGTGTGCAGCACCGAGACCACCGGCACGGTGATCTCGTCGATCAGGTCGATCACTTCGCTCCCGTCGTTGCCGCCGTAGATGCCGTACTCGTGCTGCAGGATCACCGCATCGCACGTCGACAGCAGGTCCGCCGCCCGTACGAGGGAGCGGGGGTCACCGTGGACAATTTCGCCGCGGACCGGTGACTCGATCGTTGATCCGTCTCCGTGCTCACGTACACGCACCGCAGTCACGGCGCATCCCGCACGCTCCAGCGCCCGAGTGAGAGCAGCCGCAAACGTAGCGAGCCCACAGATCTGGGGTGGGAAGGTACTCACCATCCCGATCTGGCGTCGTTGCGCCGGCGCGAATTCCGTAGTTGGTTGTGTATACGACATCTGACTCCTCGAGGTGGGAGGAGGCGTCGGGCCTGCACGGGGCGACAGCGCTACTGGCCGTCCTGCCCAAACGAGGCGACTCCTGGGTTCATGGTTATCCGGGCTTTGCCTCTGCTGCATGGTCTCGGAGTAATAGGTAGGCCGGTACCGGTTTGATGTTGTTTGCACTCAAGTGCCAGCGGCTCGAGGCAACTTGGCAGCCAACAGCGGATTCGGCTCAGGTGAAGATGCTGACCCCACCGGGACCAACGAGGAGCCCGACGACGATGAGGACAATTCCCCAAAGGAATTGTCTGCGCACGATCGCAACAATTCCGGACACCACTAGAACCACCGCAAGAATCCACAGGAGAGTTGCCATGAGCATCGGGCCTTTCGCGAGCAACTGTTGCGACGGTGACGTCGCCGCCGAGGAGGATCCGGTACGAACCTCAACGCTGACGATGCAGGAGAAGTCAGCGAGTTGCTAGGGCACAACGTCACCTCTTGTACGTTCTTCTCGGAGATTCACGCAAACGTTCATTCGAATTACGTCTCAACGTGATCGCCTGCACCCGGCACGTGATGACAACTGCCGATGTACCGGTATCGAAGTACTTGATTGTTGCGAACGAACGCATCAGGACCTTCAGCTCCTTCCCTTTGCGTCGATTCTCCTTACGGTGCTACCAGCGAGTGGATGTAGGTCCCCGCTGCGACACGCAGCGTTTCGGGCATCCGAAAGCGATGACTGTCCACATCATCCGTCGGATTCAAGGCTCAAGGGTGAGGGGGTTCGCGGCAACCGGGGCCGTAGCTGGAGCCGTAGCGCTGCTCCTCCTCGTAGCCTTCGAGTCGGGGAGCGCGGGCGCCGTCTCCCCCTTGCCCATTGACCTCGGAACCGCAGCCTCGTATGCGGTTCTCGCCGGAACGACCGTGACGAACACCGGGCCGTCAACCGTGCAGGGAAGCGTTGGCGTGACTCCTGGTACCGCAGTCACCGGGTTCCCCCCCTGGCACAGTGAACGGGGGCAGCATCCATTCCGCCGACGCGCCTGCCGGTATCGCTCAGGGTGACTTGACCACGGCCTACAACGCAGCAGCCAGTCGCGCCACCACCGGAGCGATCAGCGCTGATCTGGGTGGCCAGACCCTCGTCGGCGGTGTCTACACGAGTGCCTCCACTGTTCAAGTGACCGGCACCTTGACACTGGACGGTCAGGGCGACCTGAGTTCGGCAGCAAGATGAGGTAGATGTGCAAAAGTCTGGCCCGGTTTGACCTGGTCGGACTTGCGTCACCGTCCATCTTGATCGGTCTGGGTCGCGAAGGCGCAGATCACTTCATGCCGGTCGTGTGCGCTGCTGCGACTTCCGGAAGGGATCCTACGCAAGAACCAGAACGGTCCGCTGGGAACGACGAGAGCACGCACCGCTCGACCCGCCCAGACCCTTGACCGGGGCGCCCATACCGGGCACTCGGCGCTACCTGTTGCCGCCGAACAGACCGCGTTCCTGGCCTCTGCAAACCCGGTGCCGGCGGTATCGGTTGAGGCTTGGAGAGACATGCCGTTTGAGGCCACCCCTGCCTACGCAAGCTGGAGCCGCTGGGCGAAGAGGGTGATGGTGTCGGAATCGGGTCCGGTGATGCGGAACGTGAGCCCGAGCAGTCGTCGGGACCGATGGACCGCGCTGTCGAGCGATCCGAGTTCGTCGGCAAGCTCGTAGAGCATCTTGCCGCTCTGGTAGTCGGCGATCGAGAGGCTGGTCTTCGCTGCGTGCTCGGCCAGACCGACGAGGTCGTCGAAGACTGCGAGCCCCGCGGCGGTGCGGGCGTGGTCGATGGCCTCCTGGAGACGCGACGGTCCCTGTGCCAAGAGATACCGAGCGATCGATGCGTGGATCTCGGCCACACGTTCCGGATGGAGTTCGCCGATCAGCTCCACCCGGGCTGCAGGAGTCAGCACGCCGTCGCAGAGCATCCCCTGCTGGGTGGCGGAATCGATCGCTCGGTTCGCCTCCGCTAGGGCGACTCCCGCGTATCGGGCGATGGCCGATGCACTGAAATCATCGGCGATGGCTCCGGTGGCGATCAGCAGGTGCCACGCCGCCGCACTGTTTCGCGACGCGCTTTCCACCACGGCAGTATGTCGGAGCGGTCACCGTGCACGGCGGCCGACGCACTGCCCGAACGGGCAAATCGGAGTGCCCATCTGGGTAGATAATCGGGTCCGCCGGTGCCTGGCCGCCCGATACCCTTGCCCCCCGAGTGCGACGACCCCTTCGCTGACATGGCCCAACCATTTCGGAGGGTGAATCGGAACACTCCCCGCCTCCGTAGCTCAGTGGATAGAGCAACGGTTTCCTAAACCGCAGGTCGCAGGTTCGATCCCTGCCGGGGGCGCTGTGCCGGCCAGAGCAACCGGCTGGGTGACCGGCAAGCCGGAACAGATGCCTGATCGCGGAGGTTGACTCCTTGTATGCCCAAGTCGCACCGTCTCGCGTCCGTCGTCGCCGTCCTCGCTGCGGCTGCGATACTCACCTCCTGCGGAGCCGATGGGCGGAAGGGCGCCCTGTCGAAGAAGGAGTCGGTGACGCTCGTCGTCCAGCAGGCTGCACCCACGTTGAACCCGGTAGACGTCGACCCGGCTGGCCCGTCGGTGGGCGACCGGCTCGAGTTCTCGGCGGCACTGACCGTCGACGGCAAGCCTGCCGGCGAACTGACGGGCGTGCTCACTGTGGAGACCCTCGGCAAGTCCGAGGGAAGCTCGGTGGTGAAGGAGCAGCGCAAGGGAACGCTCACCTTCCAGCTGAACGCGACGGACTCGCTGAAGGTGAGCGGCACCTCGAAGTACAAGCCGAACAAGAAAGAGATGGAAGTGGGTGACCCGCAGGTCCGGTCGATCATCGGCGGAACGGGTACCTATAACGGCGCGAAGGGTTCGGTCACCACCGTCCACAACGCAGACGGCACCTACACCCACACCTTCACGATCGAGCCGTAGGGGTCCGCCCTGGCGTCAAGCGTCGAGCTGGGCGCTGAGCGACTCTCGACCGTTCAACACGTCTGGGTCGAAGCCGGCGGCTCGCACCGACAGTGCGAGGGCGGACCCCCCGATACCTGCACCGACTACGGCAATGCGCACGGTAGTACTGCGCCTTAGACCAGCGCAGCCTCGGCAGTCATGCGGTCGATCGTGGCCTGCAGCGTCTTGCCACCGGGCATCGT
>CANIBN010000123.1 GCA_947465505.1 Acidimicrobiales bacterium | reverse complement strand
TCCAACCGGGGAAGCCGGCGATGCTGTCGATTGCATAGTGCACCTTCGGGTCGAAGCCATCGAGGAGCACGGTCTTGAAGTCGGTGCCTTCTACGAGGCCGTTCTTCGCAAGCATGGCCTTCACCGAGGGCGGAAGCTTGCCCTTCACGCCAAGGGTCTTGCCCTTCAGATCGGCAATCGCCGTGATCTGTTCCGGCTTCACGATCAACGTGTCGATGGCGGTGCGACCGTCCACGCTGAGACCAACAAGGCTCGCCTCGTTGGCGGCTGAGAACTCTGCGAGCTCGGTGAACGAGCCAGCCGACGAGAACTGGGCCTCGTTGCCGGCCACCAGGGGATAGTTGGCGGTGGAGAAACTCGGCTTCAACTCGACGTCGAGACACATCTTCTCGAAGTAGCCGTTCTTCTGCGCGAGGACCACTTCGACAATCGAGGCAGCCGCTGCAAAGTCGAACCCTGACAGGTACGTGATCTTGCCTGCGTCCTTGTTCGCCTGGCAACGCTCGGCACTGATGCCCGAGGTGCTGACGCCGGCCGCTTCGGTCGTCGGGGTCTCGGTCGTAGCGGGAGCCTCCGTCGACGCAGTTGCCTCCGTCGTGACAGGAGCCTCGGTGACCGGGGCAGCAGTAGTGGTTGAGGACGACTTGCTTCCGCACGCAACTGCCGTGAGGGCAATCGATGCAGCAAGGGCGATCGTCAGCGTTCGCTGGCGAGTCATGCGAAACCTCCGTGAGGGTGAAGCGAAATGGTCAAGCGCATACACGAGGGATGCGGTGCGAGAAGTAGGGGGAAGCACCGGTCCCATGAATCGTGTTGGCGAGAAGATAGCGGTCACCTCGGGTTCCGCAACCTTCGTTCGGCCGTCGAAAAAGAAAGAAAATATCTTTGCCAGAAAGGGAATATCGACGCTCAGGCGACTGTTGGCCTCATGGTTGGCGAGGGGCGCAGCGGTCAGTCCTGCATCGCTCGGAAGAGCGACAGAACGTTCGTTGCGCCGAACCCGACACGGTGACCGGTTCGCGAGAGAAATCCGAACTGCACCCCTGCTGCTTCGTCATGAACGGTGAAGAACTGTTCGTGGCCCTGTGCGTCCACAACCACCTCGGTGAGCAGGCGAGCGTCGAGAGCGTCTAGTGCCGCTCTCGCATAGCCCGCATTCAGTACTTCGATACTGATGTGCTGAACCCCTGCACCATGCTCGTCGAGGTATCGGGCAACGTCCGTGCCAGCAGCGCGGCTCACCAGCACAATGTGGACACCGCCCGCAGCAACGACAGCGATGCCCGGGCCGGGTTCGGCCATCGGTTCGTCGTGGAATCCGAGTCGACCTACCAGTGCAGTACGCGCTGCGTCGAGGTCCTCCACTGCTACGACGATGTGATCGACCCTGCTCGCAACGGTGTCGAGGCCGCTCCGGTCGCCGGTAGCGGCCTCCTTGGATGGCGCGGGCTCGGGACGGGAGCGTGCTACTTCGATTCGATGAGTCTCGGTGAGCAGGACTCGGACGATCTGCTCGGCAAAATCGGGATCGACGCCTGCATCGATCGCCCACTGTCGGCGTGTCTCGATGACCTGGCGGACTCGCGCCGGCTGGATGATCGCCGTGTTGTTCTGCTCCTTGTACTTAGCGACGTCGTGGCAAACCTCGATCCGCTCCGCAAGGATGCGGATGAGTTCGCGATCGAGGTAATCGATTCGCGAGCGCAGGTCGTCAAGGTTGCTCATCAGAGACGACGGTAGCCGCTGGGAGGTTGGGTTCTGCCAGACGGGGACCCCGTGCCGCTACCCGGTGGCAGGTCAGATCGTGGGGCGTCGCTCGGATGCGTGCCAGTGCAGGACCCGGGCACGTACGGCGGCGATGGCCAGCATGCCGACGACACCGAGTGCCGCCATGCAGAAGACGACCGCCCACACGCCGTTTGCGTTACTGAAGGCGGCTGCGCGCTTTCCTGCCGCTCCGAGACCGCGGGTGACGAGTGCGTAGCCCTCGACGAGATAGGCGATGACCAGTGCGACGCCAACGTTCCAGCGGGCGGCGGTGAACAGCGAGGGCATCGCCGCCGGGAGACGGAGTCGCCAGAGCACTTCCCAACGCCCGGCGTCGACCGAGTGCAACAGTTCCCGCGCTGCGGTGTCCGCCGAACGCATGCCATCCGCTGCGGCGAAGGCAAAGGCGGGGAGGCAGGCCAGGCCGACGACGAACTCGATGGGTTTCCAACCGCTTCCGAGCCAGAGGACGACCGAGGGCGCGTACGTGGCGAAGGGAGTGACCATCACGAGGACGAGGACCGGGGTAGAGGCGGCGTCGAGGATGCTGCTGGCGGCCATCAGCGCGCCCCAGAGCAGGGCGATCACCAACGCGAGAAGGAATCCCAGCAGCGCCTCCCGTCCCGTGGTCATGGCCTGGGTCCAGTAGAAGTGCGGTGACTTCCAGATGTAGCGAAGGGCCTGACTTGGGGCACGGAGCACGAAGGGCCGCACGTTGAGCGCTCGGACGAGCAACTCCCAGAGTCCAAAGAACACGGCGAGGCCGACGAGGCCGGCGACGGCGCGTTCGCTGCTTCGGAGCGGGCGCCGGTTCATCGACCGGCTCCGTCTCGAAGCGATGCCCTCAAGGTGGTTTCGACCGCGAAGAATGCAGGGTCCTCCTCCAGCTCCGGTCGCCGGGGCCGAGCGAGGTCGACGGGGAGGTCGGCGTAAATACGTCCCGGCCTCGAGGTCATGACCACGACCCGATCGGAGACAAAGGCTGCTTCGGCGATCGAGTGGGTGACGAAGAGGACTGTCGCGTTGGTGCGTTCGCAGAGCCGGACGAGGAGATGCCTCATGTCTTCCCGCGTCATCTCGTCGAGCGCTGCAAACGGTTCGTCCATGAGGAGCAGGGGAGCGTTGAGGGCGAAGGCCCGTACGAGGGCAACACGTTGCTGCATGCCACCCGACAGTTCGTGTGGGTAGGCGTCGGCAAAGGTGTCGAGCCCGACCTCGGAGAGCAGGGCATCAATATCGGCCCCAGCGTGGGCTGGGTTGGCGGATCGGTTCACGTCGAGGAGCAGTCCCGCGTTCGCGCGGACGGTTCGCCACGGCAGCAGGCCGGGGGACTGCGGCACGAGTCCCACGCGCTTGGCGCTCCGCGCCGCCGCCGGTGGGAGGCCGTCAACGAGCACCGTCCCTTCAGACGCCCGCTCGAGGCCCCCAATGATCCGTAGGAGGGTGGTCTTGCCGCAGCCCGAGGGCCCAAGCAGGGCGACCACCTCCCCGGGATCGACCGTCAGGTCGAGGGGAGCGAGGGCTTCGACCTTGCCGAAACGCTTGGTGACACCGGAGACCGACACTGCGGTCATGTTGTCGGCCCCTGCATGCTGTCGATGCTAACGAGGCTTCGTGAGACGGGCATGCGGCACCCCACGCCGTCAGCCGCCCACTTCCGGTGACCTGCTGGTATCGTGTTGGGGTCCGGAGCGGCTCGCCCTGCCCCGTGATGCCGGTTGGACAACCGTCCACGGCGCCCCTCCCACCCAGGAAGGCTTCATCATGACGATGCCCGACAAGCAGGCCATTATCGGAGACAACAAGCTCCACGGCTCAGACACCGGTTCCCCCGAGGTGCAGATTGCGCTGCTCACCGCACGCATCAACCAGCTCACGGACCACTTGAAGGCTCACAAGAAGGATCACCACAGTCGCCGTGGTCTGCTCATGCTCGTCGGTCGCCGTCGTCGCATGCTCGACTACGTGAAGACCAACGACATCGAGCGCTACCGCGCCATTGTCGCCAAGCTCGGCCTGCGTCACTGACGCAGACCTGACCGGCGGGGATGCGCCACTTTCGTGGTGCAACCTGCTGAAGTACGGGTGCCCAGCCGACTGGCTGTGGCACCCCAACAACACCACCGGAGCGGTTCGTCCGGTTGTCAGTCGCCAGTCCTCTGGTCGCCGCAGGGCGAATCGGGAGGCCTGCCGACTGGGAACCGGGGCGCTCCACCAAACACATAAAGGAGCATGGAATGGCTGACGCCATCCGCGTGTCGGGTCCCGTTGGGGGCACCGACAAGACCCTGTCGTTCGAGACCGGCAAGCTGGCTCTGCAGTCCCAGGGGGCCGTTGTGGCCGCCATCGGGCGTACCACGGTGCTGGCCACGGCCAACGCTGCCAAGGACGTCCGGGACGGCATTGACTTCTTCCCGCTGACCGTCGACGTCGAAGAGCGTGCGTATGCCGCGGGCAAGATCCCCGGTTCGTTCTTCCGTCGTGAGGGCCGTCCCACCGAGGACGCCATCCTCACCTGCCGCCTCACAGACCGCCCGCTTCGCCCGGCGTTCCCCGACGGCTACCGCAACGAGACCCAGGTGGTCATCACGGTGCTCGGCGCCGATCAGGTGAACCCCCACGACATCCTCTCGATCAACGCTGCCTCGGCATCGTTCATGATCAGCGGCATCCCCTTCGACGGTCCCATCGGTGCCGTGCGCGTTGCCTACAGCCAGAGCGGCGAGTGGATTCCCCACCCGACGTTCGAGGAGGGCGAGGACTCCACGTTCGAGCTCGTCGTGGCCGGGCGTGAGCTCGACAACGGTGACGTCGCCATCATGATGGTTGAGGCCGGCGGCACCGAGAAGTCCTACTCGTACTACGAGAACGGCGCACCGAAGGTCACCGAGGAAGTCATTGCTGGCGGCCTCGAGGCATCGAAGCGTTGGATCAAGGAGTCCATTGGGCTGCAGAAGCAACTCGTTGCTGCGGTCATCGCCAGCAAGGGCGCAATTACTCCGCTGTCCTACAAGCCGGTCCTCGACTACGGCGACGACGTGAAGGCCGCTGTGGCCCGCGTTGCAGGTGACAAGCTGTCGAAGGCGATCACCATCGCGCTGAAGGCCGACCGCAACGCCGCAACCGACGCTGCTGCAGCAGAGACTCTTGCGGTCCTCGCAGGCACCAAGGACGCCCCTGGTGAGTTCGCCGGCCGCGAGAAGGAGATCAAGGAGGCTGTGCGCAGCCTCACCAAGTCGCTCGTCCGAAAGCGTGTTGTCGAAGATGGTGTCCGCATCGACGGCCGTGGCCCGAAGGACCTCCGTCCGGTGTCGGCCGAGATCGGCGTGCTGGTAACGGCACACGGCTCCGGCCTGTTCCAGCGTGGCGAGACCCAGGTGATGAACGTCACCACCTTGGCCATGCCGCGTATGAACCAGTTGCTCGACACGCTGACGCCCGAGACGCAGAAGCGTTACATGCACCACTACAACATGGCCCCGTGGGCAAACGGTGAGACCGGCCGCGTCGGTTCGCCCAAGCGTCGCGAGATCGGCCACGGTGCGCTCGCCGAGCGTGCGCTCCTTCCGGTTGTGCCGAGCCAAGAAGAGTTCGCCTACACGCTGCGCCTCGTGTCCGAGGTGCTCTCGTCGAACGGTTCCACCTCGATGGCCTCGGTCTGCTCGAGCAGCCTGTCCCTCATGGATGCCGGCGTGCCGATCAAGGCACCGGTTGCCGGTATCGCCATGGGCCTCATCTTCGCCGAGGGCAAGTACACCACGCTCACCGACATCCTCGGTGCCGAGGATGCATTCGGCGACATGGACTTCAAGGTTGCCGGTACGGCGGACTTCGTCACTGCGCTGCAGCTCGACACCAAGATCGATGGCATCCCGGCCGACGTCCTCGCCGCTGCGCTGCAGCAGGCGAAGGAAGCACGCCTCGCCATCCTCGACGTGATGAACAAGGCAATCGCCGCACCGCGCGCGACGGTTCGCGACACCGCACCGAAGATCGTCAACTTCACCATCCCGCTCGACAAGGTGGGCGAGGTGATCGGGCCGAAGGGCAAGGTCATCAACACCATCCAGCAGGAGACCGGCGCAGACATCGCGATCGACGACGACGGCGTGTTCGGCATCGTCACCATCGGCTCCACCGACGGCGACAAGGTCGAGGCAGCGCGTGAGCGCATCCTCATGATCGTGGACCCGCCGAAGGCCGAGGTCGGCGCTACGTATGCGGGCCGTGTGGTGAACATCACCAAGTTCGGCGCATTCGTCAACATCCTCCCGGGCCGTGACGGTCTGGTGCACATCTCCAAGCTCGGCGGCGGCAAGCGCATCAGCCAGGTGGAGGACGTGCTCAGCCTCGGCCAGGAGATCCAGGTGGTTGTCGACGAGATCGACGAGAAGGGCAAGGTGTCCCTCAGCCCGGTCGGTCTCGAGATCCCCGAGTCCGCAGTGTCCGGCGGCGGCAACAGCGGTGGCCGTGGCGTGTCGTTCGAGGACTCCTTCGACAGCGAGGCCCGTGAGATCTTCGGTGATCTCGGTCCCGGTGGCGAAGCCGGTGGCAACGACCGCGGCGACGGTGGTCGCGGCGGTGACCGCGGCGGACGAGGCGGCGACCGCGGTGGACGCGGCGGCGGGGACCGTGGTCGGCGCCATCGCTGATCCCGCAATCTCCCTCACCACGCTTTCGAGTGGGCTCCGGGTCGTGTCTGAACACGTCCCCGGGGCCCTCTCCGTTTCTGCGGGTGTGTGGGTAGCGGTCGGGGCGCGTGACGAGGACCAGCCCATCTGCGGGGTCTCGCACTTCCTCGAGCACTTGCTCTTCAAGGGCACGCACCGTCGCAGCGCGCGAGAGATTGCGACGAGTGTGGACCGAGTGGGTGGCGATATGAACGCCTTCACCGCCAAGGAGTTCACGGCCTACGTCTGTCGTGTGCCGGCCGCACAGGTGGATCTGTCGATCGACGTGCTCGGCGACGTCATCACGATGCCCGCGCTTCGTGATGCAGATGTGGAGAGCGAACGCCAGGTGATCCTGGAGGAACTCGCAATGGACGAGGACACCCCCGACGACACGGCGTACCGACTCTTCGCTGCGGCGATGTTTCCTGGGCACCCGTTGGGTCGCGAAACGGCCGGCGAGGTCGACACGGTTCGCTCCATTACGCCGAACGATGTTCGCGGTTTCTTCGGCGAGTACTACCGGGCCGAGCACATGGTGCTCTCGGTTGCCGGTCCCGTCTCGCACGCTGAGGTTGTGGCACTTGCCGAGGCGCACCTCGGTGCAGTGCCTACAGGCCGTCCTTTGCTCGACCGTCGCGGGCCTGATGACACCGTGACGGCTGTTGCGGGCGAGCAGCGCGATTGTGAGCAGGTACATCTGCTCGTCGGCTGCCGAGGCCTCGAGCGCACGGACCCAGACCGTGAGGCGCTCGACATGATCACGCATGCGCTCGGCGGTGGGCCCTCGAGTCGACTGTTCCAGACAATCCGCGAGGAGCGAGGACTCACCTACAG
>CANIBN010000122.1 GCA_947465505.1 Acidimicrobiales bacterium | reverse complement strand
GGCTGAAGAAGAACGCTGACATCATGGCGCTCACCGGGTAACCCTCACGACGCTTGTCCCGACCGGTTCCCGGCCACGACCCCGATGTAGGACCGCTGTTGATCAGCATCGAGTCCGCGCCGTAGATGTCGAGGCAGAGTTCCATGGCTTCCTTGTGCATCTCGGTCCAGAACATCTTGTTCGTGGCACCGAGTGCGGCCACGCCCGGATCCTTCGTCTTGTTGAGGGTGGACGTGAGCGAGCGCAGGCCGTTGATCCGGAGCAACTGGATCTTCGTGTAGTACTTCATGAGTCGCTGGCGGATCTTGAGGTCGCAGAGCAACCCGCGCACCTCGGCCTCGGCGAGCAGCAGTTTGTACTCGTCCTCGAAGCGGCGATAGCTCGTGGTGGCGCTCATGCCCCGCTCGAACGCGAGCGTCGAGTTCGCCACCTTCCAGCCCTCGTTCACGCCACCGACCACGTTGTCTTTCGGGCAGCGGGCGTTGTCGAAGAACACCTCACAGAACTCGGCAGTGCCGTCGGGCTGCACGATGCCACGCACCTCGACACCGGGTTGGCGCATCGGCACGAGCAAGTACGAGATGCCCTTGTGCTTCTGAGCATCAGGATCTGTACGGGTGAGCAGGAAGCAGTAGTCGGCATGGTGCCCCTGAGTGGTCCACACCTTCTGGCCGTTGATGATCCACTCATCACCATCAAGCACAGCGGTGGTCTTCAGCGACGCAAGGTCGGAGCCCGAGTTCGGCTCGCTGAAGCCCTGACACCAGCGAACCTCGCCGCGGAGGATCTGGGGAAGGAACTGCTGCTTCTGCTCCTCGGTGCCCCACTGGAGGATCGTGGGCCCAACGAGCGTGTCGCCGAAGAAGTCGGCGCGCAGCGGTGCCTTGGCCCGGGCGAACTCCTCGGAGAGCACGACTCCCTGCATGACCGACAGGCCGCGCCCGCCATACTCCTTCGGCCAGGTCGCACAAATCCAGCCTCCGCCGTAGAGCTTTTGGGGCCATCCCTCGTTGAACGCCTTGCGCTCATCGGCGCTCATCTCGAATCCAGGCTCAAACCAGCCCTTGGGAAGGTTGTCCTCGAGCCAGGAGCGGATCTCGGAGCGGAAGGCCTCAGCGTCGGCGGGGTAGGACATATCCATGGCTGGGGAGTATTACCGGCGGGTAACCAGACGGCAACGTGTCGTGTTTACAGCCCGTTCACAGAGCGAGAACAGCACCGAAACTGCGTCCTCCTACCGTGCCTCGTATGGCATCGACCTTCGCCCCAGCAGGCCTCCAGCGTGAAGTCCTCAACCAGCAAGAACTGGCTGTACTGGGTGTCCTCCTTCAGTTCTCGGGCCGGGTCGTCAATCGGCACGAACTTGCCCGCCAGAGCGGGCTTGCCGACCGTAGCGAGCGGCGCTGCGACGCAATCCTTGTCTCGATTCGCCGGGTCCTCGGCCCGGACTCGATCCGCACCGTTCGCTCCCGGGGCTGGATGCTGACGGCTGAGGCCACCGAGGCCGCCAAGAGCCTCGTGGCCTGATGCATGCACTGACTGCGGCGCTGGGCGCAACTTCAGCTGCCGAGAGTTTCGATATCGGCTCGATTCTCTTTCACCTCTTCATCGTTCTGGTCGCAGCGAAACTCATCGCCGAGCTTGCCGAACGGGCTCGCGTCCCTGCCGTGCTCGGGGAGATCGTGGCGGGCATCCTCATCGGTCCGTCGGTACTCAATCTGGTGAAGGCCGACAATGCCATGCACCTGCTCGGCGAGATCGGGGTGATCCTCCTCCTGCTGAATGTCGGCCTCGAGATGGACGTTCGAGAACTCGCCCGTGTCGGTCGGGCCTCACTGCTCGTGGCGGTTGCCGGTGTGGCGGCGCCCTTCGCTGGCGGAATCGTTGCGGGCATCGCACTCGGTCAGGACACAAAGACCTCGGTGTTCATCGGTGCAGCGCTCACAGCGACAAGCGTCGGAATCACGGCTCGGGTATTCGGCGACCTCGGAACCCTGTCGTCGACCGAGTCCCGGATTGTGCTCGGCGCGGCAGTGGCCGACGACGTACTGGGGCTGATCATCCTCACGGTCGTGACTCGAATCGTGGTCGACGGCAAGGTGAGCATCCTGTCGGTGCTCGGCATCATGGGGCTTGCGGTTGGATTCCTGCTCGTCACCGGTGTGGTGGGGGCCAAAGTGGTCCCGCCGGCGTTCAGCGCGATCTCGCGGTTCTCCAAGTCTTCGGCAACCCTGGTTGCGGCGGCGTTTGCTCTTACCGTTGGTTTCTCGTCCCTCGCCGACGCCGCCCGGCTTGCCCCAATCATCGGTGCGTTCATGGCGGGACTTGCGCTGAACCGGAGCAAACAGGCCAAGAGAATCGAGCGGGAACTCACCCCGATCGGCCATGTCTTCATCCCCGTGTTCTTCCTGTCGATCGGCGTGAACACCGACATCGGCGCCATCGCCCGTCCCTCGGTGCTGGGCGTTGCCGGTGTGCTGACCGTTGTTGCCATTGCCGGAAAGTTGGTCGCGGCGGCTGGTGCAGTGGGAACTCGCAGCGACAAGTGGACGATCGGGATTGGGATGATCCCCCGCGGCGAAGTCGGCCTCATCTTCGCGACGCTCGGCCTCAGCACGGGTGTCCTCGACAAGGACCTCTACGCCTCGCTCATCCTCGTGGTACTGGTCACGACCGTGATGACACCGCCGTTACTGCGCTGGAAGGCTTCGCGCAGCAAGTCCGAGGAGCCGGTGGAAGCCACGCAAGAGACCCTTCCGATGCCCGAGGGTGGATGGTTTGCGGTGCAGCGTGGAATGGTCGAACTGCGAGCCGAGCCACCAGCAGCGGAACTCTTGTCTCTAGCGCTGGAGGCGGCACAACTCGCTGCCGATAACCGGCCTGGTGACCGTTTGCTGGAGTGGTTCAGCACTCACCGATCCCGCCCGGTTTCGTGGGATGTCGAGAGCACTCAGATGTTCCTCGGCCTGCTCCGGGCGGGCAACCCGCGTTCGTGGCGCTTCCTCGAGACGCTTGGCATCCTCGAGCGCGCGTTGCCCGAGGTGTCTGCCGCGCTCCGGGCGCGACGAGCAGACCCGTCAGAACTCGACCCGCTCCGGGTACTCCGCTTTCCCACCGTGGACCGACTGCTCGAATACTCGCGCGACAGCGGTGATGAAGAATTCGCGGCGGCCTGGGAAGCCCTCGAGAGCGCAGATCCACTACTGCTCGCGGCGCTCGTTCTCGATCTCATCGACCTCTCGGGCGACAACGACGAGGTGGCTCGCTCGGTACTCGACCAACTCTCGATTCCGCTCGTGGACGAGCAGGAGACCGCCATGCTGGTGCAGGACTCCACCCTGTACCTCGCGTCGCTCCACGACCCCGAGGCGCTCGACTCGATGGTGGTCAAGCAACTCGCCGCGCATATTGGCACGAACGATCGCCGCAGGCGGCTGTACCTGCTCTCCATCGCAACACGGGACCTCGACGCGTTCGAGCGAGCGGTGCTGGACGAACTTGATGAGCGCGTCGGCACCGAACTCGGCACGGGGAAGGGTCTCGACCTCTGCGATTCACGACGTGCTGCCGCCCAGGCGCTTGCCGAGGATGCGGCGGTAGCGGAGCGCATCGCGCACGCCCCGCGTTCGTACGTGCTCGCGAATGAACCCGAGGAACTCGTTCGCCAAGCCAGGCTCGCCGAACCCCCGCCGCGCCAAGGATCGGTTCGCGTAGCGGTGAGCGGAGACACCGTTGCGCATCGCTGGCAAGTCGATGTCGCAAGCCGAGACCACCATGGCCTGCTCGCCGTCATCGCAAGAACCTTCTCCGATGCCGGCATGGACATCAAGAACGCTTCGATCGCTGCTTGGGGCGACGGCGTCGTGGTTGACAGTTTCCTGGTGTCCTGCCCGAAGAGACCATCTGCAAAAGACCTCTCCCTCACCATTGAACAGGGGCTCCGAGAGCCGGTACGCCCGAAGGAGGTCCCCGGAGCATCAGTTCGCTTCGACAACGCCTCACTTCCGTGGTTCACCGCATGCGTCGTCGAAGCCGACGACGCTCCCGGGGTGCTGGCCGGAATTTCTGCCGCATTCGCTCTTGCCGACGTAGAGGTCCACTCGGCGCGCCTCTCTGTGGAGAACGGTGTTGTCGTCGATCGATTCGCCCTGAGCGACCGCTCGGGTCGCAAGCTGGACGCCGCGGCGCAATCCCGGGTTCGACGGGCGCTCGAGGGACTTTCCGTCCGTGGGCGTCGGGCGTCGAGCTGACGCCCGAACCATTGCTTCACGCGCTGGAAACAGAACCAAGACCTCGAGGAAATACCGCCCTCCTACCTTGAGTACCGGGCGGTCCAGCGTTGTGCCGGCCCACACCAACTGCCCCTACGTGAGAAAGGCCCAACAGTGCGCAAGAAAGCACTCAAACTCGCGATCAGCCTGGGAGTGGCCGCAGCCGTCGTCGGCTTCGGATCCAACTCGGCGTTCGCTCAGGACACCGGCGAGGCGGTGACCGTGCTCGGCAAGCAGGTGAACCTGCTCTGGGTGGTCATCGGCGCAACACTCGTTGTCTTCATGCAGGCGGGCTTTGCGCTCGTCGAGACCGGATTCTGTCGCGCGAAGCATGCTGCACACGTCGTCACGACGAACTTCGCCATCTTCGGCCTCGGGTTCATCGGCTTCTTCTTCGTCGGATTCCCGCTGGCGTTCGGCGGGTTCTCGTACGGGGCCATGGGACTCGATAAAGCCATCGGCGGAAACCTGATCGGCCACGGAAGCACGGCACTCTTCTTCAAGGGTGGTTGGGCGCTTTCCGGTGGCGGCATCACGCCGGCCCTGCTCGGTTTCTTCCTCTACATGGTTGCGTTCATGGACACCGTGGCCACCATTCCGACCGGCTCGATGGCTGAGCGGTGGAAGTGGGGTTCGTTCGTGGTCTGGGGCTTCTTCTGTGGAGCGATCTACTACCCGATCATGGCCGCATGGACCTGGGGCGGCGGCTGGCTCGCCCAGTCGTGGCGCTCGATGCACCTCGGTGCGGGCTATGTCGACTTCGCCGGTTCCGGCGTGGTGCACGCAGTGGGTGGCGTAGCCGCTCTTGCTGGTGCGATCGTTATCGGACCCCGTATCGGCAAGTTCGGCCCAGACGGCAAGCCCCGTGCAATCCCGGGTCACCACATCCCGATGGCCATGCTCGGCACCTTCATCCTGCTCTTCGGCTGGTTCGGCTTCAACGCCGCCTCGACCTTCGCAGCCACCGATGTGCAGTTCGCCACGGTTGCCACCAACACGGCGATTGCCGGAGCGTTCGGTGCGGTGGTGTCGATGTTCTGGATCACCAAGCGGGCCGGAAAGCCCGATCCCGGCATGATGGCGAACGGCATGCTTGGCGGACTCGTGGCGATCACCGCCCCGTGCGCGTTCGTCACCCCGTGGGCGTCGGCCATTATTGGCGGTATCGCTGGCATCCTGGTGATCGAATCCGTGTTCTTCGTCGAGCGCAAGCTCAAGCTGGACGACCCGGTGGGCGCAATCAGCGTTCACGGTGTCTGCGGCACCTTCGGCGTGCTCTGTGTCGGCATCTTCGCCAACGGCAGCTACGGCGGCGGCTGGAACGGCTCCGCAGTCAGCGGCGTGAAGGGCATCATCAAGGGCGAGTGGGGCCAGCTCGGAGCACAGGCCCTCGGTGCAGCAGTGATCTGGACCGTCATCCTCGGAGTTGCATTCGCCTTCTTCAAGATCCAGGACAAGGTCTCCAAGGCCCTTGGTAAGGGCGGAATCCGCTCGAAGGAAGAGGACGAGATCATGGGTCTCGACCTTCCGGAAATGGGTGTTCAGGCCTACCCCGAGTTCACGAAGTAAGGACGGAGCGACAACACCATGAAACTCATCACTGCAATCATCAAGCCGTTCAAGATCGACGACGTCAAGACTGCGCTCCAGAGCGCAGGTGCCGCGGGAATCACCGTGAGCGAAGCCCGCGGCTTCGGTCGTCAGGGCGGACACACCGAGACCTACCGCGGCACCGAGTACAAGATCGATTTCGTGCCGAAGGTGAAGCTCGAAGTGGTCTGCGAGGACGCCGCCGTCGATTCGATCATCGAGGCCATCAAGACCGCTGCACAGACCGGCAAGATCGGTGACGGCAAGGTCTGGGTCGTCGACGTGGAGCGCATGGTCCGCATCCGCACCGGCGAGGAAGGTGCCGAGGCCATCTAGCAAATCGGAGGGCACCAATTCCTTGGAGCCCTTCCCCACTCCTCCGGAGCCTCTCCGGTAGGGGCAGGTCGCCGGGTCGGTTTGCGCAGCGGTGCGCAGGCCGATCCGGCGATTCTTTTTGTCAAACCAGCGGACCGCTCGCCTTGGAAACAACGCCGAAACATTTCGGCCCTAGGTTGCCACTGCTCCACCCGATCCCGGACCGCAAGGAACACCATGGACATCAATGCCGGCGCAACCGCCTGGGTGCTCATCTCCGCAGGCCTCGTGCTCTTCATGACACCAGGCCTCGCGTTCTTCTACGGCGGCATGGTCCGCTCGAAGAACGTGCTCGGAATGTTGATGCAGAACGTGTTTGCGATGGGACTCGTCAGCATCCTCTGGGCCTTTGTCGGGTTCAGCCTTGCCTTCGGCGGGACGAACCGCTTCATCGGCAACTTCGACTTCGCCTTCCTGCGCAATGTCGTGGGTGACGTGACGAAGGCTGCCGACATCCCTGGCTATGGCAACACCCTCGTCGTTCCGGGGCTCGCCTTCATGGCGTTCCAGATGATGTTCGCCGTGATCACACCGGCGCTCATCACCGGCGCCACAGCGGACCGCCTGAAGTTCGGCGCCTACGCACTGTTCATCGGATTGTGGTCCGTGCTCGTCTACAGCCCCGTGGCCCACTGGGTATTCAGCCCTACGGGCTGGCTGTTCCGCCGTGGGGCACTCGACTTCGCCGGTGGCGCTGCGATCCATATCAACGCAGGTATTGCGGCACTCGTGCTCACCTTGGTTGTCGGCCCGCGACGCGGCTGGATGAAAGAACCAATGCCCCCGCACAACCTGCCCTTCACCATGCTCGGCATGGGCATCCTGTGGTTCGGATGGTTCGGCTTCAATGCCGGGTCTGCGCTCACCTCTGACGGTCTGCCGGCTCAGGCACTCGTCAACACCCATCTCGCAGCCGCAGCCGCGATGCTCACGTGGCTCCTCGTGGAGAAACTGCGCTCCAAGCACGCGACCACGCTCGGCGCCGCTTCCGGCGCGGTAGCCGGCCTTGTGGCGATCACGCCGTGTGCCGGTTTCGTTAGCTCAATGTCGGCG
>CANIBN010000121.1 GCA_947465505.1 Acidimicrobiales bacterium | reverse complement strand
GCCGGGAGCGAGACGGGCCGTGGTCATCCGATGAACGCGACGTCGTCCCAGACGGTGTAGCCCGCCTGGTTGGAGCGGTTGTCGTCCTTGTTGATGAGCGTGAGCGTGTAACTGCGCCCGGCCGTCACGGTGGCCGAGATCTGCTTCCATGACCCGGTCGGGGTGCAGGTCTTGCCGAGGATGGTGGTGGTCTTTCCGGCAGTGTTGTCCCGCAGGGTCGCCGAGGCGTAGTCACGGGACGTGTTGCTTGCCGGGCAGACGTTGTAGTACCAGAACGTCAGCTTGGTGGCTCCCGTCGGAGCGACTGCCGTCTGGACGATCTGGGAGATTCCGTTGGTCGGCAGAGTGGAGCCGCTTCGAGCACCCCAAGACCCGGAGTGCGCGGTAGCAACTGCTGTATTCGCCGGTCCGGTGGCTGTCCAACTCGCGAGCGTCCCTGCTTCGAAGCCGGCGTTCAGCACCGAGTTCGCCACGGGCGCCTTGACGGTGAGGGTGAAGTTGCCGGTCTTTGTCTGCGTGGCGCCGACGGCCTGCACCGTGATGGTGTAATTACCCACCGGAACCGTGCCGGACGCCGAGAGCGTCAGCGTCGTACTGGCGCCGGAGTTCACGGTGGTGGAGCCGAAGGTAGCCGTGACCCCACTCGGAACTCCGGTGGCTGACAGCGAGACGGACTGAGCGTTTCCGGACTTCGTGATGGAGACGGTTGGGGCAACGGTGCCCGAACCCTGGGTAACGCTGCCGGAGGTGGGTGAGAGCGTTACGCCGAACGAACTGACGGTGAGGGAGTAGGTCGTGCTCGAACTGGTGACACCGCCCGTTCCGACCACCGTGATCGTGTAGGTCCCGGCAGGCGTATTGGCTCCCGTCGTGATGTCGAGGGTGCTCGACGACCCCGATGCCACGCTCGACGGGGTAAACGTTGCGGAGGCTCCCGTGGGAAGTCCGGTGGCCGAAAGCGCGACGGTCTGACCGGTTCCGATGGTGGTGACGGTACCGATGGAGGTCGTCGCTGTCTGGGTGGGGAGAACCGCGCCGCTGGTGGGGGAGGCACTCATGGTGAACCCGTCAGTGGCTGGAGTCAGGCAATTGGGCAGCGTGAACGAACTGATTCGTGTCGACCAGTTGAAGCTTCCTGAGGACTTGAGGTACTCCGTGGAGAACCAGAAGGTGCAGTCGTCGGACGGGTCGATGTTCATCGTGGCGTAGTCGCCCCAGCGGCGGAGCGAGCCGGTCTGGGACCCGCCGCCGGCATGCACGATGGTTTCGCCCTGGGTCATCGTTCCGAGGGTGTCGCCAGCGAGGCGGCCCGTCACAGCGATGGACGGATAGGTCGAGCTGCTGGAGATGGAGTAGCCGAGTGCAATGTTGCCGACCTTGTCCATCGCAATCGATGGCATCCATCGGTAACTGGAGTCGGGGGTGTACGTGCCTTGCTGGTAGATGCTGGCTACACCGGTGTTCGAAATTCGCACTTCGTACCACCGAACTCCAACGGTGCTGCCCACGTTCACGGAGTGCGAGACCACGAGTGCCTGGTGCGTGCCAAAGTTCCGGTACACGTAGCGGTTCATTAGTCGGTCGCCGAGTCCATCGAGAGTATTTGTGGTGCCGCTCTGCGGTACACAGTTCCCGCCGCCGCAGGCCATGGAGTAGCTCGAGACGGTGAGCGCAGTCGGTCCGGTGAAGGTGCTGCTTGCCGGAGTGGTGAAGTTCGGCTTGAACTTCCACACGGCGAGATCGTTGTTCGATACGCCGAGAGCGATGATCGGGTTCGGGGCGTCGGTGGGTGGCTCCGTCGCGCTGTCCAGGTCTCCGGCAAGCAATCCGCCGTAGTTGGCGGAGGTGTTGTAGCAGACCTGTGTCGCGGCATTGCCGGCGAGCATGTTGACACGATCCATGGCACACGCTGTGGCGTAGAGCCACCAGCCAGAGGCGGAGAACATGTTGTACGTGACGTAATAAGCGTCGGGCCAGACAGCCACCTTCGGATAGTCGGGGAAGTTGGCGAACTGGAACGAGTAGCGATGCCAGGCGCCGGTGGCGTCTCCGGTCTGGGACACTGCAACACACTCGTAGTAGGGGCCGGAACTCGACGACACGTTGGCGAACTGGGTGAGGATCCAACGGTCTGCGAGACGGTCGTACCGCACCACACCGTCACCGTCGTTCGTCGTTTGGCAAGCACCGCCGAAACCCGCGAAGACGGAGTTGGTGGCGGCAGGTCCGTACAGAATGGTGCCGGTCTTGCTCTGCACCGTGAAGCCACTGTTGACGATCGTGACGATCTGCGTCGGTCCAACTGCGGAGTTGGTGTCCGGCGGGGCGCTGTTGACGGTGAAGGTGGAGTATCCCTTCCCGATGGAATCAAAGCCGGTGCCTGTGGTCGGGGCCGACAATCCAGCAGTTGCCGGATTGCTGGCGACGACGGAGCCATTTGGCTGCACGACCCGCTTGGGCCCGATGAGTGTTCGTTGTGCTGCGGGGTCAACTCCGGATCCGAGGGCGTGCGGAATAACCTTCTTTCGGAACAACTTGCGGGGCTTGTTGGAGCCGTCGTTCTTGGTCGGGGCGGCCGTGGCGTCTCCGCCCCCGGTGGTCGCCGTGGACGAGACCGACTGGTTCGGGTAAGGAGCCATATCGCGCAGCGCCGGTGACGTGTCGTTCTGCACCGAAGCCACGACGGTTGGCTCACCCGCATCCGTCTGCACGTCGACGGTTGCTGCTGAATCACCGCCGCCTGCACTGGTGGAGGGTCCGTCAACAGCACATGCCGTGAGTGTGCCTGCGAGAAGCAAGACGCTGAGGATTCCGGTGGTGCGACGAGGGGAACGCATGACGTGCTTTCTGGTTGGCTAAGCGGCCACTGAACAATGTGATGGTATCACTGAGGGTTACTTGGGGGTCACTGCTCGCGACGGTATGTGCGTACTGACTGCAGAAATTGAGACGTGACGAAGATCGCCACGACAGGGACACGACGATCCGAGTAGGAAGGTTTGGGCCTCGGTGAGGCGTCGCCGCTACCGCCAGGCGAACACGGGCTGTTCATAGCCCGCCACCCGTTCGCACGTGCCTTCCAGCCCAACCCGTCGGAACTGGAGCATGACGGCTGCGGTGGGTGCATGGATGGTGGACGGACCAAAAAACATCTGCACGACGGGTCGATCGGACTCGGGGATGGTGACGAAGTTCGGCGCGTCGGGGCGCTGGAGCTCAGAGAACGGGACGTGGTGTACGGAGTGCACCTCGTCGGGGTTCGGCGCAAGTTCGGGATCAACCCCGCCCCACAGCACGACGGGCGTGATGACATAACCCGAGCGAGTGGGGTAGTCGTCGAGCAGGCCGAGCACTGCGCCCGGATCGAGGTGGAGCCCCACTTCCTCGCTCAATTCCCGCAACGCTGCCTGTATCGCAGTTTCGTCCGCATCGAGCCGTCCCCCGGGCAGGGCCCACTGACCGCCGTGAGCGCGCAATGTCGAGGCACGTTTGGTAAGCAGAATCCCCGGCACACCGCCGCTGTGGGTGACCACCACCGCAACCGCTGCGTGGCGAAGTCCGCTCGCATCGGCCTCTTCGCGCTGGTGGCCGACGAGATTCGCCAGCAACTCCTCGACGAGCGTGTGCGAGCGATCCATCGCTCCAAGGTAGGCGATGGACGGAGCAGAAGAAGTACGTTCACATGCGGGGATTGGTCGACGGGGTTGGCTGAACTACACCGAGGGGGATCGAGTCGATGGGTTCAACACGCGATATTCAGGCGCCGATGCAGGGAACGATCGTTGAGGTCCAGGTCAAGGTCGGTGACCTCGTGCGACGTGGCCAGCCGCTGCTCGTCATGGAGTCCATGAAACTCGAACACGTCGTCGAGGCCGAGATCGACGGAATTGTTCGCTCGATTTCTGTCGCTGGCGGCGAGACCGTGAAGGAAAGCCAGTCGCTCGTGCTGATGGAGGAAGCCACGGTAGAGGCGGTCGTCGAGCAGCAAGTGGAGACCGTGGACCTTGACGCCATCCGGCCGGACCTTGCCGCCGTCATCGAGCGTCACGCGATCGGACTCGACGCTGCCCGGGCCGACATGGTGGAGCGCCGCCGGAAGGTGCAGCGCAGAACGACCCGCGAGAACATTGCTGATCTCGTGGATGACGGGACCTTTGTCGAGTATGGCCCGATGGTGATTGCCCCCCAGCGAAAGCGGCATCCCGTCGATTACCTCATCAAGCGCACGCCAGCAGACGGTCTCGTGGGCGGTATCGGCGAGGTCAACGGCCATCTCTTCGACGGCCACAAGAAGCAAGTGGTCGCAATGTCCTACGACTACACGGTCCTTGCCGGCACGCAGGGCGGTCAGAACCACCGCAAGAAGGATCGGCTGTTCGAACTCGCGGAGAAGTGGAAACTGCCCGTGGTGATCTTCACCGAGGGTGGTGGAGGTCGCCCCGGTGACACCGACGGTATGGGCGGCTCTGGCCTCGATTGCCTCGCCTTCTACCTCTTCGCACGGTTGAGCGGACTCGTACCGATTGTCGCAATCAACAGCGGCTACTGCTTTGCCGGAAACGCAGCGTTGCTCGGCTGCGCGGACGTGGTGATTGCCGCGAAGGACTCGAATATCGGAATGGGCGGTCCAGCCATGATCGAGGGCGGTGGGCTTGGTGTGTACGACCCCAAAGAGGTCGGCCCGATGAGTGTTCAGGTGCCGAACGGTGTGGTGGACATCGAGGTCGAGGACGAGATCGAGGCCGTGGCTGCCGCGAAGAAGTATCTCTCGTACTTCCAGGGTCCAGTATCGGAATGGGAGTGCGCCGATCAGCGACTTCTTCGTTCGGTGATTCCCGAGAACCGCTTGCGGATGTACGACGTGCGCAAGGTGATCGAGTTGATGTTTGATACCGATTCCGTGCTCGAGCTTCGGCCGAAGTTCGGTGTAGGGATGATCACCGCGTTTGCCCGGATCGAGGGCAAACCGGTCGGTGTGGTGGCCAACAACCCGGCTCACCTCGCCGGGGCGATCGACAGCGACAACGCAGACAAGGCAGCCCGGTTCATTCAGCTCTGCGATGCGTTCGACATTCCGATCATCACGCTGATCGACACCCCCGGGATGATGGTCGGGCCAGAAGTGGAAAAGACCGCACTGGTGCGCCACTGCTCGCGTCTGTTCGTTACCGCCGCCAATGCGACGGTCCCCATGGTGTCCATCGTGCTGCGTAAGTGCTACGGCCTCGGTTCGCAGGGGATGGCGGCAGCCACGCTGAAGGCTCCGGTCATCACGGTGTCGTGGCCCACCGGCGAATTCGGCGGTATGGGCCTTGAGGGCTTCGTCCGACTTGGCTACCGCAAGGAGATCGAGGCAGCGACCGCCGAGAGTCCGGAGAAGGGAGAGGCTTTATACCGGCAACTCGTCGACCGGCTCTATGAACACGGCAAGGCACTCAACACTGCGACGTGGTTCGAGATCGATGACGTGATCGATCCGGCCGAGAGCCGAAGGGTGATCAGCCGGGCGCTCGCCGCTACCCCGCCCCCGCCTGCCCGGGAGCACAAGAAGCACCCCTACATCGACACCTGGTGAGTCGATGTAGTCCGGGCGAAGTGCTCGGTCTCGCCTAGGCCCGGATCAGAGCGGAGAGCATCGCCTGCATCTTGGCCTGCGTCTCGGCGAGTTCGGCCAACGGATCGCTATCGGCCACGATTCCTCCGCCGGCATAGAGCCGGGCGGTATGGCGGTCGGGGCTGAGCCGGGCGCATCGGATGGCGACGGCCCAGGTGCCGTTCCCCTGCGCATCCACCCACCCAACGGCGCCGCCGTATGGACCGCGGTCAACGTGCTCGACCTCGGCGATGAGGCGGAGTGCCTCGTCGCGCGGATAGCCGCCAAGAGCCGGGGTGGGGCAGAGCGCGTTGACGAGATCGAGTACGTGCGGTGGAGGGCTCGACAGCCTCCCCTCCACCAGCGTGCCGAGGTGGGCCACGTTGGCGACCTGGACGATCGAGGGCTCTGGCTCCCAGTCGAGGTAACTGCACCAGGGGAGCAGCGTGTCGTGGACCATCTCGATGACGATGCGGTGTTCGATCTGATTCTTCGTCGATGCGACGAGGGCCTCGGCGAGGCGTGCGTCGACGACGGGGTCACCCACGCGGGGCGCGGTTCCGGCGAGTGGGTGCGATCGCACAACATCTCCAGAGCGGGCGACGAGGAGTTCGGGTGATGCCCCGATGAACCCGTCGATGCTGTAGCGGTACGAGGACCCGAACGATGCGCGGAGTCGGAGCAGCGTTGCGTGCACATCGATCGGCTGGCTGGACCGTACGAAGACGTCCCGAGCGATGACTGCCTTGGTGATGCGGCCGGCCCGGACGGCATCCCGTGCAGCGGTTACCGCAGCAAGGTAGGTGGCCTCGCTGACACCTGGCTCAATGGTGAACGTTGAGACCCGTGGTTGCGGAGGGGGCGGCGCCGAGATGTCGTCGTCGGCACCGTCGAAGCGCGTGATCCACTGTTGACCGTCGGGTCCCTTGCCCACGACGACTCGTGGAACGACGAGCGACCACGAGCCGTTGGGGTCGAAGGGTTTGACGCCGAGCGCTACGGGCCCGGTGCCCGGCGCACACACAGCGTCATCGGTCTCAATTGCGGCGAGGAACCGGGCGATGTCGCCCGACTCCACCACTGCGCTCACCCCACGTGCCGCCAGTCCGACGCCGTCTCGGACAAAGAGTGATCCGTCGGGCCCGGCAACGTCGTTCAGGTCAACGGGTTGGTCGAGGGGACGGGTGACTGCACGCACGGTGTGTCAGCGTCGGGTTGCGGTGATGAGTTGCGCTGCGCCTCCAAAGAGCAGTGCGCGTTCGACGGAGACGAAGCCGGCCCGCTCGAGGCGAGCGAGCATCTCACCGGCAGGAGGGAGATAAGCGAGCGACTTGGGGAGGTACTGATACGCCTTCCGGTTCGACAGCATTCCGCCGATGCGAGGCACAACCTTGTGGAAGTAGAGCCCGTGTCCCCAGCGCAGCAGTGGGTTCTCCGGCTCGCACGCATCCAACAGAGCGACGCGCCCACCGGGGCGAACCACGCGAGCGACGTCGTCGAAAAAGGCGCCAAGATCAACGAAGTTCCGAAGCGCGAAGCCACAGGTGACTCCGTCGGCTACGCCGTCGGGGAAGGGCATGACGCAGACATCGCCCTGCACGCGTGGTGCTCCGCTGCGTTGGTCGGCGCTGAGCATGCCGAAACTGAAGTCCACCGACACCGGACGGTGACCCTGTTGGGCGAGTTCGATACACAGGTCCCCGGTGCCCGACGCCAGGTCGAGCACCCTGCTGCCGCGCGGGAGTCGAAGGTCCCGAACGGCCCTGCGACGCCACGACACGTCCAGTCGGAACGTCATCAACCGGTTGACCAGGTCGTACCGAGGAGCGATGGTGTCGAACATCT
>CANIBN010000120.1 GCA_947465505.1 Acidimicrobiales bacterium | reverse complement strand
GAATGGGTTGCCGTTCACCGCAAGCACCACGCCTACACCGACGTGGAGGGTGACCCGCACTCCCCCGTCCTGCTCGGTTGGAAGAACGTCCAGATGAGGAACGTGGCGCTGTACCGCAAGTCCGCCAAGGACCCCGACACGGTGGCCAAGTACGCGAAGGACATGCCGCCGGACGCTCTTGACCGCTACGTGCTCGACAAGTCCTTGCTCGGGCTTGCTCTCGGCATCGCCATCTTGATGGTGTCGCTCGGCATCTGGGCCGGACTCATCGCAGCATTCGTCCACGTGAACCTGTACCTGTCCACCAGCGCAGCGGTGAACGGTCCGGGTCACCACTTCGGCCGGAAGCCCTACGACAACGGCGCGGGCAATCTCCAGTGGCTTGCTTGGCTGACTGCTGGCGAGGGTCTCCACAACAATCATCACGCCATGCCCGCCTCTGCGAGGCTTTCGCACCGTCGCTGGGAATTCGACCCGGGCTGGTGGGTCATCAACGCGCTGCGTGGCGTTGGCCTTGCCAAGGTACGACTCAGCGACGAGGTGGTTCGGGCAAAGGCTGCGGGGCGTCCCGCGCGCAGCGCCGCCTAGGCGGTTACCCTCGTCGCCGTGCAGATCCTGTCGGCGCTCTTTGTCGAGAATTTCAACATCCGCCAGGCCCCCGGACCGTCGACACGTATCGACCTCACGGGCGTCATGTTCTCCATGGTTGCCCCCAGCCCTCCGCCGGTCACGGTCACTCCACATCTCATTGCGTTGATTTCGTGCGCGCCTGACGAACCGGGCTCCGGGATCTTTGAGACGGTGGTTCGTCGTGGACGGTCGGAGGACGACGAGCAGGTCGCGAGAAACGTCAGTTCGTTCACGGTCGAACCCGGCAAGTTCATGTACCGGCTCGTGCAGGCAGATCTCGAATTTCCTGACTACGGCCAGGTGTACGCCCACTGCCGAATCGACCGAGGCCCCTGGACCGTCGTACCCTTCGCACTTCTGCCTGCTAGCTGAGCACCGCGGTGCCCTTCGTCAGCGCGCTCTCGAGGCATCCCCACACCGCAACAGCGGTAGGCGAGGTTGTGGGCGAACTCCACGACCATCTGGGTGGCCCTCCGGATCTCGCCGTGCTGTTTGCCACACCGGGTCATCTCGCCGCGTTCGACCAAACCGCGTCGACGGTCCAGACGCTGCTCAACCCAGCGGTATTCATTGGGACGTCTGCGAGTGGCGTACTTGCGGGCAGCGACGCTGTGGAGACCAAGCCCGGACTGGCGGTCTGGGCGGGTCGCTGGAGGACCGAGCATCGAGCACCCGACCGGATTACTCCCCTTGCACTCGAGGCTCATCAACAAACAGAGGGTCCGTTTCGCTGGAGATTCAGGGGTATGCCCGACTCCCTCGGCGCTGAACCCGTGAGCATGATCCTTCTCGCTGACCCCTTCTCTTTTCCGGTCGAGGAGTTCCTCGCAACGGTGAGACGGGACCACCCCTCGATGCCGGTAATCGGTGGACTCTCCTCCGCTGCCCATACGCCCACGGGAAATCGCCACACGATCGGCGGTCGGGTGCTCGGCGCTGGCGCCGTTGCTGTGCTGGTTCCCGATTCATTGATGCGGCCCCCGTTGGTCTCCCAGGGTTGCCGTCCCATCGGTTCGCCACTCACGGTCACTAAGTCAATGGACAACGTGCTGTACGAACTTGCGGGACAACCTGCGCTCGACGTTGTGCTCCGACTCGTCGAGGACCTCGGTGTACAGGATCGTGCGCTCGCCGAATTGGGGTTGCACTGCGGAATCGTCGTCAATGAGTCCAAGCTCGAGTTCGAGCGAGGGGACTTCTTGATCCGGGGTGTCCTCGGTGCAAGCCGCGAGCATCGGGCAGTGGTGATTGGGGATAACGCTCCCATCGGCACCACGGTCCAGTTCCAGGTCCGCGATGCCGCGACTGCCGGCGAGGACCTCGAATTCCTCTTGCTTGCCCAACCGGAGCCAACAGACGGCGCGCTGCTCTTCACCTGCAACGGTCGCGGCGAGGCCATGTTCGGAACCTCACATCACGACGCGGAGATCGTTGACCGAGACGTCATCGGAGGTCTCGCCGGGATGTTCTGTGCCGGAGAGATCGGACCAATCGGCAACCGCAATGTGGTCCACGGTTTCACCGCCTCCATCGCTCGGTTCCGGGAGTGACAGAACTGCAACGTGCCCGGACCGCGAAAGGCCCGGCCGGAGTACGCCGCCCCACTAACCTCGGTTCGTGCCTTCCCGCCTCACGCCCGCTCAGGACGCCGCTGCTATCTCGATGATTCGTGGCTTTGCCATGGATGCTCCTCTCTACGCCAAGAGTGGCCACCAGGGCACCGCGATGGCCCTCGCGCCCCTCGCGCACGTGCTCTACAGCAGGGTGATGAAGCACGACCCGCAGGCCCCGCACTGGCCCGATCGCGACCGGTTCATCCTGTCCGGGGGTCACGCCTCGATCCTCCAGTACGGCGCGTTGTACCTCAACGGGTACGGCCTCGAACTCGATGACATCAAGGCGTTCCGCCAGTGGGGTTCAGCCACACCTGGTCACCCCGAAGTTGGGCACACCGCCGGAGTGGAGGTCACCACCGGTCCGCTCGGACAGGGCTTCGCCAACGCAGTGGGGATGGCACTCGCCGAGCGCGAACTCCGAGCGCGGTTTGGGTCAGATGTCATGGATCACCACGTCTTCGTCATCGCCGGCGATGGATGCCTGATGGAGGGAATCAGTCACGAGGCGGCCTCCCTCGCGGGTCACCTCGGGCTCGGACGCCTTATTTGCGTCTTTGACGACAACAAGATCACGATCGACGGGTCGACATCGCTCACCTGCAGCGACGACGTTCAGATGCGATTCGCTGCGTACGGTTGGCACGTCGAGGACATCGGCGAGGTGGCAGACGACCTCGACGCCCTCGAGGCTGCGTTGTTGCGCGCGAAGGCAGTGGAGGACCGTCCGAGTCTCGTCGTGCTCCGCTCGCACATCGGAGCACCCTCACCGGACCACACCGACAATCACGAAGCACACGGCAATCCGTTCACCAAGGACGACGCGACGCGCACGAAGGCTGTGATGGGGATCCCGGACGAGCCCTACTGGGTCGACGAATCCGTCGTGTCAACGTACCGCGCAGTGGTTCGCAACAACGGCGCAGCGGAACGCTCCAACTGGGAAGCACGGCTTGCGGCATCCTCGGTGAACCGCTCCGATTGGGATGCCGCATGGAGACTCGGTGCCACAGAAGGGTGGGAAGCATTGCTGCCGACCTTCGCCGCCGGCGAGAGCATTGCAACCCGAGTCGCTGTGCAGAAGGCGCTGACTGCAGCGCTTCCCGGACTTCCGGGCTTGGTAGCAGGGGCAGCCGATCTCACGGGTAACACCGGCGTGAAATTGGGTCTCACGGCACAGTCCAAGCAGTCGCCTGAAGGACGACAGGTCTTTTACGGAATCCGGGAGCACGCCATGGGTGCCGCCATGGTGGGAATGGCACTCCACGGCGGGGCGCTTCCTGTCGGTGGAACGTTCTTCGTGTTTGTCGATTACCTGCGGCCGTCGCTGCGTCTGGCGGCGCTCAGTGGAGCGAAGGCCTGGTTCGTCTTTACCCACGACTCTGTCGGCGTCGGCGAGGACGGTCCCACACATCAGCCGGTAGAGCACCTTGCGACCCTGCGAGCAATCCCCGGCCTCCAGGTAATCCGACCGGCCGACGCGAATGAGACCTCCGAGGCCCTTCGAGCAGCCGTCGAGTTCGACGGTCCGACTGCGTTCGTCCTTTCCCGACAGAACCTTCCGGTCTGCACCGACGGTTCGGCGGTGTCCCGCGGTGCTGCCGTGATTCGTGATGCTCAGGGTGCACGGGTTGCACTGGTCGCAACCGGCTCGGAGGTGCACCTCGCCCTCGCCGCCGCCGACCGACTCGGCGAACAGGGCATCGCCGCTCGGGTGGTTTCCCTGCCCTCGTGGGACCGTTTCGCGGCTCAGGAACGCTCGTACCGCGAGCAGACGCTCCCGTCTTCGTTGCCCACCGTGTCGGTTGAGGCAGCAACAACCTTCGGGTGGGAGCGATATGCCGACGTCTGTGTCGGCATCGACCGATTCGGGGCGAGCGCACCCGGCCCGGTCGTCATGGACCGCCTCGGGATCAATGTCGACACCATCGTTGCTGCTGCAACACAACTGCTTCAGGGGGCCTGACACCATGAACCGTTTGGTGCGTCTGCACGAGGATTACGGACAGAGCCCGTGGCTCGACAACCTCAAGCGAAGCCTGATCACCTCTGGCGAGCTTGCGGCGATTCGCGATCGCGGGCTACGCGGCCTCACGTCGAATCCTACGATCTTCCAGAAGGCGATCCAGGGTTCGCCCGACTACGACACGCAGTTCCGTTCCCTCGTTCAAGCGGGCACGTCCACAATCGACTCGTACTGGGCAATGGTCCTCTCTGACATCCGAAGCGCACTCGAGGTTTTCGCTCCGCTCCATCGCCAATCAGGTGGGCAGGACGGGTTTGTGTCGGTCGAGGTCGATCCCGGCCTCGCACACGACTCCGCTGGCACGATCGCCGCTGCGCGTTCGCTCGACGAACAGATTGCCCAACCGAACCTGATGGTCAAGGTGCCAGCAACGGTTGAGGGCTTGCCCGCAATCCAGCGCATGATCTCCGAGGGTCGCAGCATCAACGTCACGCTCATCTTCAGTCTCGAGCGATACGAGAAGGTGATGGAGTCCTACATCGCAGGGCTCGAGCAGTACGCGGCCGAACCGGGTTCGGATCTCTCCAAGGTTGCGAGCGTTGCCAGCTTCTTCATCTCCCGAGTCGATTCCGAGGTGGACGCTCGTCTTGATGCCATCGGCACTCCTGAGGCGCTCGCGCTTCGTGGAAAGGCAGCCGTCGCGCAGGGCAAGCTTGCGTACGAGCTGTTCACCAAGGCGTTCAGCGGCCCTCGTTGGGAACGGCTGGCCGCCAGAGGCGCGAGGGTGCAGCGTCCCCTGTGGGCATCAACCTCCACCAAGAATCCTGCGTATCCCGACACCCTGTACGTGGACGAGCTCATTGGGCCCCACACGGTCAACACGCTTCCCGACGCGACAGTCGAGGCGTTCGCAGACCACGGAAACCTTGCTCGCACCATCGACGCCAACCTTGACGATGCACGGAACGTGTGGTCCTCGCTACCTCGTGTTGGCGTTGACCTGGATGACGTGTGCGCCAAGCTGGAGCGCGAAGGCGTGTCGTCGTTCCAGAAATCTTTCACCGAGCTGCTTGCGGCACTCGACGAGAAGGCCGATACCTTCCGCGCCTAACCGCCCAAGGATCTCGGTCGATCCTCCGTGAGCAGGTCACAGAAAATCGACCCGGATCCCGTGGTGTACGGTCCGGGTATGCAAGTCAGTGAGATTTGGACGTACCCGATCAAGTCAATGATCGGCAGCACCGTCGATCATGCTGTCCTCGACAGCAGCGGCATTGTCGGAGACAGGCGTTGGACACTGCGCGACGCCGAGACCGGCGCGCTGCGCAGCGGTAAGAAACTTGCCGTCCTTCCTCAGTGCGCAGCCCGGCACGATGGCACCGACCGAGCGATCATCACCCTGCCCGATGGCAGGACTACCGCGACCGACGCGCTGGACGTCCACGACCTGCTCAGCGAGGCGGTTGGAAGTCGTGTTCGACTGCACGGGCGACCCCTGCCCACCGATACTCCACGGACACGTGAGGCGCCTCCCGCCGGCGTAGACCCCCTCAGCGAGATACGGACTCTGATGGGACGCGAGCAGGACGAGCCGCTCCCCGATTTCGCTGTGTTCCCTGCTGAGGTCCTCGAGTTCGAAGGACCTCTCGCCGGCTACTACGACGCCTTTCCGCTGCTCATCATGACCACCTCCACGATGCGCTCGCTCCAGGAAGCGCTGCCTGACTCAGTCATCGACATCCGACGGTTCCGCCCGAGCATCGTGATCGATACCGCCGACACGCCGGGTTATCCCGAGTTTGCGTGGGAGAAAGGATCCCAGTTCCGGGTCGGAGGCTGTGTTGTCGAGATCGACGTCGCCTGCCCTCGCTGTGTCGTGCCGACTCGGTCGGTAGACGCTTCGGTGCCTGCAGACCGCTCGATTCTGCGGTATATCGTGCGCGAACTCGACCAGAACCTCGGTGTATACGCACGAATCGTGGAGCCCGGCGAACTTCGCGTGGGTGACCGGTTCGACGCGAGCTAGTCGCTCTCGTCATCGCCGTCGGCACCCTGCGCAAGGTCTGCCGAACGAAGGAGCGAGACGGCCTTCTCCACGGCCCGGCGGGCTTGGGTGAGCTTCTTCTCCGATGCCGGTCGGCCCTGTTGCCCGCTGCGAAGCGCTGCGCGTAGTTCGTCGAGAGCGAGGTCTGCGAGTTCCTCGGAAAGCAAGGAGAGCCTGTCGGCGAGGTCGTCGTAGCGACGGGTCATTGGAGTGCCTCCGCAACGAGGTCCATGGGATGACGAACATCAAGGCCGGCAGCGGCCAGATGCATGGCGCATCCAGGGTTTCCGCTGGCAATCACCGTCGCACCCGAGCGCTGCTGGGCCCGGCTCACGGAGGCGAGCTTTCGGTCGCGAATCTCTCCGGCGAGGTGCGGCTGCAGGGTGCTGAATGCACCGCCAGCGCCGCAGCACAGGCCTTCGTCGTCGAGTTCGACCACATCGGCAACCGCAGCGAGCACAGTGCGCGTGTGCTGCTGGGCTCGCTGCACATGTCGCAGGTGGCAGGGGTCCTGAACGATGACCGCACCGAGACGACCCTTGGGTGCCAATTTGTCAACGTGCCCCGCAACAAACTCCTGTGAATCCACCACGCGAGCCGCAAAGGTGCGCGCTTCGTCGGTCCCGAGCAGGTGTCCGTACTCCTTCAGCGCTGCTCCGCAACCCGCGGAGTTCACCACAATGGGGGCGACACCAGGCATGGAGTCCATGACCGCGCGTGCGAGTTCACGACTCTCGCCCGTGAGCCCGGCATGTGTGTGCAACGCACCGCAGCAACCCCCACCCTTGCCCGGTACCTGAACCGTGATGCCAACCGCTGCTAGCACTGCGGCGGTGGAGCGATGAGTGGACCGCTGCCACGCATCCATCACACAACCGGTAAAGAGCCACACATCAGAACCCGTCGAGCGCACGGCTGCAGGGCGACGCACGGCGAGTTTCGGCAGTCCGAGGCGACGCGGGACAAGACGGAGACGTTGCGCTACAGCAAGGAGGCTCGAACCTGCCAGCAACAACCGGTGGCAAGGCAGAGCGCGGTAGGCAATGCGCTGCCACCACGGTGTCATCCGACCGCGTGCAGCGAGTTCCTCGCGAGTGCCCTCCATGAGGTTTCCGAAATGCACTCCGCTCGGGCACGCAGTCTCGCACCCTCGGCACTGCACGCAGGTCTCCATCGAGCGAACAAAGTCGTCCCCTGGCTCCAGGCCATCCCACTGCACCGCCCGCATCGCCGAGATGCGTCCCCGCGGAGAGAGTGCCTCCT
>CANIBN010000119.1 GCA_947465505.1 Acidimicrobiales bacterium | reverse complement strand
GCACGTACTGACGGGCCATGTCGATCTCGATGCGGGACTCCGCGATCCAGTCCTGCACGACGCCCTTATGGGCCACCGTGGAGCCGAACGTCGAGCGAACGAGCGAGCGCTTCACCATGTACTCAAGCGCACGCTCGGCAGCACCGATCGATCGCATGCAGTGATGGATACGGCCTGGCCCAAGGCGAGCCTGGGAGATAGCGAAACCGCCACCCTCCTCGCCGAGCAGGAAGTCGGCAGGGACACGCACGTTGTCATAGATGACCTCGGGGTGACCGCCGCCGTGGTCGTAGCCGAACACGTGGGGCTGACGACCGATGCTGATGCCCGGCGTGTCGAGTGGCACCACGATCATCGACTGCTGCCGGTGCGGAGACGCATCCGGGTTCGTCTTGCCCATGGCCACGAGCACCTTGCAGCGCGGCGACACGGCACCCGACGAGAACCACTTCTTACCGTTCAGCACGTAGTGATCGCCATCGCGCTCGATGCGCAGGCTGATGTTCGTGGCGTCGGACGAAGCGTTATCGGGCTCGGTCATCGAGAAGGCGGAGCGAATCTCACCCTCGAGCAGGGGCGCGAGGAATCGCTGCTTCACCTCCGGAGATCCGTAGAGGTTGAGGATCTCCATGTTGCCGGTGTCGGGCGCCGAGCAGTTCAGTGCCTCCGACGCGAACTCCACCTTGCCCAACTGCTCCGAGATGGGTGCGTAGTCGAGGTTCGAGAGCTTGGTTCCCGGCGCATCCGGCGAGAGATGGGGAATGAACAGGTTCCACAAGCCGGCGGTGTGAGCCTTCTTCTTCAGCTCCACCATGATCGGCGGGTAGCCCTCACGCCCAAGTTCCTCTACCTGCTGGTGGTAGGTCTCCTCGGCGGGGTAGATCTCGTTGTTCATGAACTCCATAACCCGCTCGAGGGTCTGGCGTCCGATTGCTGATTGTTCCAAAGGCATGTTCGAAGAATACGCGAGACCGAGCGCTCGTTCAGGGGCCAAACGGCCCTGCTGATGCTCGGCCATAGCCTCCGTGCTGATGCTCGGCCATAGCCTCCGCTCCGCTTCGGCATAGGCCTCGTGTTCGCTGCGGCTGGCGCCGCGACGCTCACGGTCAATGCTCGGGACTGGCCACTCTGCTGATGCTCGGCCATAGCCTCCGCTCCGCTTTGGCATAGGCCTCGTGTGACTCGTCGCTAGCGCTTCCCTCGCCGCGCTGGCTCGACGAGGGAAGGCGGCGAGTGTCAGCCCTTGACGGCGTCGAAACCGGCGCTGAGGTCGGCCAGGATGTCGTCGATCGACTCCAGGCCCACCGAGAGACGCACGAGACCGGGATACACGCCCGAGCTCTCCTGCTCCTCCGGCGTCAGCTGGCTGTGCGTGGTGGACGCCGGGTGGATGACCAGGCTGCGCACATCACCGATGTTCGCCACGTGGCTGTGCAGCTGCAGCGAGTCGGCGAACTTCTGGCCGGCTTCCTTGCCACCCTTGATGATGAACGCCAGCACCGAGCCGTAGCCCTTGCCGCCGAAGTACTTGTCCGCACGGGCCTTCCACGGCGACGATGCCGAACCGGCGTAGATCACGCGCTCCACCTCGGGGCGCGACTCGAGGAACGCAGCAACCTTCGAGGCGTTGGAGAAGTGACGCTCCATGCGGAGGCTCAGCGTCTCGAGGCCCTGGAGGATGAGGAAGGCGTTGAACGGAGAGATGGCAGCGCCGTTGTCACGCAGACCCTGCAGGCGAGCCTTCAGCGCGAACGAGCCGTGGCCGAGGGCCGGCCAGTACGCAAGGCCGTGGTACGACGGGTCGGGCTCGGTGAAGTTCGGGAAGCGGCCGCTTGCACCGAAGTCGAACTTGCCGCCGTCGATGATCGCACCGCCGATCGAGGTGCCGTGACCACCGATGAACTTGGTGAGCGAGTGCACGACGATGTCGGCGCCCCACTCGAGCGGACGGAACAGGTACGGCGACGGAACGGTGTTGTCGATGATGAGCGGGATGCCGTTGTCGTGAGCAACCTTCGACACACCCTCGACGTCGAACACGTCGTTCTTCGGGTTGGCGAGTGCCTCGCCGTAGAAGGCGCGGGTGTTCGGGCGGATGGCTGCGCGCCACTGCTCGAGATCGTGCGGGTCGTCCACAAAGGTGACCTCGATACCCATCTTCGGGAGCGAGTAGTGCAGCAGGTTGTACGTGCCGCCGTACAGCGACGGCGAGGCAACGACGTGACTGCCGGCCTCGCACAACGTGGTGAGGGCGAGGCTCTCGGCGGCCTGGCCCGACGCAACGGCGAGCGTGCCGGGGATGCCGATGGCGGTGGTGCAACCACCCTCGAGGGCGTTGACGCGGGCCTCGAGTGCTGCCTGCGTGGGGTTCATGAGGCGGGTGTAGATATATCCCACCTCGGCAAGACCGAACAGGTTTGCCGCGTGCTCGGAGTTGCGGAACTCGTAGGAGGTCGTCTGGTAGATCGGGACAGCGCGGGCGCCGGTGGCCGGGTCCGGGTCTCCACCAACGTGGATCTGCTTGGTCTCAAAGCCCCAGTTTTCGCTCATGTCGATCTCCGATGTCCTGTGGCCAGTCCGTCCGGCCGAAGCGTTCGAAGCGGTCAGTCTACTGAGACAACCGTCAAATGTCGACCGAAATAGTCGGCTTTCCGACGGGCCGTTCGTTCGGGGAGACTGACGGCGTGACGAACCAGAAGGTGATCATCGAGGTGGCGCTCAACGGCCCCCGTGCATCCGACCCTGCCTCCCTCGCCGCTGAGGCGCTCGACTGCCTCGCCGAGGGGGCGAGCATCGTGCACCAGCACGACCGGGGCACCGACCCCGACAACATGGCCGCCGACGGTGCCGAGATGTACGCAGCGGTACTCGCCCAGCGACCAGACGCGATCCTCTACCCCACCAGTGCGCACGGGGGCGACATCGTTCACCGCTGGCGCCATCATGTCGAACTGCACCGCCAGGGGCTGATCCGGATGGCGCTCGCCGATCCAGGTTCGGTGAACCTCGGTCGGGTCGGTGCACGGCAGGGCGAAGAGCCGTCGAGCTTTGTGTACGTCAACTCATTCGCAGACTTCGCTTACAAACTCGACCGTTGCCGTGAACTGCGGCTCACGCCCAACATCGCGATCTTCGAGCCGGGCTGGCTGCAAACCGTCCTTGCGCACGAACGCGCGGGACGCCTACCGGAGGGCGCGTTCGTGAAGCTGTACTTCTCCGGCGGCCGAACCGGACGCGGTGGCTACACGTTCGGACTCTCGGCAACTCGCCGTGCTCTCGATGCGTATCTCGAGATGCTGGATGGTTCCTCGGTGAACTGGGCGGTTGCCGTTCTCGGCGGTGATTGCGTCGAAACCGGAATGGCCAGGTGGGCCATCGAGGCAGGCGGACACGTGCGCGTTGGCCTCGAGGACTGGGCGGGCGACGCGCCGGCTCCGACGAATGCGGCACTCGTTCGGGCGGCGGCATCGCTCTGCGCGGAACTTGGCGTTGACGTAGCGTCGCCCGACGAGGCCGCAACAATGCTGCGGCTCTGCCCCCGTTAGCGGAAGGCGTCACCGCTACCCTCGGAGGAATGCGCGGAACAGTCCTGCTCGCCACACACGACGATGCGCGCTCCATCGCCCCCGTGCTCCAGGAGGTCGATGAGGCGCGAAGCGTGCTGGCCCGCGGTGGTCTGGAACTCACCGTGCTGCTCGTCGACGACGGCTCCAACGATGGAACGATCGACCTCGCTCGGGCTGAGGCCGAACAACTCGGGCTCGAACTCGAGGTCGTGAAGTCCCCACACCCGGGCCGCGTGCAGGCCATGCGTACTGCGTTCGAGCAGGTCCTCAGCGACGGGGCGGCCGCCTTTGTGGTGACACTCGACGGCGACGGACAGCACGATGCACGACAAATTCCCGACCTTGTGCGTGCCCATCTCGCGAGCGGGTTCGGGATCACCGTCGGATCGCGGTGGGCACGCGGTGGTTCCGCACCCGGGAGCACTATCGGCCGTTCGATCACAAGCCTGTTTGCCAACCAACTCGCGCGCTGGGTGGCGAGGGTGGACGGCGTGCGCGACGCAACGTCGGGCTTCCGGGTGATCCATCCCGACGTGCTGCGCCTGCCCGTTCCGGCCGAGGCACATGCGGAGCCATCCATCTACTTCGCCGCAATCACCGCGCTCGCACAGGCAAACGGGTTCGCGGTGGACGAGATGCCGATCACGTTCCGCCCTCGCTACTCCCGGATGCAGCCTCTCGACTCGGGCGACCGTTCGAAGTTTGTGCGCGGACTCATGGAGACACGCCGCGCCGGCGACCTAGCCAGAGCCGAGCACCGAGCGGACCAAACCCACTGGGCCAAACGGCAGCCCCACTTCGCCGGGCAGAACCCCGCCCCCGACTCGCACTTCGGAGCGCTGGACGAACTCGAGGCCCTTGCCGACGCAAAGAACTTCTTCAACTGGATCGTCGAGGGCTTTGGTACGGCCATCGGACCGCGAACCGTTGAGGTTGGCGCCGGCCTCGGCACGGTGTCACTTGCCATCGCCGAGCAGCACCCGGGCACGACAGTGCTGGCACTCGAACCGGCAGCAAACGTGTTCCCCCGTTCCCAGGAACGCCTCGCAGGGCACCCCCGCATCACGCTTCGCCAGGCAACGTCCGGGGACGTGCTTGTCGAGGGGAACTTCGAGCCATTCGACACGGCCGTCTACGTGAACGTGCTCGAGCACATCGAGGATGACGCAGGTGAACTCGATGTCGCCCGCCAGCTGCTCGCGCCAGGTGGGCATCTTTGCCTCTTCGTCCCGGCCATGCCGAGCCTCTACTCAAAGATCGACCACAAGTCCGGCCACTTCCGCCGTTACACGAAGTCAACGTTGCGGGACAAGGTCGAGCAGGCGGGCTTCATCATCGAACTGCTTGACTACACCGACGTGGCTAGCGTCTTCCCGTATTGGTTGATGTACCGGGTGCTCGGCGTCGAGTCGCTCGGCAGCGGCTCGAACACCATCTACGACAAGGTGATCGTGCCGATCAGCCGGGGCGTTCAGCGTGCGCTCGTGCACCCACCGCTCGGCAAGAACCTCATCCTGGTCGCCCGTCGCTCACGCTGAGCGGCAACACCTTTCGCAACACGCCCGTCGCATCCCAGCCCCGGGGTGCGCTGCTGCGAACGAGCACGACGCACCCACTGCGTGCCCCGGTCTCGTCCTCGGACCGCAGAGTCGGGCACCACACCTCCACGTCGGGAGCCAGGTGCGGGATCAGATCCTCCACGCACAGTCTGTTTCCGCGTCCGTACTCGGCAAAGACATATCCCGAATCACCGGGAACCTCGAAGTCGTCGATGAGTATCACCGGATGCGCCCAGTTGCCGAGAATGATGCGGATCTCCTCCCAGAGCGGCAGGTCGGCCTCGTCCCAATGCGCGTCGAGGTAGAAGAGCACCGGCTTGTCGAGCGCCTGCTCCACTGCGAGTTGGCGGAGGAATGTCCGGGAATCCCCAGGGACAACGGTGATGTCGCGACGGCCGGCGAACGCCTGCTGGGTGAAACGGTGATTGTCAGGACTCGCCTCGACGGTGAACACGCTTGCACCAGTGACGTCCGCAAGGAATCCGGTGGATGCCCCGAGAAATGTTCCGGTCTCGACCACGTACGAGAACCGCACACGTGACCCGAGCGAGCGGACGATCTCACATCGACCGGCCTGACCGTTCATCGGGCCGCCCCACGTCCATTGAGCACCCGGGGTCAGTTTGCGGAGCGCGTGTGCTGTGCCGCCGGTAGCCCGAACGCGACGCGCCACCCGAATCCACGCGCCGAGGCGCGTTTGGCTGGCGAATCGACGGAGGTTTCCCATGGCGGAGATCAGCCACCCACAACACGTTCTCGTCGTGCGGCCGTGGCTCCGCGACGACGAATCAGATGGTGGGCACCTCGACGTGGCGACCGAACACTGAGCCCATTGCGCCCATGATCTCGCCGAGTGACGCGTAGCAGTTTGCGGCCTCGATGAGGGTGGGCATGAGGTTGATCTCGGGATCGGCCGCCTCACGCGTGAGTTTGTTGAGCACACCGTCCACTGCAGCCTGGTTGCGGTCGTGCTTCACCTGATCGAGGCGCTTCAGCTGACGTGCTTCGTCCTCGTTGGTGATCTGCAGGATCTCGAGGTTGACCTCGTCGTTGCCCTCCGTGAAACGGTTGACGCCCACGATGATGCGCTGACCCTGATTGAACTTGCGCTCAAGGTCGTACGCCGAGTCGGCGATGCGACCCTGGAACCAGTTCTCCTCGATCCCGCGGATGCAGCCCTCGAGGATGGACCCGCCGCCAATCTCGTCGAGGTAGGCGAAGATCTCCTCGGCCTGACGCTCCATCTCGTCGGTGAGCGCCTCGACGAAGTACGAGCCACCGAGCGGGTCGGCGACATGGGTGGTGTTCGTCTCGTAGGCGATGATCTGCTGCGTGCGCAGCGCGATGCGAGCCGCCTTCTCGGTGGGCAGGGCAAGTGCCTCGTCCATCGAGTTGGTGTGCAGCGACTGCGTACCGCCCAGGACACCTGCGAGCGCTTCGATGGCGGTGCGCACGATGTTGATCTCGGGCTGCTGGGCCGTGAGCGACACACCTGCGGTCTGCGTGTGGAACCGGAGTTGCATGGACTTCTCGAGCTTGGCGCCGTAACGGTCCTTCAGCCAGCGCGCCCAGATCCGACGAGCAGCGCGGTACTTGGCGATCTCCTCAAAGAAGTCGATGTGCGCATTGAAGAAGAAGCTGAGGCGCGGCGCGAAGGTGTCGATGGGCAGACCGGCCTGCAGTGCGAGTTCGACGTAGGCGAAGCCGTTTGCGACGGTGAATGCGAGTTCTTCGGCGGCGGTGCTCCCGGCCTCTCGAATGTGGTAGCCCGAAATGGAGACGCTGTTCCAGCGCGGCATCTCTGCTGCGGTAAAGGCGATGGTGTCGCGCACGAGCCGCATGCTCTGGCGTGGCGGGAAGACGAACTCCTTCTGCGCCTGATACTCCTTGAGAATGTCGTTCTGGAGCGTGCCACCGAGCTGCACGCGGTTCACGCCGGCCTTCTCTGCCTGGGCGATGTACATCGCGAGAATCGCGGCTGCAGGCGAGTTGATGGTCATCGACGTGGTGATCTTGCTGAGGTCGATACCGGCGTAAAGGTCCTCCATGTCGGCGAGCGTGTCCACCGCTACGCCACAACGACCTACCTCACCGAGCGCCATCTCGTCGTCGGAGTCGATGCCCATGAGTGTGGGCATGTCGAAGGCCGTGGAGAGGCCGTCACCGCCGGCTCGCAGGATCTCCTTGAAGCGCCAGTTCGTGTCCTCTGCGGTGCCGAAGCCCGCGAACATGCGCATGGTCCACAACTTCGACCGGTACATCGACGCGTGAACACCGCGTGTGTACGGGTACGCCCCCGGGAAGTCGCCGTCCTCGGGCCCATAGACCGGTTCGAGAGGGATACCCGACATGGTCGAATAGTCCGCCTCGCGGATCTTGGAGGCGTGGAACGCCTCTTCCCACTGCTCACGTCGAG
>CANIBN010000118.1 GCA_947465505.1 Acidimicrobiales bacterium | reverse complement strand
GTCTTGATCACAGATCCGTCGGGGCCGCACACGGTTCCTGAACGCGAACGGGGCCCCGCTGGAATCCAGCGGGGCCCCGTTGCAGTTTTCGGTTGGTGTGCGGGTCAGCCGACGGGAACCACACGGCCCGAGGTGGCCAGCGCGAGCGCCTGTCCGCTCGGGTCGTAGATCTCCACCTGCACGTCAACGTTCGGGAAGGCCACGTACACGTTGGAGGTCTTGTTCTTGTTGTAGACCACGATCGAGCCGTCTGCGTTGGTGATGAGCACCGACCCCTCGGCCTCGCCGGCCTTGGTGGTGACCCCGAACGCATCCTTGATCGGGTACGAGCCCATCACGCGGTAGATGGCCTGTGACTCGTTGGGGTTGCCGCCCTTGGGGATGTAGCGCACCGTGGTCTGGCCGTTGGCCAGGGTTTGGAGCACGTAGAGGTTGTCGGCCTCCTCGCCTGCCCAGAACACCTTGCGGCCAAGGGCCGTGACGGCAGTCTTCAGGCCGTCGGTGTTCAGGCCCACCTGGGTGGTGGTGGCGTTGTTCGTCGAGCCATTCGAGTTAGACGACTTGGAGTCGTTGCCGCCGACGGCAAAGGCGATGATGGCGGCAATAATGACCACCACGACAGCGCCGGCGATAACTGCGGTGCGTCGGTTGTTCTGGAGCCATGCACCGGCCGCAGGCTGCGGATTCGGCGACGTTTCCATCTGGAAATTCTCGTTGTCAGTCATGGACCACCCTTGGGACGTACGGGAAGGAGCGCTTGCTCGCTCTAGGTGGGAAAAGGCTAGCGCAGCGTGGTGGGCGAACGGTGGCACTGTGCAGCATGTTTGCGGTGACACCTGTCCCTGTTGCGCCCGTTCCTGCATGAGCCGAGTGGCCGATACCGTTCACCGGGTGAGTCGCCGCCAGTCCGTCATTCTCTACGTGTTTTCTCTCTGGACCGTGTGGATCTGGGGAACCCGAATCTGGAACATCTGGAACGACGACGAACGCAGCGCCGGCTTCAAGGCCGTGCACACGGTGCTCGCCGCCGTGAGCGTGGTGCTCGCAGTGGCTGCCTGGGTTGTGGTGCGAAATATCCGTCGGGCCCGCCAAACCGACTAGCCTCTCGGGCGTGGGTCAGCCCGTCGCCGTCATCGAAAAGCCCAGCGTCACGCCGGGCGTTGTCCGTTTCGAGCTCAATCGCAGCCTCACCGGAATGGGCCACGAGCGCTATGCCTCGGCAGCGCAGGCCACAGGCAACACGCCTGGTGCAGTGCTTGCACGTCGTCTCTTCGAGACCGGTCGTGTGGGTGCAGTTCACGTGTACGCAAACGTGGTGACGGTGGATCTCGCCAAGGGCTTCTCGTCCGAGGGCCTCGCCGAAGTGGTGCAGGACCTCTACGTCTACTACCGCCCCGGTGTGGAGCCGCCGAGCATCGAGTCGCTCATGGCGGCTGTCGAGGCGCCCGCGGCTGCAGCCGCACCTGCAGGCGGCGGTGATGCTGGCGATGCAATGGCCGGTGTGGACCCGCGTGTGCCCCCGCACCTCATCGAGCGCAGCCGCGCTGCTCGCGCTCGCCTCGCTGCCAAGTAGGGCTCAGCCCGGGCCGGACAGCCCGCCCATTGCGATACGAACGCCTGTTCGCCTAGACTGACGACGTGAGGGAACGCCGACTTCGATCCGAGGATGCGTTGCACGCTGCCCGGGCAGCGGTGGCGCAAGGACTCGCCGATCGTGTGCGTCCTCTCTCGCTCGCCCGTGAACGGGTGCTCCCCGTCCACTCAGCGCTCGCCGAGGTGTTCCCCGAGGGCGGCTTGCGACGAGGAACTGTTGTGGGATGCCAAGGGCAGGCGGCTTGGTCCACCGCTCTTGCGCTGGCTGCCGGACCCGCGCAGGCCGGTTCCTGGGTAGGACTCGTGGGCTTGGGGTCTCGCTGGGGACTCTCGGCGGCCGCAGAGTGGGGGGTTGCGCTCGATCGGGTGCTCAGCGTGCCCACTGTCGAGACAGCACAACTCCCTACGGTGCTGGCCGCCGTGGCCGACGGTGTCGATCTCGTCGTCACCACGGGTGCGGGGGTGCGTGCTGGCGACGCCCGGCGTATCGCCACACGGTTGGGCCAGCGTGGCGGTGTGCTCCTCGTGCTCGGCGATCCGGGGGGCTTTGTCCCCGACGTCGTGTGCTCGGCCGTCACCACGTCGTGGACCGGTCTCCACGGCGGTTGCGGGCGACTCACTGCCCGTCGGGTGCGTTTCGAGGTATCGGGTCGTCGTGTCGATCGGCCGCGCCACGCAGATCTCTGGTTCCCCGGGCCTGCAGGTACCCCGAGCCGCGTGCAGACCGAGGTCGACAGCAACACCCGTCGGCCCTCCGTCCGTCTCGCGTCTGCGGGGTAGCGGTGGGCAGGTCGTCCTCGGCCCCGCGGCCGACATCACGGCCACCGTCTTCACGTCCGGCGCCGACACGTCATGTAGTGCTGTGGTGTCCGCACTGGTCTGTCGTTGCTTCGGGGATGGCGCCCGATGCCGTGGGTGCAGTGGTGCGCGATCAGCAGATCGTTGCGGTGTCGCGCGCAGCGCGGGCAGCAGGTGTGCGCGCCGGGATGCGCCGCCGTGATGCACAGGCCCGGTGCGCCTCGCTGATCCTTGTCGAGCACGATCCTGCTCGCGATGCACGTCGCTTCGAACCGGTGGTGCGCGCACTCAGTGAACTCGTCCCCGTAGTCGAGGTTGCCGAGGCGGGCACCGTGCTGTTCGGCGCGCGCGGTCCCTCGCGCTGGTGCGGCGGGGACAGCGCGCTTGCGGAACGGGTGCATCGTCTGGCCGCCGGTGCGCTGGGCGAGTTGCTCGCCTTGGTCGACGGCATTGGCGTAGGGGTTGCAGACGGCCGCTTTGCGGCATCGGTCGCAGCACATCGTTCGGTGCATGCCGGACAGCCGGTGCTCATCGAGGCAGGCAAGGACACAACCGCTCACGCACTCGCATCGGTAGGGGTGCGCGCACTCGTGCAGATCGCCGGCCTCCCTGCAGAGCTCACCGGATTGCTCGAGCGGCTCGGCGTTACGCGCCTCGGGGAACTTGCTGCGCTGCCGCGACTCGACCTGGGAGAACGTTTCGGGCCAAACGGCATCTTCGCTCACCGGCTTGCGAGCGGCGAGGACGACCGTCATCCCGAGGTGCGCGCACCCTCTCCCGATCTTGCGGTGGGCAACGAGTTCGAGGAACCGGTGCTGCAGCTCGGGCCGTTGGTGTTTGCCGCACGACATCTTGCTGATCAGCTCTACGAACGGGTCGCAGCACGGGGCGAGGTGTGCACGAGATTGCTCGTGGAAGCCGAGACCGAGCACGGTGAGCGCAGCGATCGGCAGTGGTACCTGAACGGCGGATTGAGCGCAGCGGCGATGGTCGAGCGTGTCCGTTGGCAGTTGGAGGGCTGGGTGAACCAGCCGGGCGGATTGAGTGCAGGTGTCGTACTGCTGCGCCTCACCCCCGACGAGGTGTTGCCGGCGCAAGGGCGGCAGTTGGGGTTCTGGGGTGAGGCATCCGACGCAGACGAACAGGCGGCCCGCACCATCACCCGACTGGTTGGTCTGCTCGGACCCGATGCTGTCTGTGTCCCCGAGTGGCGCGGCGGTCGTCATCCCGGCGATCGATATCGATGGGTGTCGGCAACGAGCACCGACATCGCAGATCGCGCGGCGCGAGTGCGTGCTGTCGCTGTCTCGGAACATCCATGGCCGGGTGGCATTGCAGCGCCATCACCTGCCTGGATACTCGACCCGCCACTTGCCGTCCAGGTACTCGACGCCGATGGTGCTGCTGTGCGTGTCGATGGGCGTGGTGCGGTGAGCGGCGCGCCATCGACGCTGCTGCTCACTGGTGCATCCTCTGCCGTCACGGTTGCGGACTGGGCGGGTCCGTGGCCGACGGATGAGCACTGGTGGGATCCCGCACGGCGACGGCGGCGCGCACGGTTCCAGTTGCTCAGCGACCGGGGAGAGGCATTTCTGGTCAGCCTCGAACAGGGATCTTGGTGGCTCGAGGGCCGCTACTCCTGAGGAAGGCTTCCCGCTGCAGGTCAGGCTGGGTCGGTAACGATGTCGGCAGCGAGCCGGAAGCCGAGACCGCGCACGGTTTGGATCATGGTGACACCGGGTGCTGCCTGCTCAAGCTTGCGGCGCAGGTTCGAGATGTGCACGTCCACCATGTGTGTGTCACCGTCCCACTCGGGTCCCCATACCGAGCCGATGAGATCCTCCCGGCTCACCATCTCCGACGGGTGTGTGCACAGGTGGGCGAGTACATCGAACTCGATGCGCGTAAGCGTGAGTCGCTTGCCGTTCACGATTGCCTCACGACGACCCGCATCGATCTCCAGCGGACCGAAGCGGCGACGCGTGCCTGGGGGAGGAGGGAGCGACACCGATGATCGCGGTCGGCGCAACAGCGCTGCCGCTTGTGCGGCAATCTCGCTGGGTGCGCAGGGAAGCGTGATTGCTGCGTCTGCTCCGGCAAGAAGGAGTGCCGCTCTGCGTTCCGACGACAGTTCGATGCCGACCGCAACGATGTAGGAGTCGGTTTCCTCGCGCAGCAGACGTACCCCGGTCTCGCCGTGGTTGTCGCTCGCGCTCCACACGATGACATCAGGACGGAACGAGTCGGCGAGCAACTTGGCTGCATCGCTCTGGCCGGTCCCCATCACCGAGTGCCCCCGGCCGCGCAGCACGTTCTCCCAGACGCGGCGTACGGTCGCGTCGGGTTCGACAAGCAGTGTGCGTGGTTCGGCGACCGGATCGGAAGGGGCGTTCGTGGACATGAGGATGGGTGCATCAACAAGGAGCATCGAAGGGAATGGATGTCCCTCGTCTGTTCACAAAGAACCACCACACAGTGTGAGAAAGTGCGGCGTAATTCTGTTCTTACGCAAATCTTATGATGAAACCCCAAGGATCAGCCACTCTGCGCGCTGGCTTGGGATGCAAATAGCACCGAAAGTGGTATGTCAATGATGGACAGCGTTTCTCTTGCCCTCACCGGGAGGATTCCCGTAGACGATCGAGAGCGTGCGTCGATCGCAGCGTTCCTCGATGCGGTGAAACGTCTTGAGCGGCCCTTCGACGAGCACGCCGACCTCACCCACGTCACCGGGTCTGCCATCGTCGTTGGTCCACGAGGTGTGGTGCTCCACCTGCACAAGCGACTCGGCATCTGGCTGCAACCAGGCGGTCACATCGACGAGGGAGAGACGCCCTGGGACGCTGCGCTCCGCGAGGCAGAGGAGGAAACAGGACTCGAAGTGCGACACCCCGCGGCGGGACCATTACTGGTGCACGTCGATGTGCATCCCGGCCCGCGGGGCCACACGCATCTCGATCTTCGCTATCTGCTCGAGGCCGATGATGCCGAACCGGCACCACCGCCCGAGGAGAGTCAGGATGTCTGCTGGTTCAGCTGGGACGATGCGATTGCGGTCGCCGACCCCGGACTCGTGGGCGCGCTGCGAGCTGTGAGACCGTCTTGACGCCACCGTGCTGGCCGGGGCGCGCGTTGTGCACCGGCGCATCCTCGGAGGTGTCGATGTCGTCGACGTCGACAATCACGTTTGCGTCATCGCCCTCGAGTGAACGCGGGCGACGCGTGCCTCGCTCCGGGGTGATGCCGGCGAGCTTCAGGATCTTCTGCGCACGCTGAGCCTGACGGTCAGTGACGAGAGAGATCACCGTGCCAGCAGAACCCGCACGTGCGGTGCGACCCGATCGGTGGGTGTAGTCCTTCGGGTCCATGGCGATGTCCCAGTGGAGCACGAGTTCCACGCCATCGACGTGGATACCGCGAGCAGCAACGTCGGTAGCCACCAACGCATCGACGCGCCCGTGACGGAAGGCCTCGAGCGAACGTTCGCGCTGGCCCTGGCTCATGCCGCCGTGAATAGAACCGGCCGAGATGCCCGATGCCTGAAGCGATTCGCGCACGCTGTCTGCGCCCTCGCGGGTGCGCACGAACACCACAGTGCGGCCGAACTCGCGCACGAGGTTTGCGGCAGCGCCGGTCTTCTCGATGGGGCGCACGATCTGAATGTGGTGCGTTGCTGGAGTTGCGTCGGGTTGCTCGCCGATGAGGTCCACCATCACGGGGTCGCTCTGGTAGTTCTTGATCAGTTCGTCCACGTCGCCGTCGAGCGTTGCGGAGAACAGCAGCGTCTGGCGCTGAGCAGGCATGGCATCGAGCAGTTCGCGCACGTCGTCCATGAAGCCGAGGTCGGCGAGGCGGTCGGCCTCGTCGATCACGCACACCTCAACCGAATCGAGCGACACCTGGCCGCGGCGCACGTAGTCGAGCAGTCGGCCCGGGCAGGCGACGATGATGGACGCACCCATACGGAACGAGTTGAGTTGCGACCCGTAGGGGGTACCGCCGTAGACGGCGAGGATGTAGCGACGGCGCTCCTTGCCCATGGAGAGCAGGTCGAAACGAACCTGCTTGGCGAGCTCGCGAGTGGGCACGAGCACAATGCCCGTGGGGTGGAACGGCTTGGCCTGGCCGACGCGAGCGAGCATCGGGATGCCGAACGCAAGCGTCTTTCCGGAGCCGGTTGCGGCGCGACCGCACAGGTCCTTGCCGGCGAGTGCCTCGGGAACGCAGGCGGACTGGATCTCGAACGGCTCGTTGATGTCGTCGGCGGCGAGTGCCGCGCAAAGGTCAGCAGGGACACCGAGGGCGCGAAACCCTGCGGCTCCCGAGGGGGAGGACTTGGTCATGATGGCTTTCTCTTCCACAAACGCACGATCAGCGGCATGTTGTGGGCGCCACCGACGTGAACCACTCAACCTGAGCGGCCCGTCAACACTACCGGTGCAGGGAACGAAGCGGACAGTGGTTGCCCGGGAAGGCCGTTCGGCAGCCACGGCCCTGTTGGCGACGGCATACGCTCCACACGATGTCGCTGGGCGATCTGGACCTCCATCTGCTCGGCGAGGGCCGCCACCGTCGCCTGTGGGAGGTGCTGGGCGTCCAGCTGCTCGAGTCCGGTGGCGCCCGCCTGTCGGTGTGGGCACCGAATGCTCGTTGGGTGGGCGTGGCAGGCGATTGGAACAACTGGGACGCCGGTCGCACGGTGCTCGAACCCGTCGGGGTGTCGGGTGTGTGGAGCGGCATCGACGAACGCGTGGAGGCAGGGGACTGCTACAAGTTCGCCGTGCGTGGCGCGGACAACGTGCTGCGACTCAAGGCGGATCCGATGGCCCGGTGCACGGAGGTGCCGCCGTCGAACGCAAGTGTTGTCGCTGCCGCGGGTTCGTACGAGTGGGGGGACTCGGAGTGGATGCAACGACGAGGTACCCCACAGAAGTCAGCGTTACGGATCTACGAGGTGCACCTTGGTTCGTGGCACGCCGGCAGCGGCTACGTAGAGGCGGCACACGCGCTTGCTGATCACGCCGAGCATCTCGGCTTTACCCACGTGGAGTTTCTCCCGCTCGCAGAGCATCCGTTCGGGGGATCGTGGGGCTACCAGGTAACTGGGTACTACGCGCCCACAGCGCGATTCGGCACTCCCGACGAACTCCGCCAGATGATCGACATCCTGCACCGTCGCAACATCGGGGTGATCCTCGACTGGGTGCCGGCACACTTCCCCAAGGACGACTGGAGCCTTGCCCGTTTCGACGGCACTGC